>DATLMC010000125.1:0-43797 GCA_035537435.1 Pyrinomonadaceae bacterium | reverse complement strand
CCCGTCGGCGCGCGGGACGAGGCGCTGCGAGACGATGTAGCGGAAGGTGTTGGCGAGGCGGGCGCGGATGGCGCGCTCCTCGTTCTTGGGGAAGACGCCGATGATGCGGTCGACGGTTTTGGAGGCGTCGATGGTGTGCAGCGTGGAGAGCACGAGGTGGCCGGTCTCGGCCGCCTCCAGGGCGATCTCGATGGTCTCGCGGTCGCGCATCTCGCCGACGAGGATCACTTTGGGGGCCTGGCGCAGAGCCGCGCGCAGGGCGAGCGCGAAGGTGGGCGTGTCAGAGTGAAGCTCCCGCTGGTGGACGGTGCAGTTCTTGTGCTGGTGCAGGAACTCGATGGGGTCTTCGATGGTGATGACGTGGTAGTGCTTCGACTCGTTGATGAGATCGATGACGGCGGCGAGCGTCGAAGACTTGCCGGAGCCGGTCGGGCCTGTGACGAGGACGAGCCCCGTCTTGAGGTCGCAGATCTGGCGGAGCTGCTGGGGCAGGTCGAAGTCGTCGAAGGTGGGCGGGCGGAAGGGGATGACGCGCATGACGATGGCGTGCGTGCCGCGCTGCGTGAAGACGTTGACGCGGAAGCGGCAGAAGCCTGGGACGCTGAAGGAGGCGTCGGCCGCGCCGTTCTTCTCCAGAATCTCGGCGGCGCCCTTCTGCTGGTTGACGATCAGCTTGGCGATCCCGGCGGTGTGCCCCGCGGTGAGCTTATCGAGACCGGGGACGGCGACGGGCTGGAGCTTGCCGGAGAGTTCGACCTGCGGCGGGCGGCCGGGCGAGAAGATGAGATCGCTCACCTTGTCGGAGACGGCGAGCATCGCGCGCAGGACGTTGACGAAGTTGAGCGGCGCGACCTCCGGCTGAGGCGGCGGCATCTCGACGGTTGCGGTAGGGTGTGTCTGTGTGCTCATGGCTGGGAAGGTCTCGCTGTGCTTCTGGTTAGAGGTATGGTGGGTTGAGGTTCACCGCCGCGGGCGCGGCGGGCGCGGGGTTAACGCAGAAGACAGCTCTTTTCTGCGCCCGCCGCGCCCGCGGCGGTGAGTGGAGCGTGCGAAGCGGCTCAGGTCGGTTCGGAGAGTTCCGGCGTAAGGCGTCGGCAAAGTTTCGTAATACCTGGGACGGAAATGGGAGGAGAACTGCAAACCAACGCGCCCGCTCCGGCGTACATCCTATCAGCCGTCGGACGCTGACTCTCGCGGTTCGGGGGAGGCGTCGCGAGGGAGATTCCAAGAAGGGGGCACTACGGCGATGGCAACTTACAGGGACCCGGTGAGGGTGTTCGCGCCGCTGGAAGTCGTCGAGCGCCTGCTGGAGATTCGCGAGGACGCGGGCTACTCTTCCCAGCTTTTCCTCCGCTCGTCCGAAGACCTGGCGGCGTACTTCGACGCCTACGGCTTTGACGTGTACGCCTTCGAGAGCGACCGCGCCGAGTTCCACTTCGGCCACTACCGCGCGGCGGTCGCGCCCGGCGGCGACTACGCGCACAGCCACGAGACGGCTCACTGACCTTTCAATTTTAGGCTTATTTTCCGCGGGGCGGGGTTTGATTCGACTGAGGATCGATCCCGCCCTTCCCTCTTAGCTAGAGGGCTTTGACGACGACGAACGTCACGTCGTCCGAAGACCCGCGCCCGCCCGTCCATTCGAGTATCGCACTGTGGAGGAATTTGATCAACTCTTTCGCCCCGAGGTGCCTCCCCACGCGCACCTTCTCTTCGAGCCGGTCGCGCCCGAACTCGCAGCCTTCGGTGCTCCCGGCCTCGGTCGCGCCGTCCGTGTAGAGCACGAGCGTCTGCCCCGACTCGACGGGCAGGTAGTATTCGTAGTAGCGGGTGTCGCGGAACATCCCCAGGGGGATGCCGCCGCGCTCGATGAAGCGCGCCGTGCCGTCGGCGCTCATCAAAAGCGGCGGGTTGTGACCGGCGTTGGCGTAAGCCAGCGTCTTGTTCGTGGCGTCGAGCGCGCCGTAGAAGGCGGTCACGAACTGGTTGCTCTCGATGGACTCCCAGAGCAGGTAGTTGACCTTCGCCATCGAGATGTTCGGCGCGTAGCCGATGTGGATGGCGGCGCGCAAGGAGGCGCGCAGGAACGCCATCAGCAGGGCGGCGGGCACGCCCTTCCCGGACACGTCGGCGATGACGAGGCCGAGGTGGTCGTCGTATATCTGGACGAAGTCGTAGTAGTCGCCGGAGACCTCCTCGGTCGAGAAGTTGTAGGCGCTGATGTCGAAGCCTTCGAGCTGCGGATCGCTCGCCGGCAGCAGCTCCAGTTGGACGTGGCGCGCGACTTCGAGTTGGGCCTGGAGCCGCTTGCGCTCCATCGAGTGCTCGTAGAGCATCGCCTTCTCCAGGATGATCGCGACCTGCGAGGCGAGCAGCATTAGCACTTCCAGGTCGTCCGCGTCGTAGGCGTCCACCTCGTCGGATTCGAGGTCGAAGACGCCGAGGACCTCCTCGTTCGAGATGATCGGCGCGACCATCTCGGAGCGCGTCGCCGCGCGCGCGTTGAAGTAGCGCGCGTCCTTGAGCACGTCCGAGACGATCAGGGGCTCGCCCGTCTTCGCCACGTGGCCGATCAGGCCCTCGCCGACCTTCAGGTGCAGCTCGCCCATCTCCTCGATGTCGTAGCCGCGCACGGCGGTCTTGCTGAAGCGCTTCAGCGCGCTCGGCGTACACTTGCCGTCCGCCCCCGGCTCGCACTCGACGACGTAGATGCCCGCCGCATCGTAGGGCAGGAGCTGGTCGAGCTTGTCCATGACGAGGTTGACGACCTCTTCCACGTCGAGCGACCGGCTGATCTTCTTCGTGATGTCCAGCAACAGCCGGAGCTTATCGACGACGGTCAGGTTAGCCGAAGGCTTCGCGATTTTGACGTTCTCACTCATAACGAATCCGAACAGAGATTATAACCGAAAACTGTCAGTTGTCCGTGGTCAATAATCCGTCCGTAGTCAGTTGTCCGTTGTCCGTTGTCCGTTGCATGTGGCTGAGTAACTCGCCGCCGAAGATGATGCAAACAACTGACTACGGACAACGGACAGCATTTATTCCAGCGCCGCCTCGGTCAGCAGGCTGAACTCGACCGCCGCCGCCGGGTGGTGTCGGAAGAAGTCGTTCACGTCCGAGGGGAGCGCGAGGCGCGCGAGGCGCATCCCGCGCGCGGCGAACAGCTCCTCGTAGCGCTCGGCGGCGCGGCGACCCGCCGCGTCGGGGTCGAGCGCGGCGACGACGCGGAAGCGCGCGAGCGGCGCGAGCCATTCGGCCTTGAGCCCGCCCGCGCCGACCAGGCCGACCGCCGCGAACTCGTGCGTCTGGAGCGTCAGCGTGTCGGTGAAGCCTTCGACGAGGTAAACGACCGCGCCGCTCGGAAGTTCTGCCAGCGCGTCGGCGTTGTAGAGCGCGGGGACGCTGCCGCGCATGTTGTGCCAGCGCGGCTCGACGCCCGCGGCGGTCGTGCGCGCCTGCAAATAGGCCGCGCGCCCGTCGACGAGAAACGGGAAGAGCAGGCGGTGGCGGTAGAAGGTGAGGTGCGCGCGGCGGTTGAAGAGGCCGCTGCGCTCCAACTCCTCAGCCGGGAACGCGTCGAGCATCCGGCGCATGACGCGGCGGTAGGCGCGGCGCGGGAAGTATGTGACGCAGGCGCGGCGGACGGTGCGCGCGTCGATGCCGCGGCGCGCGAGGTAGCTCAACCCTTCGGTCTGCTCCTCCGCGCGGCAGACCGTTAAAAACTTTTCGCAGATCGCCTCGACTCTCTCCTGCGGGAGTGGCTCTTCGTCGGCGACGCCCTCGTCGCCCTCGTCGGGCGCGGCGCGCACCGCCAGCGGCGGCTCCCGCCTCGTCGCGCCGATTCCCAGCTCGCGCGCCATCCCGCGCACGGCTTCGGCGAAAGAGACGCCGTGCATCAGCTCGTAGAACTTGAAGGCGTCGCCGCCCTCGCCCCGCGAGAAGCACTGGAAGAGACCGCGCGAGGTGTCGACCGAAAGACTCGGGCTGCCCTTCCCCGTGTGACCGTGCGAGGGGATGGGGCAGAGCGCGTGGAAGCGCGAGCCGGAGGGGCGGACGGGGTCGGGGCAGTAGCGCAGGAAGAATGTGCGGTAGTCGATGGCGCGTTTGATCTCGTCGCGCAGGGCGAGCAGTCGTTCGAGTCCGCCCTCGCGCGCGGGCGGCGTGTCAGCGGGCTCTGTCATGTCTGCCGTTGCCGCGTGCGCGCGGCGAAGCGTGGCGGGGCTGCGTCGGCGCGTGCGCGCCGTTGTCAGTCGCGCCCGCGTCGCCCGTGTGTCGAGCATCGTTCTTCGCGCCGCGTTCCGCGACGCCGGCGGCGTAGCGCGCGGCGATGACCTGTTCCTGCCGCTCGCGGTACTCCGACCACAGTCGCGAGACCTTCAGGCGGTACTCGACGAGCTCGCGGCTGACGTTGAAGTGGCGCGCGATCTCTGCCGAGCTTTTGCCCGCCCGCGCTAAACGCCGCAGGCCCGCGTAGGGGACGAGCGCGGCCGCCCCGACGGAGTAAGCCGCCTCCTCGTCCGCCTCGTTGTAGTCGCGCGCGACCGTCTTGCCCTGCTTGTTCTGCGCGATGATGCTCAGGCGGTTCGCCTTGTGGCCGAGGAAGACGTGGCAGACCTCCTCCATCAGCGTCGCGTTGTTGCGCGCCGGGCCGTGGCGGGGGTTCAGGATCACGACGCGCCACCCGTTCGGCAGCGGGCGCGAGCAAGTCCCGCCCGACCAGGAGTTCGTGCCGAGGCCGAGCAGATGTTCGCGCGCCTCTTCCGACAGGCCCTCGATCTGATCGAAGTCCACGACGAGCAGCTTCGCGTAGTGCGCTAGCGCGAAAGGGTCGAGCGGCTCGTCGTCGCGGCGCAGGCCGGCGAAGTCGCGCAGGCCCAGCGCGCGCACCTCGTAGTGGCGGCCCTTGAACGTCGGCGGCAGCAGCTCCGTGTCCATGTCCGGATTATACCTTCCCCGCCGGTTTTTTGACCCTCGCGATTGCCGGCTTTTCTCGCGCCGCTTAGGCTCAGGAGTCGCATTTTTACTGCGCCCGCAGTGTTTCAGACGCGAGCGACCGGCTGATTTTCGCGGTTGAATGCGCGCCGGAAGCGACGGCATCGTTGTTGCACTGCTCGCGATCAAGCCTGACGCCGCAAGAAAGCCGCGGCGGAAATCTCAAACGCGAGGAGTCCCGAATGCGACGCACACACCTGACACTTTTACTCGCACTCTCCCTGCTCCTGACTCAGACGCGCCCCGCGCTCGCGCGGGCGCAGGCCGCGGGCGACGGGAAAGCCGCGGCCGCGAGGAGCGAGCCGACGAAACAGCAGAAGGACGCCGCCAAGCGGGTCGAAAAACTCAAGCGCGTCGTCAGCAAGGTCGGCGTCGGCCGCCGGATCACGGTCTTCCTCAAGAACGGCGACGACCTGCACGGAACCGTGTCGCGCGTCGGCCCGGAAGATTTCGACGTGGCCGAAGTTGACCTGAAAGAACTCATCACGGTGCGCTACGAGTTCACGGAGAAGGTGCGCGAGGGCTACGGCGGCCTCAACCTCTTCACGGGCAAGAGGGCGAGTCCGCAGAAGGGCACAACCCTCGCGATGTTCGGGGCCGTCCTGTTCGTCGCCCTCGTCCTGCCGGTGCTCCTCATCAGGTCGTCTAAGGACTGAGCCGCGGCGCGGCCCTCAGACGTAGAGGCGGCCCTCGCGCGGGTAGCGTCGGTGGCGCGCGACGTTCTCGTGATCCGTCTCCCGCCACGCGCGCGCCGCGCCGACGGCGGCGAGCACGGCGTCTAACGCGTCGCCGCCGCCGTTGCGCATGATGCGTCGGCGCTGCGCGTCGTCGATGAGGACGTGCGCCGAGAGACCTTCGAGGATCGCGCGGCGCGTGCGGAGGCGCTTGCGCGTGAGCGCGCCGCCCTCGGGCTGCTTGTAGTTCTGGTGCGGGAGCGCGAGGCGCTTCAGCGTCGAGGCGGGGCAGGCTTCGACGAGGACGCGGCGCGCGCCCGCGAGCCGCCGGTACTGGAACGGCAGGATGGCGGTCTCTCTCCGGCGGCGGAGGGGTTTGAGCACGTCGCGCATCCCGTAGAAGGTCTGGTAGATGATGCGGTAGTGGTAGGGGTCGAAGGGCGCGCGCTCCTCGATGTCCGTCAGACGCCGGATGTGCTTCTCGCGCCCGAGTCTTTCGGCGCGGGCGATGCATTCGAGCCCGACGCCGTAGTCGTCGTCGTTCCACGCGCGCAGGAAGTCGAACAGGTGCGACCAGCGCGCGCCCTCTTCGACGACTTCGACCGGGAGCCCGAACGGGAAGTCCAGCGCCCACAGGGCGCCCTCGGATTCCGAGATCAAAGCGACGAGGTGCGCGAGCGACGCCGCGCGCTCCGCCGTGCCGCAGAGGTCTTCGAGCCGCGCCAGCTCCGCCAGCCCGTAAGGAGCCCCGCCCGCGCCGCGCCGCACGCGTTCGATCCGGGCCACCCAGGTGTTCCTGCCCGCGAGACGCGCCCCGCTGAAATCCACGCCGTAGATCGTGCCGAACCGCAAAACAACCTTCCCCTCGCTCGTTTATCTCGCGCCCGCCCCGAGTGCGGGGTAAATCCTAACTGCCCCACGCGTCCCAGACGGCGCGTGCGATCTTCGCGATCACCGCCTCGCGCGTCGCCAGGTCTGCCGGCGAGTCGGAGACGAAGACCGCGAGGGCTACGTGCTTGCCGTTCGGCAGCGTCAGGAGTCCGATGTCGTTGGTCGCGGCGGTCGTGCCGCCCTGCGTGCCGGAAGTCCCGGTCTTGTGCGCGACGGCGGTTCCGGCGGGCAGGAGTCCTTTCAGACGATTCGGTCCCGGTGTCGATTCGGTCAGGACTTTCATCAACAACGCCTGGCTCTGTTCGGAGAGCCCACGCCGCTCGTGAAGTGCGCGCAGCAGCGCCGTCGCGCCTTCGGGCGATGCCCAGTTGCGATACTGCGTCTCCCAGTCCCTCCCGATCTCCCTCTCCGAATTAGCGACGACCAACTCGCTCACCTGAATCCCTTTCAGGTATTCACTGACCGCGCCCGCCCCGCCGACGAGTTTGAGCAGCACGTCCGAAGCCGTGCCGTCGCTCTCCGACACGGCGTAGCGTACTAACTCCGCGACGCTCAACTCGACGCCCTTCGGATTCTTGTCCCGAATCGGACTGTGCTGCCCCTGTCTTAAGTAATCGCTCTTCTCGACGCGCACGCGCTGTTCGAGCTTCAACTTCCCCTCGTCAACCTGCCGCAGCACCGCCATCGCAATCGGCAGCTTGTAGACGCTCTGCATCGGGAAATGATCGCGCGGGTTCAGAGAGACCGCCTCACTCGTCTCCAACACCACCGCCGCCACGCCCACGCGCCCCTTCGCCTCCGCCGCGATCTGCCCGATCCGCACCTCTAACTCGAGGCTTCGCCCCTCATCTTTTTTCGCCCCCTGAGAGTCTGGGGGCTTATTCGCGGCATCGCCCTTCTGACTGCCAGCACTGCCTGCGCAAGCCGATGTGATGATGGCGACGAGTAAAACGTAGGCCAGCAACATTATTTTCATCAAATACTCTTCTGTTATGTCTGAAGATTCGTTACGGCAATCCCAGCCATTGCCGCAGTGAGCTTTCTAAAGTTTGGGAATCGGCGGCGGAGAGCTTGCCCACGCGCCTGGCGACGAGACTTTCATGCACGGTGTAGATTCCGCGCTTGACTGCCGACGGCACGTGGAGGTGTGTGCCCTCCCAGTCCGCGAGGATGAATTCGCCCGCGAGCAACGACGCGGTCTTACTCGTCAGCGGCACGATCAAGATATCCTGAGAGACGTGCGACTCGCCGACGACGACCGCGGGTCTGACCTTCGCGCCGGATAAGTCCGTGAAGGGGTAACGCACCAGCAGCACGTCACCCTTCGAGTAGCTTCTCGTAGACATCGTCATCCGCGTTGTCCCAGACCTTACCCAACGATGACTGGCCCGCGTTCAGCCAGAACTCCCTGTCCTCATCCGGCAGCAGCGTCACCAGCGCCCGCGTACCGTCCGGCACTTCGACGTTTTCCAGTAACTCGATCTTGCCGTCTCTCACGACCGCTTTGATTGTCTCTAACATTTTGCTCACCTCACCGGACATGCCGCGATCCGACCGGAGAAACTTTCATCCTCCAGCTTGTCGTACTCAGCCAGCGCCAAAGCCTGTTCTATGTATTCGCTAAGTAGAAACTGGACGCTCATTTAAACCCTTTCAGTTAAAACTCTGCGACTTCAGTCATCAATTTACTACCCCCGTTGTTTTAATGCACGAGCCATCCTAAAGCCTCCATCCGTAAAGTTACATCCGCCTATATAGAAAATTAGGCGCTCAGCTTCGTTGAAAGCGAGCGCCTAAGAGACTTCAGACCGAAACTTGTGTCGTGGCTACTTCCGCTTGTTGCGCTCGGCGTTGGTCGCGCCGGGGTGGGAGAACTGCGCGTAGGCGACGCGGAAGAGTTCGGAGAGGGCGCGGGCGGTCTCCTCGTTGAGGTTGCGGTCGGCTCTCAAGTGCGCCTCGACGATCGAAGGCGTCGACTCCTGCGGGAAGTAGACGACCGCCTGCGCCGAGTCGTCGCCCTGCTCTCTCCCGCTCATGATGCGCTCGACCGGCATCTCCAGCCACGCCGTCAGGCGCGCGATGTTGTCCGCATCGGGCTTACCCGTGCCGTTCTCGATGCGCGAGAGCGTCGAGGCGGAGACCTTCGTCTCGTCCGCCACGTCCCGCAAGGATAGACCCAGCTCCTCGCGCTTGCGGCGGATCGCCCGCCCCAGCTCGACCGTGTTCACTAAACCTTTATTCTGTGCCATTTAACCCCTCCTTCGAGACGCCCCTGCCATGCCCTGTCGGGCGGCGGAGCGCCCCCTTCCAACCCAGAACATAGCACAGTAAAAATTTATGCGCAAGATATTGTTTTATGCTTGCAACAGAGGCGGGTCGGTGGTACACTGTTTCACGGATGAAACAACCGATTCAGACGGGGCTTCATCTAAAGCCATCGGGGATGGAAGAGACGATGACGAGCGACTACATCTGGGAGACATTCGACAGCCTCTGGAAGACGGTGCACCGCCAGTCGCGGCGCGTCGAGGAGCTGGAGGCGAGGGTCGTCGATCTCGAGCAGCGCCTGTTGGAGCGCGCCGCCGAGGTCGAGAAGCGCGCGAAGCAGACGACGGTCGCGGAGATGCCCGTCGAGCGCGCGGCGTAGCGAAGAGTTTACGGAGAAGTTTCGGAGGACGAGAGCGATGACAACCGCGACTGCTAACACGACGACGACGGATAGGAAGGCGATGATGCGCGACAAGCGCGCGCAGGGGATCGCCGCGATGGGCCTCGTCAACCGCGAGGGCGACCGCTTCCGCGTGACCACCCCCAGCCTTCGCGGCAAGCGCGCGAGCTACGAGGTGTGGCGCGACGAGGCGGGCCGGGTGCGCTGCTCTTGTCTGGAGTTCGAAGAGATGTCGGTCGAGGACGCGCGCTTCCGCTGCGAGCACATCCTCGCCGTCAAACATTCGCTGCTGGCGCGCAACACGGAAGCCGTGACGAAGCAGCCGCAGCCGCAGCCCGTCGCGCGCGCGGCGGGGCACGAGAGCAAGGGGGACGAGACGCCCAACATAGAAGCCAACACCGCATCCGAGAGGCGCGACGAGTCGCAGGCCGCACAGGCGGCGACCCGCGCGGGCCTCGAACGGGAGCAAGGCGAGCAGGCGGAGACGAAGGCGCACGGTGACACGAGCGCGCGAGTCTCAGGTTTCAGCTCGCTTGCGGCGTACACAAACACAGAGGAGCATGAAGAGATGAACAGGAAACAGGCAACAGTCGAGCAGTCCAACGAGGACTTGGAATTCGTCACCGCCGAGGAGCACGAGGCGAACAACGGCTCGGTCGTCCCGATGCAGTTCGCGAACACGCTGCGGGTGCTGCGCCAGCCCATCGATCCGAAGCTCATCAAGAGCCGCGAGGGCTGGAGGGATCGCAACGGCAACCAGCACATGGTCGAGTACGTCGAGTGGCACGCGGTCGCCGACATCCTCGACCGGGTGGCCCCGACCTGGTCGCACTCGGTGCGCGGCATCGTCCAGATCGGCGACATGGTCGCCATCACCGCCGCCATCACCATCGGCGACGTGACGCGCGAGGGCGTCGGCACCGGCACCGCCGACAACGAGACGGGCATCAAGAAGGCGGAGCACGACGCGCTGAAACGCGCCGCCATCAAGTTCGGCATCGCGCGCGAGCTGTACCAGCGCGAGTCGGAAGTGATCGAGACGCAGGGCGCGGGGCCGCAGCCCGGCGACTTCCCGCGCGACCCGCTCGCCAAGTCGATGAACGATCTGGTCACGCCGAAGCAGCTCGGCATGATCCGCGCGCTCGCCAGAGAGGCGCAGGTCGACGCCGATGAGGAGTGCCGGCAGGTGATGCGCATCACGACCGAGGAGCTGTCGAAGAAGGCCGCGTCGAGCTTCATCGACCACCTCAAGAGCTTGCAGGGCGCACAGGCGCAGCCGATGCGCCGCGCCAGTTAAGCGGAATGCGGAATGCGGATTTCGGATTGCGGATTTGAAAGCTGAGACGACTCAGCGGATTGGAACTAACGGATACGGGTTCCTTGAATCCGCATTCCGCAATCCGAAATCCGCAATCGACAAGGGGGTGAGCAAAAAGATGTTTACGGAAGAGTTGATACAGGAGAAGCCGCTCGCCTTCGAGCTAGAGTACGCCGAGGAGACGCGCGACACGGTCGCCGCGGAGCCCGCGGTGCGCGAAGGCGGCGAGGCGGCTCAGCACCAGCACGAGTCGGAAGAGCAGCGCACGAAGAAGGATCAGATCATCTCGCTCTTCGAGCGCGGCACGACCGACATCGCACAGATCGTCCGGCAGGTCGGCGCGCGCCCTTCTTACGTGGCGCAGGTCTTACAGCAGGCCGGCTACCTGACGGGCTACTTCGATCTCTACACGACGACCGCGCGCGAGCAGAACATCTACACGCGCTTCTTCCGCAACGTGCTGTCCTTCAAGACGGTCGAGGCGGCACGGGAGTCGGTGCAAAAGATCGACCGGCTCTACAACTACTTCGAGCGGCTCGGCGACCGCGCGGGCCAGCACCAGGCGATGGTCATGGCGCTGACGGGCAAGAACCGCGCGCGCTGGTCGGGCAAAGCGGAAGAGTCGCAAGTCTTCAGTGAGTGGCTTGCAGCCCACTGACGGGAGGGACGTCGCGGCGCACGGGGAGGGTCACCCGCGCCGCGACGCGCAAGAACGAGCCAGGGCGGGCTGAGGGGTGAGTTTCGGGCAAGCGGGCTCACCCCTCATTTTCATCAGTCTTTCATCTTAGAGCTTTCCGGTTTTTAACCCTCGCAGTAGTCTTACCTCGCTGATTCACCTCGCACGGGTCAGGGGTTTTCAGATCGCGTCAGAACCTTTTTTTAAGTCGCCTCGTCAGGCTGTCGACCGCCGGAGGGAGACGATGTCGGAGCTGAACGGGAAAGTCGCGGTCGTCACGGGCGCGAGTCGCGGCGTGGGCAAAGGCGTGGCGCTCGCGTTAGCCGAAGCGGGCGCGACCGTCTACGCGACCGGGCGCACCGTCACCGAAGACTCTTTCGCGACTCGCGCGACTGACGGGCGAATCATCCCCGTCCGCTGCGATCACACGGACGACGAGCAGGTCGGGGCGGCGTTTCGCCGCGTCGACGACGAGCAGCGCCGCCTGGATGTGCTGGTCAACAACGTCTGGGGCGGCTACGAGCAGATGATCGTGGACGGCGTGTTCACCTGGTCGCTCCCCTTCTGGGAGCAGCCCGTGTGGCGCTGGGACGCGATGTTCGCGGCCGGCGTGCGCGCTTCTTACGTCGCCAGCCAGCACGCGGCGCGCGTGATGGTCGCGCAGGGCTCCGGCCTCGTCGTCAACATCTCCTTCTGGGCGGCGCAGAAGCACATCGGCAACGCGGCCTACGGCGCGGCGAAGGCCGCGACGGACAAGCTGACGGCCGACGCGGCGCACGAGTTGCGCGGGCACGGCGTGGCGGTCGTCTCGCTCTATCCGGGACTGGTGCGAACCGAGAAGGTGTTGGAGGCGGCCGCGTTCTTAGACCTGAGCAACTCCGAATCGCCCCAGTTCGTCGGCCGCGCGGTCGCCGCTCTCGCCTCGGACGCGGGCGTGATGGCGAAGTCCGGGCGCGTGCTCGTGGCGGCGGCGCTGGCCGAGGAGTACGGCTTCACGGACGTGGACGGCGGGCGGCCGCGCCCGCTCACTCTCGGAGAGGTGTAGCGGCGCGTGGCGCACGGATTTTGATTTAACGAACCTCGCACACTGTCGGCGGCTTTGAAATTTCACAACCAAAGGAGAGACTCAAAATGGCTGGACAGGAGATGCCTCGCCACGGCGCGTTCTGCTGGAACGAGCTGGGGACGAGGGACGCAGGGGCGGCGAAGAAGTTCTACACCGAGTTGCTCGGCTGGCGACTGAAGGAGGGCGACGCCGCGCCGGGCGCGTACACGGAGATCGTCGTCGGCGACGCACACGTCGGCGGCATCTACGAGGCCGGGCCGGAGAGCGGCGACATGCCCTCGCAGTGGACGCCTTACGTCGCGGTCGACGACGTGGACGCGGCGGCCCGTCGCGTCGCGGAGCTGGGCGGCAAGGTGAGGGTTCCGCCGAAAGACATCCCCGGCGTCGGCCGCTTCTGCCTGATCAACGACCCGGCGGGCGCGACCCTCTCGCTCATCACGCTCGCGCGCCCGGCCTGACGCCGACCAGTTGCGCGGCGCGCGTCTCACACGCGCGCCGCGCGCGCAAGTGATCCAACCTTAACCGACACACGCAAGGAGGAGACTGACGATGCCGAGAGTGGTACATTTCGAGATCATGGCGGACGACCCCGACCGCGCGACGAAATTTTACGAGCAGGTGTTCGGCTGGAAGACCCAGCGCTGGGGCGACGGGGCGCAGAGCTACTGGCTGATGACGACCGGAGACGAATCAGAGCCGGGCATCAACGGCGGGATCATGCGCCGCGACGCACGCTTCCCTCCCATCGTCAACACGCTCGGCGTGCCTGATGTGGAAGCCTACTGCGAGCGAGTCACGGCGGGCGGCGGCAAGGTGACGATGCCGAAGTTCGCCGTGCCCGGCGCGGGATGGGTCGCCTACTGCGAGGACACCGAGGGGAACCCGTTCGGCGTCTTCAAGTCCGACCCGGCGGCGAAGTAGGCGGGGTGGAGCGTCGCGTCGGTTGGAGTTTAAGGAGAAGTTTGGCATCCTCAACAACCGAAGGAGAAGAACGTCCATGGCGAGAAGCATTCTGGCGGTGATCGCGGGCTACGTGGTATTTGCACTGTCCCTCTTCCTAGCCTTCACGGCTCTGTACCTGCTGCTGGGCGCGGACGCGTCGTTCAAGCCCAGCTCGTATGAACCGTCGATCCTCTGGCTGGCGTTGACCACCCTGCTCGGCTTCGTCGCGTCAGTCGTCGGCGGATACGCCTGCGCGGCGCTGGCGAGGGGCGGGCGCGCGCCGCTCGCGCTGGCGGCGTTGGTGCTCGTCGTGGGCTTGATCTTCGCCTTCCTGGTGCCCAAGAGATCGGAGGGCGGCGCGGACGCGGTGCGGGCGGGCAACGTGCCGAACATGGAGGCGATGCAGAAGGCGATCCAGCCCAAATGGAGCGCGCTGCTCAACCCGTTCCTGGGGGCCGCCGGCGTCCTCGTCGGCGGGCGACTCCGGCGCAAGCCCGCGAACGGCTGACGCGTGGTTGGGAAGATTCACCGCAGAGGCGCGGAGGAGTCGCAGGGTTAACGCAGAGAAGAGATCGTCTTTCTCTGCTTCCCCTCCGCGTTAACCCTGCGACTCTTGCGGTGAACTCTTTTTTCGCAGCCGCCGCAGTCAGATTTGAGCCGCGCACGCCTCTCCGGTAACATCGTCTCACGAAAAACTCATCCGGCGGGGGGAGACGATGGCTCCGGCGAAGAACGAAGACCTGCACGGCAACGTGCCGGACAAGGCGGCGGTCGCGCTGCTTTTGATCGACGTGATCAACGATCTCGAATTCGACAGCGGCGAGGCGCTGCTCGAACACGCCCTGCCCGCCGCGCGTCGGCTCGCCGATTTGAAGCGCCGCGCGAAGGGGGCGGGAGTCCCCGTCGTCTACGTCAACGACAACTTCGGCCGCTGGCAGTCGGACTTCAAGAAACTTTTGAAGCACTGCCTCGAAGACGACGTGCGCGGTCGCCCCCTCGCCGAACTGCTCAAGCCCGACGGGGACGACGACTACTTCGTCCTCAAGCCCAAGCACTCCGGCTTCTTCTCCACCACGCTCGACATCCTGCTCGACTACCTGCAAGTCAAGACTCTCGTCGTCACCGGCTTGACCGGCGACATCTGCGTGCTCTTCACCGCGAGCGACGCCTACATGCGCGACTTCCACCTCCTCATCCCCGAAGACTGCGTCGCGTCGAGCGACCCCGCCGAGAACGAGCACGCGCTCGAACACATGCGCCGCGTGCTCAAAGCCGACACGCGCCCTTCCGCAGAGATTAATTTTGAAGAGCTGAAGCGCCACGCCGAAGAACAGCCAGCGCCCCCTAAGCCCAGCCCGCAGGCGCGGCAGTCCGCGAAGGAAGCTTGAGGGCGCGCGCCCGACCCCGGCACGCTGCGTACGGGACGGGACAGACGTTCGTAGCCGGGCACGGGATGATGAATCAAGTTCACCATCCGGAACGTCCCCCGGCTAAACGATCTACCCCATCTCGACGCGCGGAGGGAAACCTTGTCTCAAGACGCAGGAAGACGAGTGAGCGCCGTCGGCAGCTCGCTCATCAAGATGACGTTCGCCTTGTGCTGCCTCTCGCCCGCGGTGGCGCAGCAGCCGCACCCCGCGCAGGTTAGCTCGCTGAAGGACGTGCCCGTGACGGACTCGCTCGCGGCGGTTGTCGCGCGCGGAAGAAACGGCGCGGCGCGGCGCGCCCCGGCGGTGGCGGCGCAGTCGGAGGAAGAAGAATTCATCAAGCCCGACCGCCCCACACTCGCCAGCCCGGCGGAGATTCAGAAGCCGGGTGTGCTGCAAGTCGAGTTCGGCTACGACGGCGACTTCCGCTCCGACGAGTTTCGCGCCGAGCACACGTCGCCGCTCTCCCTGCGCTTCGCCGCGTCGAGCCGCCTGCTCCTCGCCTTCGAGATCGACTCCTTCAAGTCCGAGACCGACCGCGAGACGCGCGAGCGACGGGCGGGAGTCGGCGACGCGCGGTTAGGCTTTCAGCTCGTCGCGCTCAAAGAAGCCGCGGCCCATCCGGCCCTCGCCTTCGCCTACCGCCTGAAGCTCCCCACCGCGAGCGAGCGCAAACAGCTCGGCACGGGCCGCTTCGATCACGAACTACTTTTCCTCCTGAGCAAGAAACTCGGCAAGACCGATCTCGACTTCAACGCGGGCCTCCTCGCCAACGGCGAGGAGGGCGGGCCGGGCTGGGAGCACGGCGGGCTGGCGGCCTTCGCCGTCTCGCGCGAGTTCGAGAACGACTTCGGCGTGGAGGCGGAAATCTCCGGGATGAGCATCGACGCCCGCCTGCCGCGGGGGCTCTACGCGCTCGGCTCGCTCAACTACAGAGTGAGCCGGCGGCTGCGCCTCGACTGGGGCGTGCGCCTGGGTTTGAACCCGGAGGCCCCGCGCGTCGGCGTCTTCGGCGGGCTCAGCGTCGGCGTCGCCGATCTCTACAAGCGGGGTAAGTAGTTCCGGCGGTCGGTCGCCGTCGGCCACGGGGCGGGGCGGAGGCTTCACCGATTACGAGCCTTGAAGGAGAGTTTCATGCGACGATTCTTCCGCGACAACGGGCTGAGCATCACCATGCTCACGCTCTTCCTCTTCTCCCTGGTGGGGCAGAGCCTCACGGGTCAGCACGAGTACAACGAGGATCAGCGCGAGCACCGCCAGCCGGAGATCAGTTACTCCGAGTACCTCTCGACTAGTCACTTCGTCGAGGCGACGTTCGAGAACTGGGAGAGCGAATTCCTCCAGATGGCGATGTATGTCCTGCTCACTGCATTCCTATTCCAGCGCGGCTCGTCGGAGTCGAAAGACCCGGATAAGAAGGCAGAGGAGGTTGACCGCGACCCGCTCCGCTCGCGCGCCCAGCGCGACGCGCCCGGCCCCGTGCGCCGCGGCGGGATCATTCTGAAGCTCTACGAGAACTCGCTCTTCATCGCCTTCGCGCTGCTCTTCCTGATCTCATTCACGCTGCACGCCGCGGGCGGAGTCGGCGAGTACAACAGCGGGCAGCGGGAGCACGGGCAGCCTGAGATCACGTTCTGGCAGTACCTCGCCTCCTCGCGCTTCTGGTTCGAGTCGTTCCAGAACTGGCAGAGCGAGTTCCTCTCGGTCGCGGCCATCGTCCTGCTTTCGATCTGGCTGCGCCAGCGCGGCTCGCCCGAGTCGAAGCCCGTGGACGCGCCGCACGGCGAGACCGGCGGCTAGTCGGCCGCGCGCGAGCTGCTTGAGATCGGTCAGGGGCCGCCACTTGGTTTGAGTGGCGGCCCCTGACCGTCTTTGCCGTTTCGTCAGTTCCGGTATTACTCGAAACTCTTCGACTGCGGGTTGCGACCGCGCAGGGCGGCGGCGGCCAGCTCGCGCGCGCGCGGCAGCGCCTCGACCGCCTTGGAGACCTGCGGGTCGTCGGCGACGAGCACCTGCGACGCGCCCACCGTGCCGTAGACGGCCGTGGCGATCTCGAAGCGCATCTGGCGGGCGATGAAGTCGCGCGCCTTGTCGAGCTGCGCGTCGGTGAGCTTGTTAGCCTCGTCGCCGGCGGCGGCCGTAGTGGCGTAAGCTTTGAACGCCTTGAAGAGGTTGTCGGTGACGGTGTACTCGTCCGCCTTGAGGACGTGATCGAACTCGATCCCGCGCGTGACCTTGTAGTCCTCGAAGCCGCGGACGCGGCCGTTCACCAGCTCGCGCACGAAGCCGAAGATGGGATCGGCGATCCGCTGCTGCGCCGGGGTGATGAGCCGCGGCTTGACCGCGTCGTCGGGCGAGATGCCGCCGCCGCCGTAGACCTTGCGGCCCGTGTCGGTCAGGCTCTCCGGCCCCGTCGGCTTCTGCCCGGCCGCGCCCGCGTTGTCGCCGCCGCCGACGCCCTGCCCCTTCGTGTAGTAGTCGTAGAGCCCCTCGTTCGAGTAGTCGCGCTGGATGAGGCGGCCCGAAGGCGTGTAGTACTTCGTCGAGGTCAGCGTCAGCGCCGTGCCGTAGTCCATCGGGATGATCGACTGCACGAGCCCCTTGCCGAAAGAGGTCTCGCCGACGACGATGGCGCGGTCGTGATCCTGCAACGCCCCGGCGACGATCTCGGAGGCGGAAGCCGTGTTGCGGTTGACGAGGACGACGAGCGGGATGGCGTCCGGGTTGCTGTTCGAGGAGTTGTAGGAGCGATCCGCGCCCTCGATGCGGCCGCGCTGCGAGAGGATGAGCTGCCCGCGCGCGAGGAAGCGCTCGGCGACCTTCACCGCCTGGTCGAGCAGCCCGCCGGGGTTGTTGCGGAGATCGACGACGAGCTGCGTCATGCCCTGCTTGTGGAGCTGTTCGAGCCGTTCGATGAACTCGTCGGCGGTCGTGCGGTTGAAGCCGCGCTGCATGTCGATGTAGCCGACGCCGGGCTTGATCATGTAGGCGTCGGGCACGGTCGGCTGCGGCACCACGTCGCGCGTGATCGCGACCGTCTCTTTCGCGCCCGACGCGGCGCGCTCCAGGGACATCTTGACGGTCGAGCCCTTCGGGCCGCGAATCCAGTCCCGCACCTCCGCCGAAGACTTGCCCTTCGCGTCCTTGCCGTCGACGGCGAGAATCTTGTCGCCGTAGCGCAAGCCGGCTCGCGCCGCGGGCGAGTTCTCGAAGGTCGCCAGCACGAAGGTCGAGGTCTCGCCGTTCACGTCGTGGTTGATGATCGAGGCGCCGACGCCGAAGTACTCCGAGCGCCAGTCGGTCTGGAGTTCCTCGAACTCCTTCGCGTCGTAGTAGTTCGAGTGCGGGTCGAGCGAGCGCAGCATCCCGATGATCGACGACTTGAAGACCGTGTTGTAGTCGAGCTTGACGCCGTCGACGTAGTTGTCCTGCACGATGGAGAGGGCCTCGGCGAAGTCCTCTTCGAGCACGGAGGTGGCGTTGGGCGCGCTGCGGGCGCGGTCGCGCGCGCCGCGCGGGGCGGTCGCGCCCGGCGCGTTCGGCGAGGTGCGCGCCTCGCCGCGGCGCGGCGCGGGCTGCTGCGCGAAGACGAAGGAGACCGTGAGCGCGAGCGACAGGAGCGCGAGCGCGGGGCGTGACAGTCTATTTTTCACTGCTTTTTAGACCTCTCGGAAAACTCGCCCCCCGCCGACCGTCGCCGCCAAGCCCTCGACGCCGACACCCGCGAAAGACGCCCGCCGTGGCAGGTTTTCGTAGTGTAGTTGATGACTGAACGGGCGGCAAGGTTGCGCCGACTCGACCCCGGAAGGGGCGGCGCGCGTAAAAACGTTCGCGCCGCCGCCGACGCGCGAGCGCCGCGGCGCGCACCCGGCGGGCTCTGACCGTTTGTCACTTCATCCGTCCGTCAACTAAAATGCTCGACAGGTTAAAGCTCTCCCAGCTTGTGGCACGAGAAGGCGCGGCGCGCCGGGGCGCTCGGCGGCGCGCGAGTCTTCGTGAGAAGATTCTGGAGGATTCAGTCGATGAGCAATCCTTACGATCCGAACAACCCGAACTACCCGCCGTCGGCCGTCCCGCCGTCGCACGACGCGGAGCCGCTCGACGATCTGATGATCCACGACGACGACGACGCGGGGCACGGCTCGGAGCGCGACCGCGTCTCCTCCTCGGTGCGCGACATCGCCTCGCGCATCCCGGAATCGCTCTCCTCCATCGGGCGCGACATCAGCCGCACCATCGAGCGCGCGATGTCGGCGAAGGACGACTACGTCGTCGCCGTCAAGGTCTCGCATGAGGCGCAGGAGCGGCTCGAACAGCTCGTGCAGGCGGGCGTCTTCCGCAGCCGCGCCGAGGCGGCCGCCTTCCTCATCGACGAGGGCATCAAGGCGCAGTCCGCGCTCTTCGAGCGCGTGCAGCAGAAGCTCGGCGAGATCGAGCGGCTGCGCGCCGAGCTGCGCGGCATCGTCAACGCGGGCACGACGCCGCAGGGCTGAGCCGGATCGCGCCGCCCCGCGCGCCCCCTCTCCGCGCCGCGAGGCTGAGGACGATGAGACTCATCACGACCATCACGCTCGCAGCACTTCTCGCCTGCCCCGCGGCGGCGGGCGCGGCCGCGCAGTCGGGCCGCGTCAAGCGCGCCGATCCGGCCGAACCCGGTCGCGGCGGCGGCGACGCCCGCGGCGAGAAGTCGGGCGAGAAGGAGGGCGACGACTCCGCGCCGGACGAGAGCGGTGTCTACGCGGGACGCGAGGTGACGCGCAAGGCCGTCATCAAGTCGCGCCCGGAACCGATCTACCCGTACGGGGCGCGGCGCAGAGGGGTGCAGGGGACGGTGCGCCTCAGGATCATCCTGCGCGCCGACGGTCGCGTGGACGATCGCATCGAGGTGCAGAAGTCGCTCCCAGAGGGCGTCACCGAAGCGGCGATCAAAGCCGCGCGGCGGATCGAGTTCGAGCCGGCGCGCAAGGGCGACCGCAAGGTCTCGCAGTACGTCGTCGTCGAATACAAATTCAACATCTACTGAGGTCAACCGTTTGCCCGAAACCGTCGCAGTCCCTCGCGTGCCCGCCGAGCAGTTCACCCTGGAGAACGGCCTGCGCGTCGTCTTGAGCGAAGACCACGCCGTCCCCGTCGTCTCCGTCGCCGTCTACTACGACGTGGGCTCGCGCAACGAGCGCGAGGGGCGCACCGGCTTCGCGCACCTCTTCGAGCACATGATGTTCCAGGGCTCGGAGAACGTCCCCAAGGCGGCGCACTTCCAGTTCATCTTCAACTCCGGCGGCACGATGAACGGCACGACCTCGACCGAGCGCACCAACTACTTCGAGACGCTGCCCTCGCACCAGCTCCCGCTCGCGCTCTGGCTCGAATCCGACCGGATGCGCTCGCTCAAGGTGACGCGGGAGAACCTCGACAACCAGCGCCACGCCGTGCAGGAGGAGAAGCGGCTCACCTACGACAACCGCCCCTACGCCGCCGCGTTCCTGCGCCTGAGCGAGATGATCTTCCGCAACCCGGCGAACGCCCACTCGACCATCGGCTCGATGGAAGATCTGGACGCCGCCTCGGTCGAGGACGTGCGGGAGTTCTTCCGCATCTACTACGCGCCGAACAACGCCGTGCTCGCCATCGTCGGCGACTTCGACCCGCGGGAGGCGCGCTCTCTCGTCGAAAAATATTTCGCGTCGATCCCCTCGCAGCCCGCGCCGCCGCCCGTCAACGTCGACGAGCCCGCGGAGGTCGCCGCGCGCTTCGAGACGTACCCCGACCGCTTCGCGCAGTTGCCGGCGCTAATTCTCGGCTGGAAGGCGCCCGTGCGCCGCACCCCGGAGTTCTACGCGCTTACGGCGGCCGCCGATCTGTTGATCTCGGGCGAAAGCTCGCGGCTCTACCAGCGGCTCGTCAAGGGCGACGAGTCGGTCGTCGCCGTGCAGGGCGGGATCGGCGAGCGGCGCGGACCCTCCTCGCTCTACCTCTTCGTGATCCCGAAGCCGGGCAAGACTACCGAAGAGATTCGCGCCACGATCATGGAAGAGCTGAGCCAGCTCGCCGCCGAGGGTCCGAGCGCGGGGGAGATGGAGAAGCTGCGCAACAACCTTTTGAACGACTCCGTGCGCGGCATCCAGTCCACGATGTACCGCGCGCAGATGCTAGCCGAGTACGCGCTCTACGACGGCGACCCCGATCTCATCAACACGGAGCTTGAGCACTACCTGCGCGTCACGCCCGAAGAGATCAAAGCCGCGGCGTCGCGCTTCCTCGCCAACGACAACTTCTCTTTGATCGATGTCGTCCCCGCGCCCGGCGACGCGGAGGCGGGCGACGCGGAGACGGCCGCCGCCGCGCCGGGCGACGGCGAGCAGCCCGGCGCGCCGCCCCCCCAGGTTCCGCCGCGCCCGCCCGCGCAGCCCCCCGCGCCGACCGCCGAGACGCCCGCGTCGCCGCTCGCGCACGACGAACCGCACCCCGAAAAACCCGCGCAGCCCGCGGACGCACCGGCACTCAAGTGACGGGTGAAGGGTGACGGGTGATGAGCAGAAACCGTCTGCGTCTCACCCGTCACCCGTCGCCCGTCACCCGTCACTTTTGAGATGAGTAAAATCGAAAACGAGATCGAGAGTTTCCGGCGCGAGCCGCCCGCGCCGCTCGCGCCGCGCCCGCTGAACCTGCCCGCGGCTGAGGAGTTGACGCTCGCGAACGGCCTGCGCGTCGTGCTCGTCGAGAGCACGCGCTTCCCGCTCGTCAGCCTCCGGCTCGCCTTCCCCACCGGCAACGCGCACGACCCGCCGGATCGCCCCGGGCTCACCGACATCATCACCGGGATGCTCAACGAGGGCACGGAGTCGCGCACCAGCCGCCAGATCGCCGACGAGGTGGCGCGCGTCGGCGCGACCCTCAACGCGGGCTCGAACTCCGACTACACGACCGTCGCCGCCTCCGCCCTCTCGGTCTTCGCCGAAGAGGTTTTAGAGTTGATGGGGGACGTCTGCCTGCGCCCCTCGTTCCCCGAAGACGAGCTGGAGCTGACCAAGCAGAACACGCTGCAAAACCTGATCGCGCAGCGCGGGCAGGCCTCTTTCCTGGCGAGCGAGCGCGTCGCGCGCGTCGTCTACGGCGAACACCCCTACCACGTCGTCGGGCCGACGCCCGAATCGCTCGAAGTCACGACGCGCGAGGATGTCGCGGGCTTCCACCGCTCCGTCTTCATCCCCAACAACGCCGTGCTCGTCGTCGGCGGCGACTTCGACCGCGCGAGGATCGTGCGCCGCGTCGAAGAGTTGTTCGGCGCGTGGCGACGCGCCGAGCCGCTCGGCGGCGACTTCCCCGCCCCGCCCGCGCGCGCGGGCCGCGCCGTCTACCTGGTCGATCGCCCCGGCTCGGCGCAGTCGAACATCGTCATCGCCAACCTCGCCATCGCGCGCACGCACCCCGACTACTTCCCCGCGCTCGTGATGCACACGATCCTCGGCGCGAACGCCTCGTCGCGCCTCTTCATGAACCTGCGCGAGGAGAAGGGCTACACCTACGGCGCTTACTCGAACCTCGACGCGCGGCGCGAAGCGGGGAGTTTCCGCGCGACCGCCGAGGTGCGCACGCCCGTGACGGGCGATTCGCTCAAGGAGTTTTTCTACGAGTTCGGGCGCATCCGCGACGAAGAGGTCTCCGAGAAGGAGTGGCGCGACGCGAAGAGCTACCTGACGGGCATCTTCCCCATCCGGCTCGAATCGCTCGACGGGCTCATCGATCAGCTCGTCCAGATCAGGATGTTCGATCTCCCCGCGGACTATCTGGAGACCTACCGCGACCGCGTGCAGGCCGTGACGCGCGAAGAGGTGCGGCGGGTGGCGCGCGAGTACATCACGCCGGAGCGCGCGGCAATCGTCATCGTCGGCGACGCGACCGCCCTCGGCGACCAGATCAAACCCTACGCCGACGCGGTCGAGCTTTACGACCACAACGGCAGACGCAAAGAACAAGGAGCACAGGTGGCGGCAAAACAGAATAACGGGACGGGCGGCGCGGCGGGCGCGGCGAACGGCAGGGCGGCGGCGGCGGGCGTCTCAGACGCGCTCTTAGGGACGTGGGAGCTGGAGGTGAGGACGCCCTTCGGTCAGCACCCGGCGACGCTCACGCTCGCGCGCGGCGCGGGCGGCGAAGTGGCGGGCTCGATCAAGTCGCAGCTCGGCGACGGCGAGTTGAGCCAGGTTAGTGTCGAGGGCGAGAGCGTCAGCGCCGTCGTCACGCTCGCGCTTCAGGGTCGCACCTTCGACGCGCAGGTCTCGGCCCGCGCCGAGGGCGCGCAGCTGACGGGCACGATCAAGGTCAGCAACCTGCCCGTCCCCGCGCCCGCGCTCAAGTTCACGGGGAGGAAGACCGGTCAGTAGTCAGTTGTCCGTGGTCAGTTGCCTGTTTCTGACGGCGGTAGGTCTAAGGCTGCGTCGGCCAGTCGACGACGGACGACGGACAACTGACCACGGACGAAGAAAAAAACCGCCCGGCGCGTGCTCTTCACGCCGGGCGGAAACCACAGGAGAATTCCCTTCGGGTCAAACCCCTCTTGCGACCCTCGGGTTCTTGCTATGCTCACCGACTCGGATGACGCGCGCGCCGCGCCGCGTTGCCCCCTCGCCCGCGAAATATTTTGCGCCCCGCAAGTGAGGTTAAAGATGCGAAAACTCAGCCTGACTCTCTCGCTCTCGCTCCTGCTCTCGACGCTCGCCTGCGTCCAGCCGACGACGAACCAGACGGCGACGAACGCCGCGCCCGCGGGCGGCGACGCCGCGTTCAAGACCGCGCAGGACGCCTACGTGAGAGAGTTCCTGCACCGCTTCCCCGTCGTCAACACCTACCTCGGCGGCGGCGGGCTCGACCCGTCTTTGCGCGAGGTCGAGGGGCAATTGCGCGATCACTCGGCGGCGGCGCTCGAATCCGAAGATCGCTGGCTCGCCGACGAGCAGAAGAAGTTCGAGTCGATTGACGCTGTTCAGCTCTCGCCCGCGTCGCGCATCGACCGCGAGGTCGCGCTCGCGCAAATAAAGTTCCTCCTGCGCCAGCACCAGTCGCGCCGCTACCAGGAGCGCGCGCTCGACACTTACGTCGACGAGCCCTTCCGCGCGATTGACTGGCAGTTGCAGGGCATGGCGCAGACGGGCGACAGATCCTACGGCACGCCCGAAGAGTGGTCGCTCGTCGTCAAGCGGCTCCAGGCCGTCCCGCGCTTCATGCGGGTCGCGCAGGAGCAGCTCGCCGCCGGCATCAAGAGCGGCAACACGCCCGACTGGCGGATGCTCCGCCGGAACGGCCTCGACGCCGCCGAGGCGGACGCGAAGTATTTCGAGAAGACGATCTCCGACACCGCCGCCGAGCGCGTCGCGCCGGGGCCGCAGCGCGACGAGTTGTTAAAGCAGATCGCCGACGCGGGCAAGGCGGCGGCGGCGGCTTACCGCGGCTTGCGCGATTTCGTCGCGCGCGAGTTCTTCGACGACGCCGCTAAGCCCGGCGTCGACGGGCTCAAGTCGCAGTTCCGCGCCGACCGCTTCTCGATGGGCGAGGACGAGTACAACTGGGCGCTCAGGAATAACCTGCGCATCACGGACAAGACCGCCGCGCAGCTCTACGAGGAGTCGATGCCCGTCGCCGAGGCGACGCGGCAGGAGATGATCAAGCTCGCCGGGGAGATCGCCGCCGGGCGCAAGATCACTGCGCCGACCGGCGAGGAGACCGTCCGCGCCGTCTTCGACGAACTCGGCAAGGACTACCCGAAGACCGACGCCGAGATGGTCAAGTGGTACGAAGAGGCCGCGCGCCGCCTCGTCGACTACGGCCGCAAGTCGGGCGTCTTCGACGTGCCCGCCGACTACAAGCTCGACGTGGTCGAAACTCCCCCGCCCCTGCGCGCGGCGATCGAGGGCGCGGCTTACTACCCCGCCCCGCCCTTCAAGCAGACGGGTACGGGGCGCTTCTACGTCACCACCTCCGGCAACAACGACCAGGGCATCCTCAAGGAGAACAACCGCGCCGCGCTGGCAGACCTCTCCGCCCACGAGGGCTTCCCCGGCCACGACTGGCATTACAAGATGATGACGAAGTTCCGCGACCAGATCGGCGCGGTGCGCTGGCTCACGCCCGGAGAGGTCGAGGGCTCAAGCTCGATGTGGGAAGACTCCATCGCCGCGGAAGGGTATGCGCTCTACAGCGAGGCGCTCATGGCCGAGCCGCAGCCGGGCTTCCCCGCCGGCTTCTACACCCCCGAAGAACACCTCTACCAGCTCAAGGGCAAGCTCTACCGCGACCTGAGAGTGCGCATCGACACGGGGCTGCACACGGGCCGGCTCTCATACGACGCCGCCGTCGATCTCTTCTCGCAGGTCGTGGACTTCCTGCCCGGCTCGTGCCGGGACGCCGACGCCGTGAAGGTCGAGGCGAAGCGCGCGAGCTGCTCCGGGGCCGAAGGCGCGGTCTTCCGCTACTCGAAGTGGCCCACGCAGGCCATCACCTACCGCCTCGGCAAGGAGCAGATCTACGCCCTGCGCTCGGACGCGCAGCGCCTCCTCGGCGACCGCTTCTCCGCTAAAGACTTTCACCTCCTCTTCATGCAGCAGGGCACGATCCCCACCGGCTACTTCCGGGACGAGCTGTTGAGGAAGATTCAAGAGAAGAAGTGACGGGGCGACCGCAGAAGAAGTGACGGGGCGAATGGACAGCCCGCCCGGTAAAACGTCGCCAGCCGCTAAGAGCCACAGGGGCCAGTCATTACGACTGGCCCCTGTGGCTCTTAGCTACCCCCGCGTCTAAAGGATTTTACTGCGCCGCCTGAGTCTCTATCCTGCTGACAATCGCGTCCAGCCCGCGCAGCTCTACCTGGACTCCGAGGATGTTGTTGTTCAGGGCGTCGATCTGCCTCGCCACTTTTCGCAACCCCGCGTCCATCTCGGCGCGCGCTTTCTCGAAGCCCTCGCGCATTTCCGCACGTAGCTTCTCGAAGCCATCATGCATCTCGCCGCGCGTGTCGGCGATCTCCTTGAGCGCTCTCTCCCAGATCGGTTTGGTGTCGTAGTCGCGCGCTTCGAGCCTTTCGAGCCGCGAGCCCATACCGTCGAGACGCGAATCGATGATGTCGATTCGCGCGTTGATTGACGTTAGTTGGGCGAGGATTTGCCGGAATTCGTCGTTCGGCAGGTTCTGTGTGCGATCTTCACTCATAGCCATCTCCCTGGTGAGGATTTGAGATGATTATGCGACTGCGTGACGGTCAGTTCAAGCCCGCGCCCGCGGGGAAGATCTGCGCGAGGTGGTGCTTGAGGTGTGCGATGTAGTCGCGCATCAGGTATTCGAGCGTCGCGGGGCGGCTCGCCTCGACCGTGCGGAACGCGATCCGGTCGAGGCTGTGCGAGGCGCGCGGCCGCCGTAGAACCTCTTCGGGCGCGGACGCCATGACGTGCAGCAGGTGCAGGTTGTAGGCGCGCCACAGCCCGACGAGCCCCGCCCAAGGCGCGTCCGCGTAAGCTTGCGCGCGCACCCAGTCCTCCTGCGCGTAACCTTCAAACACCAGATCGTCCTGGAGCTGAGCGAGGACGAAGCGGCGGTGGTTGTTAGCCGCCGAGTCGATCAGATGGCCGACGATCTCCTTGGCCGACCAGCCCTCTTCGCCGCCGCGCGGCCGGCGCGCGTCTTCGTCGCTCATCGCGAGCAGCCGCTCGGCCCCGCTTTCGACCGTGCCCCGGAAATCTTCGAGCGCGTCCCGCATCCCCTCTCTCACCTTTCGTAGCGCAGCAGCGTGCCGTCGCCGCCCACGGCCCAGCCGTTCTTCTTGTTGAAGAAGAGCGCGAAGAGGCGCTGCTTCGTCCCCGCCTCCTGCCCGATCCACGTGCGCCCGCCGTCGGGCGAGCGGAGGATCGCGCCGCGCCGGTCGATGAGCCACCCCTCGTCGCGGTCGATGAACGCCACGCTCAGCAGCGTCGCGTTCGCGCCGACCACCGCCGACTGCACCCGCGCCCACGTGCGCCCGCCGTCGTTCGTCCGGAGGATCGTCGAGCGCTCGCCGACCGCCCAGCCGTCCTCGTCGCCGACGAAGTCCACGTGGTAGAGCGTCGCCGTCGTGTTCGAGGTCTGCCGCGCCCACGTCGCGCCGCCGTCCTCCGTGTGGAGGATCGTGCCGCGGTCGCCGACGATCCAGCCGCGCTTCTCGCCGTCGAAGTCCAGGTGGAGCAGCTCGACGCTGACGGGCGTGGTGCGGCGCTGCCACGAGGAGCCGCCGTCGTCCGTGTAGAGCAGCAGGCTGTCGACCACGGTGTCGCCGCGGCTCACCGAGCCGACCACCCAGCCGCGCTTTTTCGACGCGAAGCGCACGCTGTAGAGTTCCGGCGACGCGCCCCCGAACTCCGCGTTCGCGAACGTGTGCGCCGTGCGCCACGTCGCGCCGCCGTCTTCGGTGAGCAAAATTTTATTCCCCGCCAGGAGGTAGCCGTCCTCCTTGTCGCGGAAGTAAATGTCGTTGACGCTCTCGTCGACGCCCGACTGCTGGCGCGCCCACGTGCGCCCGCCGTCCTCCGTGCGCCAGACCTGCCCGCCGTCGCCGCCGATCCAGCCGCGCTTCTCGCTCGCGAAGTAGACGGCGTTCAAATCCTTCCCCGCCTCGCCGCGCCGCTCCGCGACCCAGCCCGCCTGCGCCGCGACCGGGGCGGCCGGCGCGGCGAGGCACATTAAGATCGACAAGCACGCGCACACCCTCAGCAAGCGTGCGGGACGAATCAACTCAGCTTTCATGTCACGAACGATTCCGGTGAAAATAGACTCACGAACGTCGGAGCGCGTCTAGCGGGAGAGTGCGACGCCGACGTTTGTACACGAACTCCGGGCCGCGAGACAAGTTAAAGCCGTCAACCGTGAACCGTGAACCGTGACAAGGAAGAAAGGGATTCCTCCTGTCACGGTTCACGGTTCACGGTTGACGGCTCTCCGGCTTACTTCGAGGTCACGCGGTAGACGCGCCCCTTGAAGACGACGACCACGCGCTCGCCGAGCGCGAAGTAGTCGGCGAGCTTCGGCTCTCTCTTGAGCAGGTCGAAGTAGGCTTCGCCGCCGAAGGCGACGGAAGTCTCCGCGAGCTTCGCGTCCGCCTTAAACTCGGCGTCCGTCCAGACCTCGCCCTCGCGCAGGTAGAAGGTCTTGCCCCCGACGTTGCGCACGGCGGAGGAACGCCCCTGCGTGTCGGCGCGCTCGGCGTCCTTCATCTTCGTCACCGACACGCTCTCCTGCACCGCGCCCGCGCCCGACACCTTCGGCGCGGCCTTCGGCGCATTGGCGCTCTGCTGCACCGGCATCGGCGTCGGCATCGGCGCGGGCGGCGGCGCGTTCAAGTCCGCCACCTGCCTGTTGCTCAGTCCTGTGACTGCCCCGCCGCGCCTCGCTTCCCTGCGCCCCGCGCCCCCGCCCGGCGCGATCCGCATCGCATCGACGGCGCTTAAGTTGGATTCGAGCGCGAGGTATGAGGTGTACGGCGTGACGATGCCGTAGCGCGTGCCGAGATCGACGATCTCGTCGCGCAGCTCCTTCTGCTCGCCGTTCGTGCGCACCTGCTCCATCAGCCACCCCACGCGGCGCGTCGCCCAAAGCCGCGGCAGGAAGTCGTTATCGTCGGAGTTCATCGGGAAGCGCAGGTTCTCGTAGGCGAAGCTGCGCGCTTCCCTGCCGGTCTTGCCTGAGAGGCGCAGGCGCACGTTCCTCAGATCGGAGGCGTTGCGGTAGCGGCCGATCAGGGTGACCTGCGAGCCGCGGAAGAGATCGGGCGTCTGGCGCGGGTAGACGAGATCGGCGTCGACGCCGCCCCAGTCGAGACCGAGATCGGTCAGCACCGGGTAATTAACCTTCGCGAAGAAGTTCGAGACCTTGATCTCCAAGTCCTCCTTCGGCTCGACGTAGTCGGACGTGCCGCCGTTCTCCGCCGCGAGCTTGTCGAGCAGCACCGTGTTCACGTCGTAGCCGACGCCGAAGGTGAAGAGGCGCACGCCCTCCCGGCGCTGCCCGCTGGCGTTCTCGACGATGCGCTGCGCGTTGGTCTCGCCGACGGTGGGCAGGCCGTCCGTCAGGAAGACGAGCATCTTCGGTCGATCATTCGCGCCGCCGTCGAACTGCCGGAGCGCGGCGAGGAGCGCGCCGTTGATGTTCGTGCCGCCGTTGGCGCGCAGGGATTCGACGAACTCCGCGCCGCGCTGCCGCCCGCGCGCGTCCGCCTGCACGAGCCCCCCCTCCATCAGTCTTTCCTCGCCGGCGAAGGAGACGACGTTGAAGCGATCGCCCTCGCGCAGCGTCCTGATGCCGAAGAGGAGCGCGGCGCGCGCCTTCTCCATCTTCCCCGCCTCCGCCATCGAGCCCGAAGTGTCGAGCACGAAGACGATGTCCTTCGCCGCGTACTCCGCCTCCGCCCAGTTGTCCTTCGGCGAGATCATCAGGAGGAAGTAGCCGTCTCTCCCCGGCTCGCGGTGCGTCAAAAGCGACATCCCGAAGTCTTCGCCGGAGAGCGAGTAGAAGAGTTGGAAGTCCTGCGGCTCCCTGCCCGCCGCCGACTCGAACGAGACGCGCGCCCGCCGCTCGTCGCCGCGGCGCGTTACGTCGACCGCGTGGCTCGGCGAGTAGACGTTGCGGATCGGCTCTCTGCCCTCGATCTCTACCGAGCCGGAGACCTGCCCGATAGTCGTCAGGTTGTGACCCGTGCCGAGCGGGTAGCGGTACGAGACCGTCCCCGACTCCGCGCGCAGCACTTGCGTGTAGGTCAGCTCAAGTTTTTTGTCCGCGTGCGCGGGGATCGGGAAGATGCTCGCCTGGAACAAGTCTTTGCCCGCGTATTCGAGCAGGCCGGGGTCGCGCTGCCGCCGCACGATCTCGTCGTAGATGCGCCGCGCCTCCTCGCGCGAGCGCACCTCGCCGACCAGTCGCCGGTTGCCGTCCCAGATGGCGAACTCGGAGACGGAGGCCGACTCCGGGACGGGGAAGAAGTAGGTCCCTTCGAGCACGGCGTCGGTGTCGTTGCGGAAGACCTGCTCGACGTGCGTCGTCGCCACCTGCCGCGCGATCTTCGTGTCGATCTTGATCGACTTGATCGGCAGCGCGCGCGGGAGCGGCGGGCGCCGCGTGCAGTCCGTCTCGGGGCGGCACGGGCGCGGCACGATGACCCCCTGCGCCCGCGCGGCTGAGGCGGAGGCGGCGAGGACGATTAAGAGCTGTAAGGCGAGGCGGGCGGCGGTGCGATTCTGGCGCATGACTGTTGAGACTCCTCGGGACTGTTTTCACAGGGCGCGAGGAAATGATCGCGCCCCCCTGCCTGGTAGAACGGGAGGGGCGGCGGGTTCTTGCGGCGGGGCGCGAGGCTCTCTACGCGCAGCCGGGGGCGCGTGGCTTCGACGGCGACCGTAGCGCCGAAGCCGCCACCGCGCCGAGGATCGCGAACGAGACGGCGGTCAACGCCCAGATGCTCACGTCGGCTCGCGCCAAATCGGCGAGCCAGAGGCGTATGTGATCGACGCTGAAGAAAGCCACGTCCACATGTGGTCGCGGCGCCCAGAAGATGAAGGCGTGGACGAGCGGCATCGGGCTGCACAGGAAGGCTGCCGCGAGCCTGCCCCACTCCCCGGCCGCCGTCAGGCACGCGGCGGCGATGAGTAGCGCGAAGAACAGGAACATGAAGACTTCTCTGTCAGAGGAATAATGACGCTCAACTGGTAGCACGAATTCCGTGAGCGCCCACCCGAACTGAAAAGTCGCCAGCCCCAGGATGACTGCTTTCGGCGCGAGCGCCGCGCGCGCGATTCGTCCGAAGCCCCGTTGCATGTCGAGCCCCCTTCCGCCCCGTGGATTTGATGGATGTTTAGACGCCCGACGCCCGGGCTTGTTCCCGAAAGCGGGGCGGGGTCTCTTCAGTCCATCGCGCGCAGGCGCGGGTTGAAGGCGGCGACGAGCACGACGAAGAGGGCGGTGATGACGCCGCCCGCGGCGAGCGTGTGCGGCGCGCCGAAGCGCTCGGCGGCGACGCCCGCGGCGTAGTTGCCGATGGGGAACGCGCCGAAGAACGAGAGCATGAACATGCTCATCACGCGCCCGCGCATCTCGTCCGTGATGAGCTGCTGGATGAGGATGTTGACGACGGCGACCGACGAGACGATGCCGAAGCCGATGAGGAAGAGGAAGACGAGCGCGGCTCCGAGCGTGTGCCACAGCGCGAAGCCGACCACGCACGCGCCGAACATGAACGATCCGCCCAGCACGAACCAGCCCTTGCGCGGGACGTTCCCCAGCAGCGCGAGCAGGACGGCGGCGCAGAAGGAGCCCGCGCCCGCCGTGCCCATCAGGATCGAGAGCCCGGAGGCGTCGAGCTTGAGGATGTCGCGCGCGAAGATCGGCATCATCGTCATGTAGGGCGCGCCGAAGAGGCTCGTCACCGCCGAGATCGAGAGCAGCGTGAGCACGCGCGGCCGGCCTAAGACGTAGCGGAAGCCCTCCTTGATGTCGCGCCAGACGGAGCGGCGGTCGACGGCCGGGCGCGGGGCCGCGGCGGCGACCTCCGCGCCCGACCCCGCAGCGTCCGCCGCGCCGACAGCCGCCCCGACGTTCTTCGGGATCCGCACCATCATGAGCGACGCGACGATGGCGACGTAGGAGAGCCCGTTGATCAGGAAGCAGCCCGCGACGCCGAGGAACTTGAAGGCGATCCCGGCGAGCGCCGGACCCAGCACGCGCGAGAGTTGGAACTGCGCGGAGTTCAGGGCGATGGCGTTCGAGAGATCGCGACGGCCGACCAGGTCGATCGTGATCGCCTGGTACGACGGCGACGCGAGCGCGAAGCAGCAGCCCGTGACGAACGACGCCGCGAGGATCATCGTGAAGTGGATGACGTCCGTCCAGATGAGCAGCGCGAGGACGAGCGCCGTCGCGCCCGCGACGATCTGCGAGACGATGAGGAGGCGCTTGCGGTCGAAGATGTCGGCGAAGACGCCGCCGAGGAGCAGCAGGACGAGCCCCGGCGCGGTCGCCGCGAAGCCGTCGAAGCCGAGCCAGAAGGCGGAATTCGTCAGGAGCAGCATGAGCCACCCCTGCGCGAGCGTCTGCATCCACGTCCCCGTGTTCGACAAAAACGCCCCCGCCCAGAACAGGCGGAAGTTGCGGTGCGCGAGCGAGCTGAAAGCCCCGCCCCCGCCCGCCGCCTCGCCGCCGCCCACGTCCCGCGGTTCGATCTCAGCCGTCGCCATCGTGCCGACTTTGATAACACGACTCGCCGCCTTTTCAAACTCGCGCGGCGGGGCGGAGGATTTTAGCGGCGGGGCTCCCACGCGCCTCCGTGTCGGATGTCTCCCCCCGGAAGAATACTTTTTGCGCGCGGCGCGGACTCGTGCTCTAATCTCGCGTTCGTCGTAACTCGCGAATCGCCGCCGACGGGGACGTGCCGGATGATCAGAGAAAAGTTGATCGCGGGCGAGGTGGGCGCGGGCAGGAGGTTGCGCTGGCGCAGCCGCGAGGTGTCGCGCCTCGAAGGGCTGGCGGACGCCGTCTTCGGCTTCGCCATCACGCTCCTCGTCGTCTCGCTCGAAGTGCCGCAGACCTTCGACCAACTGCTCGCGATGATGCGCGGCTTCCCCGCCTTCGCCATCAGCTTCGCGATGCTCCTGCTCGTCTGGTATCAGCACTACGCCTTCTTCCGCCGCTACGGGCTCGAAGACATGACGACGATGCTCCTGAACGCCGCGCTGCTCTTCGTCGTCCTCTTCTACGTCTACCCGCTGAAGTTCGTCTGGACGTTTTTGAACAACCTGATCCTCGGCGGCGGCGACCCGCGCGTGCGCCTGCCCACGGGCGAGCTGGTCTACCCGGTGCTGCCCGAACAGACGCCGAAGATGATGATCATCTACGGGCTCGGCTACGTCGCCGTCTTCCTCATCTTCGCCCTCTTCTACCTGCACGCGCACCGACAGCGCGACGCGCTCTCGCTCGACGCGCTCGAAATCTTCCACACGCGCGTCGAGATCGAGAGCAACCTGCTGAACGTCGCCATCGGGCTGATCTCCATCACCATCGCCGCCCGCGGCGGCATACGTTCAGCCGCGCTCGCGGGCTTCTGCTACTTCCTGCTCGGACCCGTCCTCACCATCCACGGCACGGTGAGCGGCAGGCGGCTCAAGAGGTTGGAGCGCAAGCTCGCCGCCGCCGCGGGCTAGTCCGGGCGCGGTCACGCGGCGCGGGAAAACTGATGCGGCGACACGGCGACGCGGAGGCGCGGCCAGAGCGCCAAACTCCTTTTCGCCGCGTCTCTGCGTCTCCCCCTCTCCGCGTCTGCTTTTTACTTTTGCCCCGCGCCTTTCCTATACTCGCACGCAGATGGAAATCCCGAAGGCTTACGATCCGAAGCTCGCCGAGGAGCAGCACTACTCGCGCTGGGAGGCGCGGGGGTATTTCGCGCCCGAAATCAACCACGACCCCGACGCGCACGTCTACTCAATCGTCATCCCGCCGCCGAACGTGACCGGCAACCTCCACATGGGGCACGCGCTCCAGCACACGATCATGGACGTGCTCACGCGCTACCACCGGATGCGCGGCTACCGCACGCTCTGGCTGCCCGGCGAGGATCACGCCGGCATCTCGACGCAGATCCAGGTCGAGAAGAAGCTGAAGAAAGAAGAGGGGCTGACGCGCCACGATCTCGGTCGCGAGAAGTTTTTGGAGCGCGTCTGGGAGTGGAAAGAGAAGTACGGCGGCGAGATCATAAAACAGATGCGGCGCGAGGGCGCGAGCGTGGATTGGTCGCGCAAGCGTTTCACGATGGACGAGGGGCTGTCGCGCGCCGTGCGCGAGTTCTTCGTGAAGATGTACGAGAAGGGGTGGATTTACCGCGGCGAGGGCCTGATCAACTGGTGCCCGAAGGATCAGACCGCGCTCTCAGACCTCGAAGTCGAAAAGGTCGAGAAGAAGGACGGCAAGCTCTACTACCTGCAATACCCCGTCAAAGGGAGCGAGCGCCGCGTCACGGTCGCGACCACGCGCCCGGAGACGATGCTCGGCGACACGGCGGTCGCGGTGAGCCCGAAGGACGAGCGCTACAGCGATCTCGTCGGGGCCACGCTGCTGCTGCCGATTGTGAACCGCGAGATTCCGGTCGTCGCGGACGACTTCGTCGATCCGGAGTTCGGAACGGGCGCGGTCAAGGTCACGCCCGCCCACGATCAGAACGACTACGCGATGGGCCAGCGCCACGACTTGCCGCAGGTCAAAGTCATCGACAGCCAAGCGCGCATGACGGCGGAGGCGGGCGCGGAGTTCGAGGGGCTGGATCGTTACGAGGCGCGCGATAAAGTCGTCGCGAAGTTTGAGGAGCTGGGGCTGCTCGAAAAAGTGGCCGACTACGAGTTCTCGATCTCGCAGTGCGCGCGCTGCCGCACGGTCATCGAGCCGCTGCTCTCCGTCCAGTGGTTTCTGAAGCAGGCCGCGTTCGGCCGCAAGCCGCTCGAACTGATGCGCGAAAAGCATCAGCCGCGTTTCGTCCCGGAAAACCCTTACGAGAAGGTCTACGCCAACTGGCTCGAAGGGTTGTACGACTGGACGCTCTCGCGCCAGCTCTGGTGGGGCCACCGCATCCCCGCCTGGTACGACGAGGCGGGCAACGTCTTCGTCGCGCGCACCGAGACGGACGCGCGCAAGGCGGCCGGCACTCACGAGCTGACGCAAGACCCGGATGTGCTCGACACGTGGTTCTCTTCGGCGCTGTGGCCCATCTCGACCCTGGGCTGGCCCGACGAGACCGAAGACCTCAAGACCTTCTACCCGACCTCGGTGCTCGTCACCGCGCGCGACATCATCTTCCTGTGGGTGGCGCGCATGATGATGACGGGGGTGGAGTTCAAGGGCGAGCGCGCCTTCGACGACGTGTTCATCCACGGCACGATCTTCGACAAGCACGGGCAGCGGATGTCGAAGTCGAAGAGCAACGGCGTCGATCCGCTCGAAGTCTTCGACAAGTACGGCGTGGACGCCACCCGCATCGTGCTCGCCAGCATAGGCACGACCGACACGCGCTGGAACGACACGCAGGTCGAATCTTACCGCAACTTCGCCAACAAAATCTGGAACGCCGCGCGCTTCTGCCTGATGAACTCCGAGGGCGCGCGCGTCGGGCTGGGCTTCGAGGGCGATCCGAAAACGTGGGCGCTGCACGACCGCTGGATCATGTCGCGGCTGCAAAAGGCGGCGCGCGACGTGTCGGCGTCAATCGAGGCTTACGACTTCCACGCCGCCGTGCAGACCATCTACCACTTCTTCTGGGACGACTTCTGCGACTGGTACATCGAGCTGTCGAAGTCGGACGTGACCGCGACGGAAGCCTCGCCCGCACGCGACGCCGCGCGCGGCCGCGCGCTCACGGTTCTGGAGCAGGCGCTGCGCCTGCTGCACCCGTTCATGCCGTTCATCACGGAAGAGCTGTGGCAGAAACTTCCCGGCGTCGGCTCCGAGCTTCTGCATCCGGCCTACAAGGACGCCGAGCCGACCGTCATGCTCGCGGGCTATCCGCAGGCGCGCGAGGAGTTGATCGACGAGCGCGCCGAAGGCGAGATCGCGTCGATCATCGAGTTAGTCTCGCGCGTGCGCAACATCCGCTCGGAGCTAAATCTCAAGCCGGGCGAGCAGGTGCGGCTCCTGATCGCCGCGCCGGACGCCGCCGTGCGCTCCGTCTTCGAGTCGGGCGCGCAGCAGATCGCGCGGCTCGTGCGCGCCTCGCAAGTTTCCGTCGGCGAATCACTCGACGCCCCGCGCGCGTCCGCACGCGCGGTGCTCGCCGGGGGCGCTGAAGTGGCCGTGCCGCTCGAAGGCTTGATCGACTTCGCGCAGGAGCGCGAGCGTCTTGGGCGCGAGCAGGATAAACTTCAGAAGGAGGGGGCGCGGCTCGAAGCGCAGCTCTCGAACCCGCAGTTCGTCGAGCGCGCGCCCGCCGAGAAGGTCGAGGAGTTGCGGCAACGCCGCGCCGACATCGCGCAACGAACCCGACAGCTGACGCAGACCGTGGAGGCACTGAGCGAATGAGCTGGCTCGACGAAGGCGCGCTCTTCAATCAGGTCGGCGCGTTCCTCAGCGAAGACCTGGGGCGCGGCGACATCACGACGCAGGCGTGCGTCAAAAGGAACGCCCACGCGCGCGGCCGCTTCGTCGCCAAGGAGGCGATGACGGTCGCCGGGCTCGAAGCCGCCGAGTCGGTCTTCGCCACTCTGGACTCGCAGCAGCAGCTCGAATCCTTCGTCTCCGACGGCGAGGAGATCGAGGCGGGCAAGGTCATCGCGCGCACCAACGGCTTCGCCGACGTGCTCCTGGCGGGCGAGCGCCTCGCGCTCAACCTCTTGCAGCGCCTCTCCGGCATCGCCACGCTCACGCGGCAGTTCGTCAACGCCGTCGAGGGCACGAACGCGGTCATCGTCGACACGCGCAAGACGACGCCGGGCTTGCGGATGCTCGAAAAATACGCCGTGCAGGCGGCGGGCGGGCGCAACCACCGCTTCGGCCTGGACGACGGCGTGCTCATCAAGGACAACCACATCGCGCTCGCGGGCGGCGTCGGCGCGGCCGTCAAGCGCGCGAAGGAGTCGGTCGGGCACCTGCACAAGGTCGAGGTCGAGGTCTCGACCGAGAGGGATTTGCGCGAGGCGTGCGAGGAGGGCGCGGACATCCTGCTGCTCGACAACCTGACGCCCGAAGACACGGCGCGTTTCGTCAAACTCGCGCGCGAGTTGTCGCCCGCCGTGCTGCTCGAATCCTCCGGCGGCATCACGCTCGCGAACGTGCGCGCCTACGCCGAGGCGGGCGTCGATCTCGTCAGCGTCGGCGCGCTCACGCACTCGGCGCGCGCCATGGACATCAGCTTCAAGATTCAGCCGGGATGATGGAACGCGGGGCGAGATCAAGCGTGTAAGTTCGGAGACCAGTCGTTCTTTGTCAGTCGTCAGTGGTCAGTCGCATGTGACTAACGAGGATCGCGCTCAGGACGAATTGAACAACTGCTCACGGGCAACTGACCACGGACAATGGACAACTGACAGCCTTTCGGAGGTTCGCCATGTTCGCTCGCTCAACTCTCAAAATCGTCGCGCTGTGCGCCGTCGTGTTGTCGCTGGTCGTGAGCGTCGTCGGCGTGCAGACGCAGCGGCGCAGGCGTCCCTCGCGCCGCGCGACCAACCCGGTGACGCCCACCTACGCGCCCGCGCCGAGCCCGACCGCCACGCCCGACCCTTCCGAGCCGCGGCTCGTCAGCAGCGCCGAGGATCAGCCGCAGGAGGACGCGCGTCAGCCGTCGCGGCGCACGACGCCGCCGCGCCCGGCCGACGCGAGGGACGCGGAGTCGCGCCGGGAGGTGGATCAGCTCTCGACGCAGCTCAAGCAGCTCAACAAGAAGGTCGATCAGATGGAGCAGCAGCGGCGCACCGATCTCATCCAGGAGCGCCTCACCCGCGCCGAGCAGCGCGTCGAGGCTTTGCAGGCGCAGATGAGCGAGGTGATGGAGAAGGAGGCGAACCTGCAAGCGCGCGTCGATCAGATCGACGAGCAGATGCGCCCCGAAAACCTCGAACGCCAGCTCGCCACCGTCGGCACGTTCCGCCCCGACGAGGCGCGCGAGTCCATGCGCCGCCAGCTCGACAACGAGAAGAAGCGCGTGCGGGCGCAACTCGACGTGCAGGCCGCGCGCCGGCAGCAGCTCGAATCTTCGCTCGTCACCGCGCAGCAGCTCGCCGAGCGGCTCCGCGCCGATCTCGACTCCGCCATGCGCCGCGAGGCCGAGGGCGAAGACGGCACGACCGTCCCCCGCCCGGCGCCGGCGCCGACGACGCGCACGCCCGCGCCCAGCCCGACGCCCGCGGCGACCCCCCCGCCGTTCTAACGGTCGACCGCCGCGCCAAAAAGGTTGGTAAGGGAGAGTGATGGCGTCATCATTACGACTCGTCATCCGAAAGTCGGCGATGCGCCCTCCGCTCCTCGTGTTCCTGGTTTGCCTCGGCATCAACGCGGTGCCCTCCGCGTGCGGGCAGACGCTCGTCGTGCAGCCCCGAGACGGGATGGCGGATGAGCGCCTCGCCATCAGGATCGCCAACCTTAAACCGCGCCAGCCGATCGTCGTCCGCGCCTCGACGAAGGACGCGGACGGCAAGCTCTGGCAATCTCACGCCGGCTTTTACGCAGACGACCGCGGCACGGTGAACCTCGCGACTCAAGCGCCGGCTAACGGGACGTATCAGGGGATCGATCCGACGGGGCTCATCAGCTCGATGAACTTGCCCGGCGTTGACTACAACCGCGCGCGGTTCGCTTACAAAAGGGCAGACCCGCTCACACTCACCTTCTCCGTCGAGTCTGACGGACGGACTCTTGCGACCGGCGACGTCATCAGAAGGTTCATGAAGCCCGATGGCCGGATGGAGGACGTGCGCGAGGGAGGGTTAGTCGGAACCCTGTTCACGCCCGCGGGGCCGGCCGGGGCGTTCCCCGGCGTCATCGTGCTGGGCGGTTCCGAGGGGGGCCTGGGCTCGGAAGATGTCGCCGCGTTGCTTTCGTCGCACGGGTACGCCGCCCTCGCCCTCGCCTACTTCGGCGCGCAGGGGTTGCCGCCATCGCTCGAAGAGATCCCGCTAGAGTATTTCGGGCGGGCGATTGATTGGATGATGCGACAACGCTCAGTCAGGCGCGGCGGGCTCGCGCTGCTGGGCACTTCCAAAGGGGCCGAGGCGGCTCTCCTCGTCGCGTCGAAATATCGAGAGGTGCGCGCGGTGGTCGGCTACGTTCCGAGCGGCGTGGTCTGGTCGTGTATCTGCGGGGCGGCGGACAAGTCATCCTGGTCATTCGAGGGGAAGTCAGTTCCCTTCATCCCGCAGGCGACAGACCCCACCTACCACCCGCCGCAAGGCTTCCCCATCAGACCCGCGATCAACTACGCCTATCGTCTCCGGCAGAGGGAGGCTGTCCGCCGGGCGGCCATCCCCGTCGAGCGGATCAACGGCCCCGTCCTATTAATTTCCGCGGGGGACGACCAACTCTGGAACTCGTCCGTGCTGGCACGCATGATCGTGAATCGGCTTAAGACGCGGCGTCATCCTTTCCCCGACCAGCATCTCACCTACGAATCGGCCGGGCATCTCATCGGCAAGGCGTACCTGCCCGCCGGCTCGACCCTGGTGGCCGGGGGGCGGCTTGAAACCGGGGGCACGCCGGAAGGAAACGCGCGCGCACAGGATGATTCGTGGCGCAGAGTCATCAAGTTTTTGGAGACTGCTTTGAGGGTACGGCCTTCGGGATCGAAAGCGGGGACGTGAAAGGCCGTCCCCGCCGCATGTTCGGCCTGACGGGATACGAGATAGGCGATAGACGATTGCGATGACTTCCATCTCTCAGTTCGAGCTCTACCGGCTCATCGGCGAGGCGCAGTCGCGTGGCGAGCGCGTCGTCGTCGCGACCGTGGCGCACACGCGCGGCTCGACGCCGCAGCGGCGCGGCGCGAAGATGCTCTTCTTCGAGGGCGGCGCGACCGCCGGCACGGTCGGCGGCGGCTGCATCGAGGCGGAGGTCTGGGCGGAGGCGCGCGAGACCATGCGCACGGCTCGGCCCGCGCTCCACCGCTTCAGCCTGACGGCGGACGAGGCGAGCGAGGAGGGCATGGTCTGCGGCGGCACGATGGAGATTTTCATCGACGTGTGGGACGGCGAGGGCCGTGACAAGTGACAGGTGACAAGTGACAGGTGACAGGCGGGAGGCGCGACGGTGACAGGTGACAAGTGGGGGAAAAAGTCTTATCTTTCGTTCGCGACCTGTCTTTAGTCTTTGACCTGTCACCTGTCACGGTTTACCCGTCACGGAGCCGCCCATGCCCACGTCGTTCATCGAAGAGTACAAGTCGAAGCACCGCCACCCGCTGAACCGCCTGTCGCACAGCGTCGGGATTCCCCTGATCTTGGTCTCGCTGCCGCTGTTCTTCTTCAACTGGCGCTGGGCGCTCGCGCTCTTCGTCGCGGGTTGGGTCTTGCAGTTCGTCGGCCACTTCATCGAGGGCAACCAGCCCGCCTTCTTCCGCAACCCCGTCTACCTTCTCGTCGGCCCGGCGTGGCTCGCGCGCCGCGCGCTCGGCGCGATGGGCCTCGGCAAGTCTCACGCGCCCGCGCCCGACGAACGACTCACGAAAAGATGAACGACGCAGGCGAGCAGCCCGCCGCGCGCCCGACCGACGAGCACAGGCAAAATAGTCCGAGCGCGCTCGCCGGGGCCATCGGCGAGGTCTTGCGCGACGGCTCCCTGGCGGCGCTCGCCACGCTCGTCGAATCGCCGCGCGGCGTGGGCGCGAAGATGCTCGTGCGCGCCGACGGCGCGCCCTTCGGGAGTCTCGGCGACGCGGCGCTGGATGAATCGGTCGCGGCGCGCGCGCTCAGTTTCCTCTCCTCACACCACGAAGCGAGCACCGAGCGGGTCGGAGAGTTCGCGCCCGCGCTCGAAGAGTGGCGCGCGGCGCGCGTGATGTTCGAGCGCGTCGAGCCGGAGCCGCACGTCGTGGTCTGCGGCGCGGGCCACGTCGGCGCGGCTCTGGCGCGGCTCGCGCGCGCCGTCGGCTACCGCGCCACGCTCATCGACGACCGCGCCGACTTCGTCACGCGCGGGCGCTTCCCCGACGCCGGCCTGGCGCTCGTCGCGGCCACCGGCGGGTGGGCGCGCGCCGTGGCCCAGGCGGTCGGAGCGGGGCGGGGCGTCTCGGTCGCGGTGGTCACGCGCGGGCACAACGAGGACGAGGAGTGTCTGCGCGCCGTGCTCGCGGCGCGACCCGACTACGTCGGCATGATCGGCAGCCGTCGGCGGACGAACATCGTGCTCGAACGGCTGCGCGGGTCGGGCTTCCCGGAGGATTCTCTGCGCGAGGTGCGCGCGCCCGTGGGGCTCGACATCGGCGCGGTCTCGCCCGAAGAGGTCGCGCTCTCGATCCTCGCGGAGATCGTCGCCGAAAGGCGCGGAGGCACGTGCGCCCCGCTCTCATCGTGGCGGCGCGCGTGAGCCGCGGGAGCGCGCCCGCGCCGGGCGGAAGAACTCCTCGCACCAACCTTACAAGAATTTCGCTCGCCCAAAATCGAAGAGACGCGAGGGCAGGTTAAGCCCTCGCGTCTCTTCGTCTATCACGAAACACTTCCCGTCGCGTTACTTCGCCCGCGTCTCTTCCTCTTCGAGCTTGCGGCGGATCAATCGTTCGGCGAGGTCGGGCACGACCTCCCACGCGATCTCGCGCACGACGCGCTCCGACAGGTGCGCGACGACCCTGCGCGCTATGGCGTCGACGGCTTCGGGCGACAACTCCGACGCGCCCGACTGCACCGGGGCGCGCAGCTCTTCACTCCCGGACTCGCTCGCGGCAGCCGACCCCGCCGTCGCGGGCTCGCCGAGGCTCCGTGCGTCGCGCGCTTCGACCGCCTGCCCCACCGCGCCGTCGAAATGTGCGACGGCCGTATCCACTTCTTCGTGCGTCGAGCCCTGGGCGGGCTCTGTGATCGCCTCGTGCGGGACGGCGAACTTCTCGGCGGCGTCCCACGCGACGGACGGCTCGGCCATCGAGAGGCTGCCCGCGCCCATCGTCTCGACCGCGGAAGGCGTGTCGTCGGCGTAAGCCTCGGCGTCGTAAGACGGCGCGCCGGCTGCCGGCTCTGCGGCTGCGGCGCGCGTCGCGGCGGGGGCGTCGGCGTCGCCGATGTCGAGCACGAAATCGTCCGAGGCCGTGTCGCGCGCGCTCGACGAATCGAAGTCGCCGAGTTCGAGCAGCGCGTCGTCGGCGGCAGCGGCGGCGTCCGCGCGCGACTCGAAGGTCTGCGCGCGTGGCGGCGCGGCCGACGCGGCGGCGGCGAAACCCTGCGGCGCGGCGCTGGCCTTCGGGCGCGGCTCCGCGAACTCGGCGGCGCGAGGGTGACTGCGCGCGGCGAACTCGTCCGGCGTCACCGTCTCGATGCCCTCGTCGTCGATGCCGAAATCGGCGAACTCCGGCGCGCTCGTGACGCCGCTTTCGCCGCCCCGTGCTTCGACCTGACGGGCGCGGGCGGCCCCCCCGGCGCGCTCGTCCGCCGGAGAGTCGGACGCGCGCGGACGCGAGGCGGCGTCGCCCTCGCGCGCGGCGTCTCGCGCGTCGCGCTGGCCGGGCTCAACAGGATCGGGCTGAGCGCCGAGCATCCCGCCGACTTTGTTCACCAGATCGCGTATGGATTGGAAAGGTTTGGTCAAAACTTCGTCCGCGCCAACTCTGCGCGCCTCCGCTTCGTCGAATGGTTCAAACGCGCCCACCAGCAGCATGACGGGGACGTGGCGCGTGCGCGCGTCCCGCTTGATGCGCGCGCACAGCTCGTAGCCGCCGGGCGCGGGCATGTGCACGTCCGCGAGGACTACGTCGGGGATCGCCCGCCCCAACTCTTCGAGCGCCTGGGAGCCGCCGCCGACGGCGATGACGGTAAAGCCCTCGTCGTCGAAGGTGAGGCTGACGACCTTCTGAACCGTCGGCGAATCGTCGGCGAGCAGCAGCGTGCGTCCCTTGGGCAAGTGTGACTCCCTTTTGGAGTGGGCATCGTTCAAAGGGGGCGGCTCAACTGTCCTTACTTGCGCGCCTTGCGGGCGGCGGGGAACGACGCGGGGCGAGACTTTTAACCCGTGACCCTTTGATAAAAGGGCACATTTGAAAGCTAACAGACGCGGCGCGAGAGCGTCAAGAAAAAAGCCCTGCGGCGCGAGACGCAAAAGCCCTAAACGCTACAGCGGAAGCGGAGTTAGGTGGAACAACCCCCGGCTCACGCGCGCAGCCGACGCGCACTCAGCAAGTCTCTCAAACTCCACCACCGCGGGTGCGCTCCGCAGGGGCCGGGCGTCAGGCCGCCAACTCGATCATGGTGTGCGCTCGCGCCTCCGAGCGCACGCGCGTCGTCGCCGGGCTCTCACCCGGCTCCCTGCTCCGACCGATGAGCCGTCAGACTAAGGCTTAGGCATCTTCGGCACGTCTGAGGTCTTCTACCGCCTGACGGCCGCCGCTTAATGCTTTTTGTTCTGCCTGATGTACTCTTCAAACTTCTCGCGGTTGGGGTGTTCCGGCTGCTTGGCGATGAACTGCTCCAGTTCGGCGGCGGCTTTGTCCTTCTTGCCGGCGGCGTTCAGGAGCATGGCGAGGCGGAGGTGCGCCTCGGCTTTGCCCTTCGGGTCGAGGCGGAGCGCTTCCCTGAGTTCGGTCGCCGCGTCGTCATACTGTCCGGTTTGCAGTTCGGCTTCGCCGAGAAGGAAGTGGGCGTCGGACGACTGGGGATGTTTCTCGACCGCCGGCTTCAGGACTTCGACGGCCTTATTGAAATTCTTCCCGATGACGTACAGGCGTCCGAGGTTGACGGCGGCGGCGAGCAGGTCGGGCCTCAGCGCCAGCGCGCGCACGTAGCAGCGCTCGGAGTCGGCGGCCTTGCCGAGCGCGTTGTGGGCGGAGGCGAGGTACGTCCACGCGATGTGATCCTTCTCGTCCGCACTGACGATCTGTTGCAGGAGCGCGGCGGCGTCTTCGTACTTCTTCTTCTTGATCGCGCCCGACGCCTTCTCGAAGAGGTCGCGGTTGGCGGCGGGCCGCTCGTAGTAGTCTGCGGCCGAGACGGTGCCCGCCTTCGAGGCGGCTTTGGCCGCGCTGGCCGCGTCCCACTCCAGCGTGATGTCCTGCTTGAGCTCTACCTTGCGGGACGAGATGAGCTGGACGGAGAGACGCCCGACGGGCATCCCGGCGGACTCGACGACGATTTCGTAGTTGCCGTTGCGCAGGCCGAAAAATCTGAACCGCGCGTTGTGCATGGCGCTCTGCCGCTCGACGACCTTGCCCGCGTCGGTCATGAGGACGAGGACGAAGGAGCCGGGGACTTTCTCCTTCGCCTTGCTCTCGTCAACTTTGAACTCACCGTAAATCTCATGCTGACCGCCCGACCCGCCGGCGGGCGCGCGCGCGCCGTCGATCTGCGCGCGCGCGACCTGCGGTAAGGCGACCAGCGCGGCGGCGGCGAGCGCGGCGACGACGACACCGCGCAACGCGCGTCCGCGCCGCGCGTGCGCTCTAACATCACTTCCGACAGCGAAACGCGTGCTCGAAGCT
>DATLMC010000124.1:0-117973 GCA_035537435.1 Pyrinomonadaceae bacterium | reverse complement strand
TCCCACGGCTTGCGCCGTGGGCTACTATCTATTGCCCCTCGCGGGGCTACTATCTTTCGCCCCTCGCGGGGCTTTGGGACACGGACACTCTAGTTCTTCTTGACCCAGTAAGTGTCGCGCATCGCGTAGCGCGAGCTTGTGCGTGCAGAGACATCCACGAGACGCGGTGAGATGAAATCGGTGTGCGGCTCCGTGTCCAGACGATTTCGCGGATGCCGTTGCAGCATCCCGTTCCTGACTTCCGCCTTGTAGCTCTTGAAGGGTTTTCCGTTGACCTTTGCCACCACCGTGTACTCGCCGTCGCGCTTCGTCAGATCGGCCAGAGTCATCCAGCGAACCTGTTTCTCAGCCGGAAAGTGAAATTCTTGATAGAGAAACTGCCAGTCGGTTTGCGTCGGCACGACAGGGCTTCTCGTTGAAGCGATCTCCTGCCCCGCGTGCATTATATGCAGCGTGACCAGAGGATTCTTTGTGCCGGGGGGCAACTCTCTGAGGCTCGTCCACCAGCTAAATTCGAGGTGACTATCGGGCACTTCGGGCCGGTTAGAAAAATGTGCGAGGTCGCGCCAGGGGCCTTCGCGCACGAAGGTGGTCGTGGGATTGAAGGGGTCGTTGCTCGCCTCGCGCTTCATCTGGAACGGCAGAGTCGTGATCGGCTGGCCGTCGATGTGAACCGACAAAACGTAATCGCCCGGCTGTTCGATGGGCGCGTTGCCGGGGACGCCATCAGGCTTAAACATCCCGAACGCGGTGTAGCTGGCGAGCGGCGTCTCCAGCCGCAGAGGGACGGTGGTGACCACTTCGCCGCTCGGGCGGGAGATGACGAAGGTCGCCTTCTGGAGGCCGGGCGGCGGGAAGACTACCTCCAGACCTTCGACCAGAAATCCGCCCTGGTTTTCGTAGAAACGAAGCTCCATCAACGACTGGTATTCGATGGCGGGCTTGTACGCCTGCGGCGCAGACGGCGCTTGCTCCGTCGTCGGGCGCGCGGGGGCGGGCGCAGCCGTCGCGGGCGTCGAAGTCGGAGTCGGCTGACTCTGCCCCGGTCTGACGCCCCTCTGCCCCCTCCTCGGTTGACCGTAGGCGGCGAGGGTCATCGCGACGACGACGCACATCATGAAGATAAATTTTTTCATTGCCCGTCCTCCACTTTGGCAGGTAGCGCCCGCGCGCCGGCGCGGGCTTTGAGTTTCGTGCGACGAGGCTTCAGAGAGGGCGTTTCGGCCTGCTCAATTCTCAGCCGACAGCTTTTACCTTTATCCGTGCGGAAAAACAACTTATTTCTAAATCAGGGTTCTCCGCCGGGGTGGTTTCATGCCGCCTCGCCAGAGAGGAAAACGTTGTGGACACTCCATCAAATGAGACCCTTATTCTGTGTCCGCGCCCGACGGCTCAGGCGCGTTTGCTTTCGGCAGGCGGGCTCTGAGGATGCAAGCAATATGGCGGGTCATTCTGAGAACTCCCGGTCAACGCGAGCGATGAGGGTACGCGAGAGCATTAAATAACCCAAGTTTAATTGACGGAAGGGGAAGGCGCGCCCGGCGGCACGCGGTTTGAGTATCCATCTCGTGACTCACGCCGGACGGGCTGTGAGTTCACATTTCGGCTCCGCCGCCGGCAGGAGCTACGCCGCGAATGAGTACCCGCGCGAATGGCCGGCAGGTTTTGACCTTCCCGTTGGACGACATAACTAGCGAGGCGAATGATGCTATCAGTCTTAATTGTCGAGGACGATCCGACGTTGCGCGACGTGCTATACGATATCTTCTCGGAAGACTTCCCCTGCCGCGCGGTGAAGTCCGTCGAAGAGGCGCTGGAGAGGCTGGAGAGCGAACGTTACGGCATCGTCCTGACTGATATTTCTATGCCGGGGAAGAGCGGACTTGAGCTGCTCGGGTGCATCAAGCAGAAGTGGCCCGAAATCCCTGTCATCATGTTTTCGGGCATCGACGACGAGGAGTATTCGGAGGGGCTCTTCAAGATCGGGGCGTTCGATTATTTACCGAAGCCGTTCACTGTCGATAGCATCGTCCAGAGTGTGACGCGCGCCCTCATGGAGCACCCCGCGCTCAGCAACGACGCCCTGGGGGTAGAGCCGGAGGAGGCGAAAGTCCCCGCCGCGGAGGGCCAGCGTAAAAACGACAACTCTCCGGTCTTCGCCTCGGTACAGCTCGGCGGGATCGTCTCGTTAGCGGAGCTTCTGGACATCGTCCAGCGGGGGAAGATGAGCGGCTACATCGAGCTTCATTGGGACAACCAGACCATCAGCCAGGCGAAGGAGCTGGGGAGGTTCAACGACGCGTCCGGCTCCCTCGACGAGGCCGTCAGCAACTGCTGCGGCTGGCTCTACCTGAAGGAAGGGCTCATCATCGACGCCGTGATCGACGAGTCGGAAGGCAGCCCCTACTGGCGCGACGCGGAGCAGTCTCTGGCGGTGCTCGTGAAACTCGCCACCTACGTCAGCGAGGGCGTGCGCGCCTGGGGGTTCTCCATGACCGACATGGAGCGCCCCGCGATGCTCTCGATTAGGGACAATAGCGCCAAGGTCTTTAACATCATTACGGCCGACGAAGGCGCGGAAGAGGAAGGAACCTTGCCGTATGCGCCGCCGCCCGAGCAGGCGTTCGCCGTCTCGGCGGGCGTGTGATGTAATAGGCCCCCCCGCGCCGCCTCACCCTACCCCCTCCACACGCACAACTCAGAGTGGTATGTTGCCGTGCTTTCTCGGCGGGTTCGCGTCGCGCTTGTTCTCTAACAGTGCGAGGGCGCGGATGAGTTTGGGGCGCGTCTGCGAGGGCTCGATGATCTCGTCGATGAAGCCGCGCTCGGCGGCGACGTAAGGGTTGGCGAACTTCTCCTCGAACTCCTGGACGCGCGCGCGGCGCGCTTCGTCTTTGTCGTCGGCCCCCTCGATCTCTCTACGGTAGAGGACGCCGACCGCGCCCTCCGCGCCCATGACGGCGATCTCGGCGGTCGGGTAGGCGAAGTTGATGTCGGTGCGGATGTGCTTCGACGCCATCACGCAGTAGGCGCCGCCGTAAGCCTTGCGCGTGATCACGGTTACTTTGGGGACGGTCGCCTCGGCGAAGGCGTAGAGGAGTTTCGCGCCGTGGCGGATGATGCCCCCGTGCTCCTGCTGGACGCCGGGCAGGAAGCCGGGCACGTCCTCGAAGGTGACGAGCGGGATGTTGAAGCAGTCGCAGAAGCGCACGAAGCGCGCGGCCTTTACGGACGCGTTGATGTCGAGCACTCCCGCGAGGAAGGCGGGCTGGTTGGCAACCAGCCCGACGCTGCGGCCGTCGAGGCGCGCGAAGCCGACGACGATGTTCGGGGCATAATCGGCATGTACCTCGAAAAAATAGCCGTCGTCGATCACGCCGTGAATCACGTCGCGGATGTCGTAGGGCTGGTTCGAGGCTTCGGGGACGATTGAGTTCAGGCGCTCGTCCGCGCGATCCGCGGGGTCGCTCGTGGCGACGCGCGGGGCCTCCTCACGGTTGTTCGAGGGGATGAAGGAGAGCAGCTCGCGTGTGAGTTGCAGCGCGTGTCGGTCGTCGTCCGCCGTGAAGTGGGCGACGCCCGACACGCGGTTGTGCGTGTCGGCCCCGCCGAGCTCTTCCTTCGACACCTCCTCGTGCGTGACGGAGCGGATCACGTCGGGACCCGTGATGAACATGTAGGACGTGCCGCGCACCATCACGTTGAAGTCGGTGATGGCGGGGCTGTAGACCGCGCCGCCCGCGCACGGCCCCATGATGCAACTGATCTGCGGGACGACGCCGGAGGCGAGCGTGTTGCGCAGGAAGATGTCGGCGTAGCCGCCGAGGCTGATGACGCCTTCCTGGATGCGCGCGCCGCCCGAATCGTTCAAGCCGACGACGGGCGCGCCGACCTTCATCGCCAGGTCCATCACCTTGCAGATTTTTTCCGCGTGCGTTTCGGAGAGCGAGCCGCCGAAGACGGTAAAATCCTGTGCGAAGACGAAGACGCGGCGGCCGTCGACGAGGCCGTGGCCGGTGACGACGCCGTCGCCCGGAAACTTCTGCCGGTCGAGGCCGAAGTCGGTCGTGCGGTGGACGACGAACTCGTCGAACCCCTCGAACGTCCCCTCGTCTAACAGGAACTCGACGCGCTCGCGCGCCGTCAGCTTGCCCGCCGCGTGCTGCTTCTCGACGCGGGCCGCGCCGCCGCCCGCCTCGGCCAGCCGTTTACGCGCGCGCAGTTTTTCCAGCTTCGACAAAGGCTTTTCGGTCTGCTGTTTTGAGGTCGCCATAAGGTTCGGGGATTATAGCAGAATGAGGAGAACTGTCCGTGGTCGGTCGTCCGTGGTCGGTCGCTCGCTTGGCGTCCGGGCTTGCCGCTAGATAGCGATTAGCAACTGACAACTGACTACGGACAACTGACCGCGGACAGATTTTCTCACACGACCATCCGCCGGCGCAGGGCGCGCATAGACCACTCGGCGCAGGCGAGCGAGGCGGCGGCGAGGTAGAGCAGCTCCCACGCGTGGCGCGATTGCAGTCGCCCGACGAGGAGTGCGCGCGTGAGATCGACGGCGCTGGTGACGGGGATGAGCCACGCGGCGGAGCGGAGCGCGCGCGGCAGCACGTCGACCGGGAACCAGACGCCGCAGATGAAGATGAGCGAGAAGAAGATGGCGAGGTAGAGGTTGTAAGCGTCGATGTCGCGGACGTGCGCGGTGACGGTGAGGGTGATCGCGGCGATGAGGAAGCTGCCGACGAGTAGCGGCAGGGGCGCGAGCAGGGCGAGCGGGGAGCGCGCCGCGCCGAAGGCGGCGAGGATGGCGAGGACGATCAAGGCGTCGATGAGGGCCTTCGTCGTCGCCCACAACAGCTCGGCGCAGGCGAGGGATTCGGGCTCGACGGGCGTGGCGAGGATCGCGTCGAAGGTCGCCTGGTAGACCATGCGGAAGTAGGAGCCGTAGGCCGTCTCGAACATCGCGCGCGAGATGACGGCGAAGCCGAGCACGCCCGCGCCCGCGAACGTGAGGTAAGGCACGCCCGCGACCTCCGAGGCGATGAGCGAGCCGATCCCGTAGCCGAAGGCGAAGATCATGAAGACGGGCTCGATGAGCGGGGCCGCCATCTGCATCTTCCACAGACGCCGGTAGACCTCGAAGTGGCGCAGCCACACCGCCCACACGTCGCCCGGATTCACGCGCGAGAACGCAGTCATAGACTCTCACCGAAAGGGAAGCGTCGATTCCCGATCATCTCGATCAACTCCGACAGGGCGCGCCCGGCCTGCTCGCGCACCCGCGGCGGGTACTCGTACAGCGCGGCGTGCGCCTCGAACTCGTCCTCGTCGAGCACGCGGTAGGAGAAGTCGGGCGCGACGAGCACGTCGATGTCGAGATCGACGAAGCTCAGGAGCCGCCCGTCGAACTCGGCGGGGCAGTTCACGTTGCAGTAGTAATTCCTCAGACCGCCGCCGGGCTCGCGGAAGCGGAAGACGCTGTACCAGCGATCAGTCCAGTAGTACTCGGTGCTCAGCGTGCCGACCGCGACCGTGCCGAGCAGCGGGTGCCTGACTTCAGACTCGAAGACGCCTTCGACGACGACGAGCGAGCCCGCGCCCCCGGCGAGCCGCGCGCGCCACTCGCGGTGGACGCGCCCGTCGTACTTCAGCGAGCGGACGATGAGAGGGCTTTCATCCATTAAAGAGACTTGCGACTTCAGTCCACGAACGATGCTGACTTCTTCGCGCCTCCAGCGCCTCCAGCGTGAGAACTACCCCTCACGCTGGAGGCGCTGGAGGCGCGAAGCGAGAGTTTAAGTCGAGTCGCCGACGGTTTCGACATCTTCGCTCGCTTCGCCGACGATCTCAAGGAACACGTCTTCGAGGTTCGCGGGGCGGATGAACATCCGCCGCCCGGCGTAGTTTTTCATGATGGGCGTCAGCAGTTCGGGCGCGGGCGCGAAGTAGAGGTGCGCGCCGGAGCGAGAGAGCGAGCGGGCGACGCCGGGCGCGGCGTCTGCGAGCAGCGGCAGCTCCGCCGCGTCGCGGACTTCGAGGGCGTAAGCCGCGAAGTGGTCGAGGACGAGTTGGCGCGGCGAGCCGGAGGCGACGATGCGGCCGCGGTCGATGATGAGCAGGCGGTCGCAGAGGCGTTCGGCTTCGTCCATGTAGTGGGTCGAGATGAGGGTGGTCAGGCGCAACTCGCGTCGCAACTCTTCGAGCCGCTGCCAGATTTCCTGCCGCACCTGCGGGTCGAGGCCCGTGGTCGGCTCGTCGAGGACGAGCAGGCGCGGCTCGTGCAAAAGAGCGCGCGCGATCATCAGCCGACGCTTCATCCCGCCCGACAATTCTTCGACGCGCGCGGCGGCGCGCGCCGAGAGTCCGATAAAGCCGAGAAGCTCGTCCGTGCGCTCGACGGCGCGCGGGCGGGGGATGCGGAAGTAGCGCGCGTACGCGAGCAGGTTCTGGCGGACGCTCAGATCGGGATCGAGGTTGTTCTCCTGCGGGACGACGCCGATGAGCGAGCGGACGCGGCGCGCGTCGCGGCGCACGTCGAAGCCTTCGACGCGGAGCGAGCCGGCGGTGAGGGGGGAGCGGCAGGCGACCATCCGCAACGTCGTGGATTTGCCCGCGCCGTTGGGGCCGAGCAGCCCGAACGCCTCGCCGCGCGTGACCGTGAAGTCGATCCCGTCCACCGCCGCACGCTCCCCGTAAATTTTCGTCAGAGCGTCGGCTTCGACGACCGGTCGGCGCGGCTCTGCTTCACGCGCGCCCGCGCGGGCGTGTGTGGGAGAGTCTGGCGTATCCTGCTGGCCCGGAAGCACAGTGTCGGAGAAAGTCGGATCGGCGGAAGATGAGAGTGTTGCTGACCGGGGGATTGCCGCGCCGTTTCAAGGCCGCGCCGCGCGCACGGAGTTGCGGAGCGTGGCGACGCCTTCGACCTCGACCTCGACCGTGTCGCCGTCGAGGAGTGGCCCGACGCCCGCGGGCGTGCCCGTCGAGATCACGTCGCCCGGCTCCAGCGTCATCATCCGGGAGACGTAGCGGACGAGGAAGGGGACTGCGAAAGCCATCTCGCTCGTGCGCCCGCGCTGGCGCACCTCGCCGTTGACGCGCGTCTCGACCCGTAGGTCGAGCGGATCGATGTCGGTGACGACGTAAGGCCCGGCGGGGCAGAAGGTGTCGAAGGATTTCGCGCGCGTGAACTGCTTGTCCTTCTTCTGTAGATCGCGCGCCGTCACGTCGTTGAGGCAGGTGTAGCCGAAGACGTAGTCGAGCGGATTCTCGGCGTCGCCGATCTCTCTGGCCCGCCGTCCGATAACGACGGCGAGTTCGCCCTCGTGCTCGACGCGCTCGGAGTAGGGCGGCAGCACGATGGCGTCTTCGTGCCCGGTGAGCGCGGAAGGGGCTTTGAGGAAGAGCAGCGGCTCGGCGGGCATCTCGTTGCCTAACTCCGCGGCGTGCTCGCGGTAGTTGCGCCCGACGCAGACGATCTTTGTGGGCGCGACGGGCGCGATGAGGCGCACCTCTGCGAGCGGGAGCGTCTGAGCGTCAGCGCGAGCCGCGGAGTCCCCGCCGAAGAGGCGCGACTCGTCTGCGGGGCGCACGGAGTCGCCTTCGAGCCAGCCGTAGCGGGGCGCGGGGAAGGAAGGGTGCGTGAAGCGACAGAGTCTCATGGGCTCTTCTGGATCTGATCGGAGACGACTTCGGACGGTTGACTCGCGTTGCCGGCCGAGTCGACCGCCGTCACGTAGTAGTGGTAGCGCACGCCGGGCTCGACGGCGTCGTCGTTGTAGGTCGTGCGGTCGACGGGGGCGCGCGTCAGCTTGCGCCACTGATCACGCGCGAGGGCGGGGTCGGTCGAGCGGAAGACGTTGTAGCCGACCACGTCGCGCTCCGGGTTCGCCGCGAAGAAGAGAGAGATGCGCTGCGGCGAGGCGTTGATGCTCAGACCCGCGGGCGCGCTCGGCGCGAAGGTGTCGCGCGGCGTGATCGAGAGCGTGTTGGAGTTGAGGCTTTCGACCTGCGCGCCGCCCGTGCCGAGCGAGACGGCGCGGACGGTGTAGACGTACTCCTCGCCGAACTTGAACGCCTGATCGTTGAACTCTGTGCGCGTCAGCGGCGCGGGGTTGAGCGGCGTCTGGCTCGGCTCGGTCTGCGAGCGCTCCGTGCGGTAGACGTTGTAGCCGAGCAGGTTGACGGGCGTCGAGCCGTCGACGTTGGCGGGCGGGGCCTGCCAGCTCAAGCGCACGGTGTTCTCCGCGGGGTTCGACACCTCGGAGAGCGTGGGCGGCTGACTCACCGTCGAGGCCGGCTCGATGAGGAGGAAGTTCGAGAACGCCGCGCGCTGGCCCGAGGCGTTGACGTAGCGGACGGCGTAGCGCAGCCGCACGGGCTCGGTCAGCGCCAACTCGTCCGTGTAGGAGAGGGTTTCGGCGGAGCGGCGGATCTCGTCGTAAGGGACGGAGCCGATGAGTGTGGCCCGCGCGGCGAACTCCTCTTCGGTCAGTGGGAGCGGGTCGTTCGTGCGCTCGGCGACGCGATACACGTCCACGCGGCGGACGCTCTGGACGCTGTCGTCGGGGGCGTTGCGCGGCGGCGCGGGCCAGCTCAGGATGACGCGGTTGCCGCGCTGCGCGCCCGACAGTAGCTCCGTGCGCTGCGGGACGCTCTCGGTGGGCGGCAGCGGCGGCCTGCGCTTGCCGCACGCCGCGTTGAAGATGCCGGCGAGCGCGAAGGCGGCGCAGGCGAAGAGCAAAAACCAGTCGCCCCGCGCGCCCTCGGCCGTCGCCGGTGTGCCCACGCCTCTCGGCTTCCTCATAAGATGTAGCGGCTGAGGTCTTGATCTTTGACCACGTCTTTGAGCACGCGGTCGACGTAAGCGGCGTCGATGGTCTGCTGCTTCGGTTCGAGATCGGGACCCTCGAAGCTGATCTCGTCGAGCACCTTCTCCATGATGGTGTGGAGGCGGCGCGCGCCGATGTTCTCGGTCGTCTCGTTGACGCGGCCGGCGTACTCGGCGACGGAGCGCACGGCGTCGGGCGTGAATTCGAGATCGACGCCCTCGGTTTCGAGCAGCGCGCGGTACTGCTTGAGGAGGGAATTCTTGGGCTCCGTCAGGATGCGCTCGAAGTCGGCGATGGTCAGCGACTCCAACTCGACGCGGATGGGGAAGCGCCCCTGCAACTCCGGGATCAGGTCGGAGGGCTTCGAGACGTGGAACGCCCCCGCCGCGATGAAGAGGATGTGATCGGTTCTGACCATCCCGTAGCGCGTGTTGACGGTCGTGCCCTCGACGATGGGCAGGATGTCGCGCTGCACGCCCTCGCGCGAGACGTCAGGCCCGCCGCCGCCCGACTCGCGGCCCGCGATCTTGTCGATCTCGTCGAGGAAGATGATGCCGGAAGACTCGACGCGCTCGAGCGCGGCGCGGGCGACCGTGTCCATGTCGATGAGCCGCTCCTCCTCCTCCTGCAGGAGGTACTCCATCGCCTCGGAGACGAGCATCCTCCGGCGCTTGGTCTTCCCCTGGAAGAGGTTGCCGAGCATGTCCTTCATGTTGATGCCCATCTCCTCGACGCCCTGCGGGCCGGCGACCTCGATGGTCGGGAAGTTGCGGTCGCGCACCTCCATCTCGACGAGGCGGTTGTCGAGTTTGCCGGCGCGCAGCTGCTCGCGCAGCTTCTCTCTAGTGCGCTGAAACTGATCGTCGCGCGCGGAAGACGACTCGGTCGGGGGCGCGGCGGTCGCGCCCGTCTCCTCCTCCTCCTCGTCGGCGTCGAAGTTGTAGTAGCTCGAAGTCTGGCGGGGGGGCAGGAGCAGATCGAGGACGCGCTCCTCGGCGTTCAACTCCGCCTTCTCGGAGACCTCCTCGATCTTCTCGGCGCGCACCATGTCGACGGCGATCTCGGAGAGGTCGCGGATCATGCTCTCCACGTCGCGCCCGACGTAGCCGACCTCTGTGAACTTGGAGGCCTCGACCTTGAGGAAGGGCGAGTTGGACATGCGCGCGAGGCGGCGCGCGATCTCGGTCTTGCCGACGCCGGTCGAGCCGATCATGATGATGTTCTTCGGCATCACGTCGGCGGCCATGTCGGGCGCGAGCTTCTGGCGGCGGACGCGGTTGCGCAGGGCGATGGCGACGGCGCGCTTGGCGGCGTGCTGGCCGACGACGTGCTTGTCCAGTTCGGCGACGATCTGGCGCGGCGTCATCTCGTCGAGCCGCGCCTCCTCGTCCACTTCGCCTGAGAGATAAATGACCATTGTTAGCGGCCAGAGGTCAGAGGTCAGAGGTCAGACAAGGGCAGTCTCGAACTGACCTCTGACCTCTAGCCTCTAACCTCTGCTTTTCATAATTCTTCGACGATGATCTGTTGGTTCGAGTAGATGCAGATGTCGGCGGCGATCTTGAGACCTTCGACGGCGATCTCTTTGGCGCCCATCTCGGTGTTGGCGAGCAGGGCGCGCGCGGCGGCGAGCGCGTACGCCCCGCCCGATCCGATGGCGAGCGCGCCGTCGTGCTCGTCGGGCGCGATCACGTCGCCGTTGCCCGAGAGCAGGAAAGAGCCCTTGGCGTCGGCCACGACGAGCAGCGCTTCGAGGTGGCGCAAGACTTTGTCCGTGCGCCAATCCTTGCTCAGCTCTATCGCCGCCCGCTCCAGGTTCCCGTGGTACTGTTCGAGCTTGCCCTCGAAGCGCGTGAGCAGCGAGAAGGCGTCGGCGCTCGCCCCGGCGAAGCCCGCGAGGATGCGGTCGTTGAAGAGGCGTCGCACCTTGCGCGCCGCGCTCTTCATCACGGTGTCGCCGAGCGTGACCTGCCCGTCGCCCGCCATCGCGACGCGCTCGCCGCGCCTCACGAGCAGGACGGTCGTGCTGCGCCAGCGCGGCTCTGAATTTTTTCTACTCATCGGCTTGAGCTGTGAACTATAGGAACTGGTCGGAAGGGAAGTCAAGCGAGGCTCCGTCACGCGTGGCGGCCGAGACACGTAGCACCGTCCGCGCGCTCCCGAAAGTCGGAGTGATCGTTAAACTGTTGTATGATAGCGGGCGTCGCGTGGTGAAGATTTTTTCCGCGGGGCGATTTTTTTGAGAGGTGGTTCGGACGCATCTTGACGCGAACTTCGAGGCCCTTGATCGGAATCACGCTCCGGCACGAACTGGAGACGGAACGCTTCTACCTGGCGCGCTTCTACAGCGAGGCGGTCGAGTCGGCGGGCGGGGTGCCCGTGCACCTCTCGCTCATCCCGAGAGTCGGGTATGTCTCGGAAGTCTTGTCGCGGCTCGACGGGGTGCTCCTGCCGGGGAGCGCTTCCGACGTCGATCCGCTGCGCTACGGACGCGACCCGCTGCCGGGTCTGGGGGCGGTTCATCCGCTGCGGGACGAGACGGACGAACTCGTCCTGGCGGAAGTCGAGCGCCGCTCGATGCCGCTGCTGGCAATCTGTTTCGGGATACAAATCTGGAACGTTACGCGAGGCGGCACTCTCATCCAGGACATCCAAAGCCAGCTGCCGCAAGCCGTCAAGCACGAGCAGGGCGCGCCACGCGGCCGCCGCTCGCACCGCGTCAGCCTACTCGGCGGCAGCCGCCTGGCCTCGCTGGCGGAATCCGACACGGCGCTCGTCAACAGTCACCACCATCAGGTGATCGAAACCCTCGGCGAGAATTTGCGCGCGACCGCCTGGGCTTCGGACGGGCTTGTCGAGGGGGTCGAGGACGCGCGAGAAGAGCGTTGGGCGGTCGGCGTACAATGGCATCCGGAGATAGACTGGCGTGAGGACGATTTTTCCACGAATCTTTTTTCTACCTTTATCGTAGAGTCTGCTAAATTCAACGCACGGAAGCCAGCAGCGGTTGCTAGTTGAAGCATCACTTCACCGCCCCGTCCGGGCTCCGTCCGATAACGTCATGGCCCATGCTCGCCCGCGGTAGGCGGCTGAGCGTTCGAACAAGGATGCAGATAGAGGAAAGCATCAACCTGCGTGATCGCGTCGCAATCGTCACAGGGGCTTCAAAAAGCATCGGACGCGCGGCTGCAATCCGGCTCGCGCAAGTCGGTGTCTGCGTCGTCGTCAATTACCTGAATGACGAGGCGGGGGCGGAAGAGACCCTGCGGGGCGTTCGGAGGGCGGGCGCGGAGGGGGTCTGCGCGCGCGCCGACGTTGGTAAGCTGGATGACGCCGAAGCCCTTGTGCGTCGCACGCTGGAAGAGTTCGGTCGCTTGGACATCCTCGTCTGTAACGCGGGGGTGTGGGAGGGAGCCCCGGCCGAGACTCTGGGAGAGGACGTGTGGGATCGCACGCTTGAGATTAACCTGAAAGGGACCTGGGCGCTCTGTCGTGCGGCGATTCCCGCACTGAAGGAGCGGGGTTGGGGGCGCATCATCGCGGTCAGTTCCACGGCGGGGCAGCGCGGCGAGGCGAACTACTCGAATTATGCCGCCTCGAAGGGCGGGCAGATCGCCTTCGTCAAGTCTCTGGCCGTCGAACTGGGTTGTCACGGCATTACCGTCAACGCCGTCGCGCCCGGCTGGGTCGATACGGAGATGACATCTAAGGTCTTTCGGGACGATAGTCGGCGCAGAGAGATCGAAGAAGCCATCCCCGTCCGACGGGTGGCGTCACCAGACGACATCGCACTGCCGATCCTTTTCCTCTGCACCGACTGGGCGCGCCACATCACGGGCGAGGTGTTGAACGTCAACGGCGGTTCCGTGCTGTGCGGATGAGATTTAGAGTTCGCGCGCGCAGCGGGAGGACTTGGGGGAGCGTCTAGATGGGTTCAGGGAAGAGAAAAGTCGAACTTGGCGTCGAGCGTTTGCTGAAACGAGGCGGCAACTCTTTAAAGGGCGCGCGCGTCGGCCTGGTGTGTAACCAGGCCTCAGTCGATCACGATTTTCGGCACGTGGCAGACCTCTTTAACGGGCGGGGCGACTGGAAACTGACGGCCCTCTTCGGCCCGCAGCACGGAATCCGCGGAGACCTCCAGGACAACATGGTTGAGACCCCCCACGCCGTGGACGCCGAGACGGGCGTGCCGGTCTATTCGCTCTACAGCGAGACCCGCGAACCCACGGAGCGCATGCTCGAAGGGGTGGACGTGCTGGTTTGCGATCTACAGGACGTGGGCTGCCGCATTTATACCTTCGTCTACACGCTGGCGAACTGCATGCGCGCCGCGCGGAAGTTCGGCAAGAAGGTGATCGTCTGTGATCGCCCCAACCCGGTCAACGGGGAGGCGGTGGAAGGAAATATACTTGAGCCCGAATACGCGTCCTTCGTCGGGCAATTCCCGCTGCCGACGCGCCACGGCTTGACCGTCTGCGAACTGGCGCAGATGTTCAACGAGCATTGGGGGATCGGGTGCGAGCTGGAGTTCAGCCGGTTGGAGGGGTGGGGCAGGGAGTTGTGGATGGATGAGACGGACGCGCCGTGGGTGCTGCCGTCGCCGAACATTCCGACGCCCGACTCGGCGACGGTATTCCCCGGGACCGTACATTTGGAGGGCACGCAGGTCTCCGAAGGGAGGGGGACGACGAGGCCCTTCGAGCTCGTCGGCGCGCCTTACGTGGAGGCGGCAAAGCTCGCGCGCGAGCTTAACGCGCTCGACTTGGCCGGAGTCTATTTCCGCGCCTGCCATTTCCAGCCGACTTTTCAGAAGCACGCGGGCCAGACCTGTGGCGGGGTTCAGATACACGTCCTCGACCGAAACAGCTTCGAACCAGTGATCACGGGCGTCGCGGTAGTTAAAGTGATACGTGAGCTGTACGCGGAGCAATTCCTTTGGAAGAACCCTCCGTATGAATACGTCTTCGATCAGAACCCTTTCGACGTAATCGCCGGGACGGATAAATTGCGCGGGGCCATCGAGAGCGCACGGTCTTTGGGGGAGATTAAAGCGATCTGGGCGGAGGGTTTGAAGGCCTTCAGAGAGTTGAGAAGGGGATTTTTGATGTATTAAAACGCCGCCAAAGCAGATAGTCCTGCTGACTCATCAAGTAACCTCTGAGCTTTGTCGAGCCGCCGACTCTTCATCTTATACGATAAGTATAAAAGGGACGCTGCCGCGGTTAAAAAAGCGACTAATAGAATGAGGGAGGTCACCGTGGAGACATCACGCTACGTGCCGAACTCCATCGATCCTATCGACGGGGTTTGGCTGGGAAGAAGGAGTTCATGACTCATGGATTTTGGTAAAGTCGCTGAAATGTCCGATGCGTCCGATAACATCTGAAGCTATGCATAGCCTTGCCTATAAAATCAGGCGGCCACACGATTTTATAGACAAGGCTTCTATGCACTCACGGCTATTTAGCGGTTGGTGCTGGTGTGATTATCATTTGGTGGGATAGGAAGGGACGATCGGTTTGAGTAGAGAGCTTCAGAAGGAATCCACTGCTTCTGCTTCCCGCGCGCTCGCGGCGGGACTCTTAAGTTGGTTAATACCGGGCGCGGGATATTTTCTAGTCCGCAGAGGCACGCGCGGTCTCATCATGGGTGCGCTCGTCGCTCTCATGTTCGTACTGGGTGTTTTTCTGGGGGGGCATCTCTTCGGCCCGCACAACGTCTCCGACGCAGGGCTGCTGGCGTATGTTTACGGATTCTGTGATCTCGGCATGGGCCTCGCATACTTCGTCTGCCTGTGGTCGAATACGTTGGTAGCCGACCAGGCGCAGAGGGCGACGGCGGAGTACGGTAATATTTTTTTAATCATCGCGGGACTTATCAACTACCTGGCGGCGCTGGACTCTTTCGATATAGCGACGGGGAGGAAGCTTTGAGCCATTTCCTGTTCATGATCGCGTTCGCAACGTTTGTGGCGATAGCCTTCGGCGTGGTGGGACGCCAGGGCCGTCGTGAGAGTCTCCTCTACGGGCTAAAGATATTCGCCGAATTCGTTTTTATAGGGCTCCTCTTAGCATGGCTCCTCTACTGGCTACCCCTCTAGCACGTGTCCGGCGAGACATCTACGGTTAAGCGCGTTGTGGGTCAGTTCTAAATTTTGAGCCGCCATCTATCCGGGCTCACGTTCGAAACTGACCCGCGCAGATACGGCGGCAGTGCCTGGCGGTATGACAGGAGAAGGGCATGGGGCTTACTGAGACGGACGCGATAGTGCTGCGCAGCATCAAGCTCGGGGAAGCCGATAAGATCGCAACTCTCCTGACCAGCCAGGAAGGCGTCGTGCGCGGCGTGGCGCGCGGCGCGCGCCGGCTCAAGAGCAGGTTCGGCGCGAGTCTAGAGCCTTTCACGTTGGTTCGGCTGACTTTTTTCGAGAAAGAGGCCCGTGAATTGGTCTCGATCACACGGGCGGAAATTACACGCTCCTATTTTGGCCTCACGCGGGACGACGCGGTGTTCGTCGAACTCGAATACCTGGCAGGGCTCATACTCGAATTCGCCCCCTTGCGCGCGCCCGATGAAAGATTTTATAGGATGTTGAGAGCGTGTCTGGAGGCGCTCGCGGGCGCGCCGGGGGAGGTGACGTGGGTCGCACACTACTGCGAGGTGTGGACGCTGAAGCTCGCGGGCTTTTTACCTGACCTGTCTAAGTGCCAAACCTGCGGGAAGCCTCTCAAGGGGGAACGGCGTGGGGTGGCGCTGAATTCCGGCAGTAATTTCGAGTGCCACGGATGTGCGAACGCGCGCGGGGTGGCGGTCTCGCCAGAGGCGTTCATTCTCGTTGCTACGGCGCTGAAGACTCCCCCGGAGAGTTGGTCGCGTGAAGCGGCCACGAAGGATTTACACTGCGCGACCGAAGTGAGGGAGCTGTTGCGCATCCTGATCGCGCGCGCGCTCGAGCGGGAGCCGGCGCTCCGCCCGCGCCGCAGCGCATGAGGGGCTTCGTGCGCATCTACGCGGACGCGTGTGAGTAGGTTCAGAGGGGGCGGAGCTTGTGTTAATGCGCTCGGGTAAATTTTTGCTGGGACGCTACGTCGTCAGATCGATCACGCCGTACCTTTTCCTCGCCTTCGTCATCTTGACGGCCGTGCTCCTGATCCAGCAGTCGGGTAAGGTGACTGAAGCGCTCAGCTCGACGCGCGCGTCATTGTCATTCGCGATTAATCTCGTGCTCGGGGTCTTGCCGGGCATCATCCTCTTCACTCTGCCGATGGCGGTGCTGCTCGGAACGGCCGTCGGCTTTGCGCGGATGGGCAGCGACAGCGAACTCGTCGTGATCAGCGCCTCAGGTCAGAGCAATTGGAGGCTCGCGCTGCCGCCGCTGACGCTGGGGCTGCTCTGCGCCCTGATCACGATCCTCGACGCATTCGTCATCGCGCCGAAAGCCACACGCTCCGCACGACAAGCGCTGCTACGGACCACGATCGAGCGGCTTGAGACCCCGATTCAGCCGGGTACGTTTAATACGCAGCTTCCCGGAAAATTGATCTACGTTCGCGAAGGGGATGAAGAGAGAGGGGAGTGGCGAAAGGTCTTTATACACTGGACCGAACCGGGCAGCGGTCTGCGACTGGTGACGGCTCGCTCCGGGAGGATTGATCTGACAGGGGATCAGACTGAACTCGTACTACACGACGCTATGGTCACCACCCTGCCGTCGACCGGAAGGCCAACGGCGGGCGGGGACAGACAAGTCGTGACGGAGAGATCCGAGCAGCTACGCGTGCGGCTGAACACCGGACGGTCTGCGCTTCTCAATCAACTCAATCGAGCCGAAGATTATGATGAGATGGGCTGGGACGCGTTGTTGGAGAGCTGGCGCACGGGTCCGATAAGTAAACGAAAGGAGCTTTTATCCTCTGTGCACAAAAGACTGGCGTTGGCAGTAACCCCTTTACCCTTCGTGCTTCTCGGAGTGGGCTTGGGGGGGCGCGCCCCTAAAGGCGGACGCGCCTACGGGGCGGCGCTGGCCGTGGTTTCGATGATCATTTTTTACCTGGCTTTCCTCGGCGGCGACTATTTTACGAGGATAGGAGTAGTCTCCCCATTCGTCGGCGCGTGGTTCGCCACCCTCCTGGCCCTCGCGGCGGGCATCGTTCTCATCAACGTCAGCTCGAACAAGAGTTCATCTTTTCTACCCTCCAAGAAGTCGCCAATTAAAGGTCTTAAAGACGGCGGGGCGGGGCGGGGACGTGGAGGAGTGACGAAGATACTACGCCGAGCCTCTTTTCTAGGCTTACTGGATCGTTCGATTATCGGAACCCTGATCTGGTATTTCGCGCTCTCACTCGTAGGGCTAGTCGCGGTCTTCCTCATTTTCACATTCTTCGAGACGCTGCGTTTTGTCGCCGTCGACGGTTCAAGATCCAAGCTGGTTGCACTTTATCTTCTCTACCTCTCCCCGCTTGCCGCGACGGGCGTGATACCGGCTGCGACGCTGATTTCCATACTCATTACTTACGCACTAATGGCCAGGCGGAGTGAAGCGATTTCGTGGTGGTCAAGCGGGCAAAGTCTTTACAGGTTAGCGCTGCCATCACTGTGGTTCGTTTTAGGCGTCTGCGCGCTTCTCTGGCTAGTGCAAGAGAAAGTACTCCCCGGTGCGAACACGAGGCAGGAGGAATTACGCGCGCGCCTGCGCTCAAGACCAGTCCGGGCCGACACGCCGTCCGGCTACCTGTGGTTGGCGGCCTCAGCCCAGAAGTTGTACACGTACAAATACGAAGCGGCCTCCGGCGCCGTGACGGAGCCGACACTTTACAGGTTTGATGATGAGGGCGTCTTTTTGGAAGAGGTTATCTGGAGTAAGGATGCCAAACAGAGCCCGCGCGGGGGGGTTACTTTGGAGGACGTTTCCTATCTCAGATTATCCCCGGACAAGGTCGGGAAAAGGCCAGGCGCTCCGGGCGACGTCTTCAGCGACGAGGCGACCACGTACCAGCTTTTTAAGCCAGAGCTTAAAAAGCTAAATGAATATAGCACTGTGGAGTTAAGCAGGTATTTAAATAAGGTCAGGGCGCAGGAGCCGGGCTCCGATCAGGTGGCTTTTATAACCATCGCTCTTTGGAAAAGAAGGTTAGACCCGATCAGCCCTGCGGTGATGTGGATTAACGGGTTACCGCTGGCCCTCGCTTTTGGTCGTAAATCAGCTATGGTTCCACTCTTAATCGCAATCGCCACAGGCGTGATGTATTGGCTAGGGGGGAATCTTTTTTCCCAGATCGGGTCTTACGGGCTGCTCCCCCCCCAAGCCGCAGTTTGCGCGTTACCCCTACTTTTCTTGCTGACCGGGACTTACTTTTTTTCGAAAGCTAAAACCTAAAAACCCTCGAAAGAGCACGAACCCGTACGGGTTTCTCTAAGTACCCATCTCCCAACTTGAAAGGTACTCGGTTTGTTCCGGGGTTAACACGTCGATACCCAGCCCGAAGGATCGGAGTTTGAGACTCGCGATTTCCGTATCGACCTCCTGGGGGAGTGTGTGCACGCCCGGAGCCAGCCCCCCTTGGTTCTTGATCAAATACTCGACCGAAAGCGCCTGATTGGCGAAACTCATGTCCATGACAGATGCCGGATGCCCCTCGGCTGCGGCGAGGTTGATGAGCCGCCCCTCGCCGAGCACGATGATACGATTCTTTCCCTCGTTGAGAGTATATTCCTCGACGAAGGGGCGGAGGTTAACGGGGGCCGAAGCTAGCTGCCGGAGCGCGTCAAGATTGAGCTCGAGGTCGAAGTGCCCGCTGTTACAGACAATGGCCCCGTCCTTCATGAGCTTGAAATGTTGCCCGTCAATAACGTGCCTGTTACCTGTCACGGTGATGAAGATGTCCCCTAAGGGGGCCGCCGTGGCTATCGGTAGAACACGGAAGCCGTCCATCACTGCCTCGACGGCTTTGATGGGGTTAATCTCCGTCACGACGACATTCGCCCCCATCCCGCGCGCCCGCATGGCGACCCCTTTGCCGCACCAACCATACCCGAGCACCACTATCGTTCGCCCTGCCAGGAGGATGTTTGTCGCCCGTATAATTCCATCGAGGGTTGATTGACCCGTCCCATACCTGTTGTCGAAAAAGTGCTTGGTCTGCGCGTCGTTGACCGCAATGGAAGGGAAGGTCAATACTCCCGCCCGCTCCATTGCGCGAAGGCGTACGATGCCCGTAGTCGTCTCCTCCGTGGTGCCAATGATTTCGGGGAGAAGATCGCGTCGCTCCTTAATTAGTGTCGCGACTACGTCTGAGCCGTCGTCGATTATGAGCTGAGGCTTGTAATCGAGCGCAATCCTGACGTGACGGTTATAGGTCTCTGTTGACTCGCCTTTGATAGCGTAGACACGAACTCCCCATTCGTTCACCAGCGCCGCAGCCACATCGTCCTGCGTCGACAGAGGGTTTGACGCGATGAGGACTGTCTCCGCCCCACCCGCTTGCAGTACGCGGACGAGATTTGCCGTCTCCGAAGTGACGTGCGCGCACGCAACAATTCTCGTATTAAGAAGAGGTTGTTCAGACTGAAACTTCTCCCTGATAAGACGTAGGACGGGCATCTCACGCTCAGCCCACTCGACTCTTTTCTTTCCGGCTTCCGCGAGGGAAGCATCTTTTATGTCGTAACCCGCTTCTTTTGACATGCTCATTGATGATCTCCGAAAGTCTGCTAAACACCCGCCTTTGACCTGAGAGACTCTGCCCGGTCGGTGTTCTCCCAGGTGAAAGTTTCCCCTTGACGCCCGAAATGCCCGTAAGCGGCGGTCTGCCTATAGATTGGCCGTCGTAGCTTAAGGTCTCGTATGATGCCTTGCGGGGTCAGATCGAAGGAATCTCGAACCAACGCCGCCAATTTACTTTCAGGGACAACCCCTGTCCCTACTGTATCCACTAGAACAGACACGGGTTCGGCAATACCGATGGCATATGCCAACTGGACAAGGCATTTCTCTGAGAGACCCGCCGCAATAATATTCTTGGCGATGTAGCGCGCCATGTAAGCGGCCGAGCGGTCTACTTTGGTAGGATCTTTTCCGGAGAACGCACCTCCTCCATGGGGCGCATACCCCCCATAAGTATCAACAATAATCTTGCGTCCCGTGAGCCCTGCGTCTCCCTGGGGGCCTCCCGTGACGAAGCGACCCGTCGGGTTGATGTGGATTTTAGTGTTTTGATCTAACAATTCGCCTGGAACGGTGGGCTTGATAACTTCTGAATAGATATCTTCACGTAATTTCTCAGTACTTACTTCGGCGTCGTGTTGGGTAGAGATGACGACGGCCTGCACACGAAAGGGCCTTCCGTCTTTGTACTCAATCGTAACCTGTGATTTGCCGTCCGGGCGCAGGTAGGGTAGGAGACTGTTTTTTCGCACCCTGCTGAGCTGTAGAGAGAGACTATGAGCAAGCTGGATGGGTAGGGGCATCAATTCAGGGGTTTCGTTACAGGCAAAGCCGAACATCAGCCCCTGGTCGCCGGCCCCGCCGGTATCCACGCCCATCGCGATATCTGGTGATTGGCGGTCGATAGCGGTCAGTACGCTGCAAGTATCACAATCGAAACCGTATTTAGCTCTGGTATAACCTATTTCTCTAACGGTTTCACGTGCCACCCGTTGGTAATCAACGAAGGCGTCGGCGGTGATTTCACCCGCGATGATCACCAGTCCGGTGGTAACTAAAGTCTCACAAGCGACGCGCGCTTGAGGATCAACTTTTAAGACGTCGTCTAAAATCGCGTCGGAAATCTGATCTGCTATCTTATCTGGATGTCCTTCAGTGACGGATTCGGAAGTAAACAAGTAGCTTGACTGACTGGTCAAATTGGCACCTCATTTATTATTGGCCTAAAGCTGCAAAAAGACCGCGTAATGTACCAGTCACTAGTACTAGTGTCAAGTTTCAGCACTCCGTTATTTAAAACTTGGATAAGATCAGGCCGGCACGTACATAATATCTATTATCGGACGTTGGGCTTCTGGCTAAACCTCTACTCTTCATTAACCCGCGGGTGATACGAGTCTAGCGTCTCTCGCAAATTAGATTTTGATAGGTGTGTATATATCTGGGTTGTAGACAGGTCTGCGTGGCCTAGAAGCGCTTGCACGGTACGAGAGTCAGCACCTCTCTGAGTTAGATGCGTGGCAAAGCTATGCCGCCACATGTGCGGGCTGGCCTTCTCAACACCCAACTCCTTTGCACATCTTCTGAGAATTTTCCAGACATCTTGTCTGGTCATCTTTTTACCGGCACGTTTAACGAACAGATAGCTTGATGCGCGATCATCGCAAAACACGAGTCGTATGGCTAAATAAGCGCCCAATGCGTGCATGGCGTCTCTCCCAATGGGCAATAATCTCTGTTTATTACCTTTCCCGCTACACCTTAGTAGCGAACGGGCAAGATCCACATCCCCCATACTGAGATTCACAAGTTCGGAAACCCTAAGGCCCGTCGCATAAAGCAGCTCTAAAACAGCCCGATCCCTTATTCCTTCTTTGCTCTCAGTATTAACCGTCTTGATTAGCTTTACCACTTCCTCCTCGGACAAGAAGTGTGGGAGGTGCCGCCCCTTATTGGGTAAGACCAACTCCTCTGCCGGACTCTCTTTTATTAACCCATCTAGTTGCAGATATTTATAGAAACCTCTGATGCTGGATATGCGTCGTGCGATGGTCCCCGGGGACAATCCAAGCTGGGATTGACATCTCAACCATCGCGCCAATTCGCCTTTGTCTATCTCGTGGAGCTGTCTACCAACGGTCGAGGCGTGATTTTCCAGTTGCCTCAGATCGTTCAAATAACTGCTCAACGAATTCTGGGTCAACCCTTTTTCAACCTGCAAAAAGCTGAGGTAATTTTTGATGTGGTCACGCATAGACAGCTTCGTTTACCCGGCCCACAAATATGGCGCAGACTTGACGTATTGAGTCTTACCGCCTACAGTTGTCGCTCTTTTATGCAGATTAAATTCGAGAACAATTTAGAGGCTAAGATACCTCGGAACATTAACTCTCTCGTCGAGAGAGTAATAAAAATCCTACCGCGTGAGCATTTACGGGGGCTCGATCATGTTCGTTTTGTCTCAAAAATTGAGGACATGCGGGTCCGTTCCCGCAATTTAGAGCTTCCGGCCCTTTATCATCCCAAGCAAGGGGCACAACCCGCCTGGCTAGAGATCGCTACAGATGTTCTTATCGGGCCGACGCAGCCGCTCCAAAAGCGTTTAATGTTACGCTTCTCATTTAAGAACAACCTGGCCGCCCTCATCATCTCTTTGGTCGGGCAACACTATTATTCCACCCTACGTCACTCAGTTAAAAGAGGGCAAATGGAGCCGGCAATACGTAATTACACAGAAAAACATTTGAAGCTTTGGAGCCATTCAGAACATAGGTTTCGTGCACGGCTATTTAAGCCGTTTGAATCTCATCTTGAGAGATGGGCGAGGTCTCTCAGGAAAACATCGCAAAGACAAAAGGTTAAATCTTAAGACTTAACCGGATACGTTATCTCCTATTAGCGGCCGGTAAGAGAGTTGATGGCGGCGAGCAAAGCATCCCTTATTCTTCCTTCTGCGACCACCCCTTCCTCAAATCTTACCTCCACCCGATAGCCCTCTTCCGAAGAGTTGTACCTGAAAACAGAAGGCTCCGGACTTTTTACGCCGCCATCCACCTTACTCTTCGTACGTCGCGCCTGCCTCACCTCCTCACGGTTGAGCTTCTTCTGCGTTATTTCTCTCAGAATACTATACATCGAGCTATCATCCGGCTGACGTACGATCTCAAGTAAGGTGGTTTTAGCGGTTATGTCGGCACGCCGACATTCCTCACGTATTGCTTCAGGCAATGAAGCGATCGCAAGGGCTTCAGTAACCGTCGTCCTACTCTTCCCTAATTTTTTCGCCACGTCCTCATGGGTATAACCAAATTTCTCACACAAAGCGGCGAGCCCGTCCGCCTCTTCCCAGGCGGTCAGATCTTTACGCTGCATGTTTTCAATAAGTGCTATCTCAGCGACTGTCCGGTCATCCACATCCATCTCGATACAGGGCACTTCCCTCAAGCCAGCCGCCTTAGACGCACGCCAACGCCGCTCTCCCGCTATGATCATCCACCGACCGATAGCCGGAAACGGCTTGACCAAGAGAGGCTCTAATACCCCCTTCTCCTTTATCGACGCGATCAATTCCGCTAAGTCGCCGATTTCGACGCGGGGCTGCTTAGGATTGGGATCGAGTAGATCCAGTGAGATCGACCGCCCAATAGCGACGGGGTGATTCCCCGCCAATTCCTCAACATAGTGGGCATCATGCCGCATTTGCAGACCGGTGGGTAAACCTCTCTTAGACACGACTTAGCACCTCTTCGCAAAGTTTTGCGTATTCAATCGCCCCTGAAGAGTGCGGCGCAAAGGTGAAAATCGACTCTTTATATGCAGGGGCTTCTTCTAACCTTACGCTTTTGGTAATCACCGTCTCGAAAAGTTGTGCGCCAAAAACCTTGCGAACCTGTTCATGAACTTCACGAGCAAGCGTGGTACGCCGATCGTGTAGGGTCACTACAGCACCGAGAACGCTTAAGTTGGGATTGGGTCGAGCTTTGACTTTCTCGATTGTTTCCAACAGATCGTCAGTCCCCTCTAAGGCAAAGAATGAAGACTGGATTGGAATCAAAACGTGTGTCGCAGCAACGAGAGCGTTGACCGTTATCAGACCCAGAGTCGGCGGCGTGTCGATGATGATTACATCATATGTCGCTTTCAACGAATCCAGCCGATCCTTTAGCCTGAAGGGGGCGTCGAAATCACCAACTAGTTTGGCCTCTAGCTTTGCCAGGCTAATTCTGGAGGGGATGATGTCCAAGAATCTAATCGGCGTCTGATAGATATACCCCTCCCACCCTTGATGCCCATCTACCATCATCTCGTAAGCTGAAAGATTGATTGCTCCGGGATCGAGGAAGGAAATGGAGCTGTTGCCTTGTGGGTCTAAATCAAGTAAGAGGACAGGCTTCCCCTTCTGGGCGAAAGCTGCCGCTAAGTTTATCGCAGTGGTGGTCTTACCCACCCCGCCCTTCTGATTCGCGATCGCGATAACAGCTCTCAGAGAAAGCTCCTTTGCGTGTATTAGCGGCAGGCGGATAACCGCCTACATAGGTAGGTCCCCGGCGTCGCCGATTAAATCAGGCCACTCATCATTCTCCGCCCCCTCCACCGCCTCCTCACTCCTCGCCGCGTGTGAAGAGCTCATGACATTCTCGTTGACGAAGATGGGTGAATCGACTCGTAAAGCGAGGGCAATCGCGTCGGAAGGTCTCGAATCGAGTGACACCATTTCCCCTCCCCCTTTGATAATCTCGATTACAGCGAAAAAAGTATTGTCTCTCAACTCGGTAATAACTATGCGTTGGACTGTAGCCCCCATTTCAATCACCAGGTTCCGCAACAAATCATGGGTCATAGGTCTTTGCGGAGCTATCTTCTCAATTTCCAGGGCAATGGCATTCGCCTCATAAGCGCCGACCCAAATCGGGAGCATCATTTCACTGTTCACGTCCTTCAGTATGATGATCGGAGTACCGCTGTTCGGGTCCATCATCAGCCCTCTGATCTTCACTTCAATATCCATTCTTTCCCTCAATGAATTGTCAGGCCTGTGGGGATCATCATCCCGTAGAGGGAATGACTCTTAGCCAAAGTGATTCTAACAGAGACAATCGAGCCGATTTGGGCACTGTCGCCCGGGAAATTGATAACTTTATTACACGTTGAATGCCCCGTCAGATCGCCCTCCGAACGAGTGCTTATCCCTTCAACCAAAACCTCTAAGTTTCGATCGAGATAGCTATCAAATATCTTGGTTTGAATCTTTCTTTGAACCTCTTCTAACCGCATGAAGCGGGAAGTTTTCTTCTCCCCCGGAACTTCGTCCGAGAACTTAGCGGCCGGCGTATGGGGCCGCTTGGAATACTTAAAAATATACAGGCTGTCGTATTGGGCTCTCTCAATAAGATCGACGGTCATCTCAAAATCCTCGTCCGTTTCGCCCGGGAACCCCACGATCACGTCCGACGTCAGCGCATACCTTCGCTTGGCATTCTTGATGTAATCGATTCGTCTTAAGTAGTCCTCGACGGTATAGCCCCTGCGCATTGACCGCAAGACTCGATTGCTGCCAGTTTGCACGGGGAGGTGTATCCAGTTACACAAATTTTCATGCTCATCCATCGCGTCGACGATGTCGGCGTGAAAATCCCTCGGGAAGGACGTGGTGAATTTTATTCGCGGGATTCGTGTCGCCGCCACAGCTCTCAGAAGTCTGGAGAAGGGCGTGGCACCACGAAATCCTTCCAGGCCCTGCTCAGTTTTAGGTCGATAGCTATTTACGTTCTGCCCGATCAGTTGAATTTCCTGATACCCCTCTGACATGAGGGTTCTGACTTCTTCGACGATCTCCGCCGCCCCCCGGCTTCGCTCCCGGCCTCTCGAATAAGGGACGATGCAATAAGTGCAGAATTTATTGCATCCCTCGACTATCGGGATGAACCCGATGTGACGGGAATGACGCTCTGTCGGTAAAATGCGTTGCCGCTCGCCACCCCCCCTCTCGCCGTAATCAGACACTCTGCGCACGCCGCTACGGGCCTCTTGGATAAGAAGAGGGATCCTGTCACTGGCTCGTGTGCCCACAATGAAGTTAAGGAAAGGGGCGCGAGCAAAAAAAGCGTCACCCTCTAACTGGGCAACACATCCCATCACTCCGAAGAGCGCTCGACTTTTACTCTGGAGACGAATCTCTCCGAGCCGGTTGAAAACTTTTTGTTCGGCGCGATCTCGAACCGAACACGTGTTCAGTAAAATAACGTCGGCTTGATCAGCGAGGTCTGTTAGCTGATACCCAGAGGCATGCAGCGCGCTGACGGTGCGCTCACTATCAGCCACATTCATTTGGCATCCGAAAGTCTCTATGTATACCTTTTCCCTATCCATATTTATACCGTCGCGGCGCGTGGCGCTGAGTTTAACAAAAAGACGCGCTCGATGCGAGAGAAAGAAACGGCCGCTGGCGGATTGGCTAGAACTTATAGTATAGATAAACAGGGGCTCAGAATCTCAAACTGCCCTTCCTAAAGGCCCCTGGCAGAACATACGTACCCTCACCTACTTCGCCAGTATTTCAAATCTCAACACGTAATGGTCGACCTCGATTGCTATTAGCTATTTCCTCCTCGCTTAGAATTTGAAATGTTGATCGTCAGATTCAACTAAATTAGTTAAACAATAGAAGTAGGTATATTATTTCACCATTTCCGAACAAGGCGCTTAATGTTATTTGTTAGAAATTTGGAACGCGCGTGTGGATATCTCTTACATAACCCTAAAAGCAATATCTCAAGTCTTTATGCCGAGATTTTGCCTTGACCAGCGGTGCTTGCGGCTATACTATTACCCGCCATCTTATCTATTCACGAGAGACGTGTAAAAATGTCTTTTAATAAAATCATTCTTGTCGGCAACCTAGGAAGAGACCCCGAACTTCGCTACACCCCTCAGGGAACTCCTGTTTGTAGTTTTACATTGGCTACGAACGAAAAGCGAAAAGATCGTTCAGGCGAAGTACAGGATTTGACAACCTGGTTCCGGATCACGTTATGGGGTAGGCAGGCGGAATCAGCTTCCCAGTACCTTACTAAGGGTCGCCCTGTTTATATCGAAGGGAGGCTGCGCGTAGAAGAATGGACTGATAGAGACGGACGTCAGCGCTATACTCTGGAAGTGAATGCCACAGACATGCAATTCATTGGCGGCAAGACGGATGATTCATCCTCCAGAAGCCAGCGATCTGATGCCGGTCAACCGGAGGAACACGGCAGCGTTAGACAAAATACCAATGATAATGACGACGACATTCCCTTCTAACGATGAGTTCTCAATCCGGTTAAGTCTCAGGATAAACTATACAAATCCTAGTTCCCTTAATCTTCGAAACCTCCGAATCTGAAGCTGCTTTTGAGTTATAGACTGCATTTTTGTAAGCTGCTCAAAAAGAACCGCGTCGAGAAAGGCAGCGGATTGACCGGGATCAAGATGCGCATCATCCCTGGACTCCTGAACGATTTTGTCAACAATCCCTAATTCAAATAAATCCTGGGCCGTAAGTTTTAGCTCCTTCGCCGCAATATTCGATTGAGTCGCATCCTTCCAGAGAATTGCGGCGCACCCCTCCGGGGAGATGACAGAATAGATAGCATTTTCGAGCATTATTACGGAATCACAAACGGCAATTGCGAGAGCCCCGCCCGACCCACCTTCTCCAATAATCGACCCAATAATAGGGACTTTAAGCCTCGCCATTTCCAAAAGGTTTCGGGCGATGGCTTCAGCCTGTCCGCGCTCTTCGGCATCAATACCGGGGTAAGCCCCGGGAGTGTCGATAAAAGTAATTATCGGACGGCCGAATTTCTCGGCCGACTTCATCAACCGGATAGCCTTTCGATATCCTTCCGGCTTGGGCATGCCGAAGTTTCGATGACGCCTCTGTTTAGTATCCCTTCCCTTTTGCTGCCCTACTATTGCAACCTGGATTGAATGATAATCAGCAAAACCACATACCATCGCTGCGTCATCGGCAAAGCGTCGGTCACCATGTAGCTCAATAAAATTATCAAAAATCTTATCAATGATATCCAACATGTACGGCCGCTCGGGGTGGCGCGCCTTCTTAACCCGCTGAATCGCCGAGAAATCTAGTGTTTCCATAAAACCAAACTCAAGTCAGCCACTTTCGCATAGATCAGAAATCGCCTGTTATGCTATCGCTTATGTATTAAGCTGTCGCATAACCTGCCGGTTCTCACAACCACGCGGGTCAATTTTTTGTTAGAAATCATGCTAGTCCGCATCTACTTCTACTCCCATTCAATAGTGCTGGGCGGCTTGGAGGTTATATCATAAACAACTCGGTTAATACCCCGGACCTCGGAAATTAATCGATTAGAAATATGCGCTAATACTTCGGTGGGTAGTCGCGCCCAATCCGCCGTCATGCCATCTAAGCTTGTCACCGCCCGAATAGCAATAACCTTTTCGTAGGTGCGAAAGTCACCCATCACGCCCACGGTCGAGACGGGCAATAAAACCGGGAAAGCTTGCCAGATTGAATCATACAGACCTGATCTCCGAAGCTCTTCTTCCAGTACTCTTTCAGCCGCCCTTAATAAATGTAAACTATCCCTCGACACGCTCCCAATAATCCTAACCGCCAAACCCGGACCAGGGAAGGGGTGGCGACGGAGAATCTCTTCAGGAACATTCAGATCCCTGCCAATCGCCCTAACTTCATCCTTGAATAATTCTCGCAACGGCTCAATCAGTTGAAACCTCATATTCGCAGGTAAACCACCTACATTATGATGACTTTTTATCACAGATGAGGGGCCTCCATGGAACGATAGCGACTCGATAACATCCGGGTAGAGTGTCCCCTGCACCAGGTAATCCACATCCCCTAGCGCAGATGCTTCCCTCTCAAAGACATCAATAAATTTATGCCCGATGATGCGCCTTTTTTGCTCCGGATCCGTAACTCCATCAAGCGCCTCTAAAAAGAGCGCCTCCGCATCGATGCCTTTGACATTGAGATTCATACGGTGCCTATATATATTACTAACTGACTCAAACTCTCCCTCCCGAAGAAGACCCGTGTTTACAAATATGCACGATTGTTGAGCACCGACTGCACGATGAACCAAAGCAGCTGCGACAGTAGAATCCACCCCCCCGGAAAGTGCGCACATAACTCGCTTTCCTTCGATTTTGGCTCTAATTTTAGCCACCTGCTCTTCAATGATTGAAGCTGGAGTCCAGTTCGGATTGGCGTGACATATGTTAATAACAAAATTTCTTAAGAGATCGACCCCCAAGGGGGTATGTGCCACTTCAGGGTGAAATTGAACTCCGAATATACACCTGTTTAAATCCTCAAAAGCGTTAAGCGCTCCTGACGTATGGGCCACGGCGCGGAAACCGTCGGGGAGAGCAGTGACATAATCGCCGTGGCTGAGCCAGACATCCATCTCTTTCGGCAGCCCGTTAAATAACGGGCTGCCGGGCTCAATAATCTCCAACCGCCCATATCCATATTCTCGATTAGGGGAAGGACTTACCTTGCCACCCAGTTCCGCGCTTAGTAATTGAAACCCATAACAAATGCCTAAAAGCGGGCAACCGAATAATGTATTAAGGCCCTCTGACAACCTCGGCGCGTCTTTGTCGTAAACGGAAAAAGGTCCCCCGGAGAGAATGATGCCTTTCGGCGCAAGATTTTTTACCTCAGTCAGGGCCGTATTGAAGGGGTAAATCTTACAATAAACCCCTATGTCGCGGATCCGCCGCGCGATCAACTGCGTATACTGAGACCCAAAATCTAAGATTATAATAGTGTCGTGCTGAACGGACCTTTCCAAAATTCACCTCCGAATGTCGCGATCTAAGTAAGCGCGCCGGCAAAGAGAGCCTTTGAAGAAGTTAATAATATTACCGACGGTCGAAAGAAAGGTTAGTTGATGAATCATCTTTTTTCAATAAAAACTGACATCCTGATCGCCTGGTTGCTGATTAATCTCTTCGTTGCTCTTAATCCCGCCTTCACACAACCCCTCACGTTAACCACCCCTTTGCTAGTCAGGTGGAGCTATTTTTCTGATTCTCTCACTGGGGTCACTCCGTCCGGTGATATGAACGATATTTACGTGCCGCTCCTCCCGAGCGAACTAGTCTCACTGGGGGGTGGCGATGGGCTCTTACGCTGGAAGGCTGACATCGGGGGTGACATTTCCTGCCCGCCCGTATTCGACGCGCAACGCGTTTACATTATCTCCGAGTCACAAGCTTTTGGTGATGCTAATAGAAAAACCTTTGGTGTGGTGCGCGCGATCAGCCGGGCCAGCGGGGTCACCTTGTGGGTGAGAGAATTCCCGCGCCCCTTCCGGCGCGGGTTGTCGGCGAATTCCGTAAGCCTATTCGCAAGCCTGGATGATGGGAGGTTATATTCAATCGATAAATTCACGGGGGAGACGCGGTGGTTGGTTCAGTCATCATACCGCGGACCCGATACTCCCCTCCTGGAAGCCGACAAAATTTACGCCCTTACCGGGGATGGCTATCTCATCGCCATCAGTCAACGTACAGGCAAAACCCTACAACGTTATCGGACGGGGGGCGCGGTTCGTCCACAAGTGAGCGTTCAGCAAGGCACTCTTTATTTCGCCACGGATGACGGATACATTTCTGCGCTCCGCGAACGACGCGGGAATCTCGCCCTGCTCTGGCGCAAGCGGGCGGGCGCGGGTCTCCAGGACATAACGGCGACTCCGGAGGGGGTACTCGTTACGGCGAGGGATAATTTTGTTCTTCTACTGGAGTCTAATCGCGGGAAGAGGTTATGGAAGAGACAGATGCCCGCACGGCTCGCCGTGCCCCCGTCGTTAGGTTATGGGACTGCCCTCTTCTCGCCGCTCGGTGAGGAGGCATGCATCGCGCTCTCGCTCCGCGACGGGAGGGTGATCAATTCCCTGCCCATTGGGAAAGACAACAACGTCGTCGCATCACCGCTCATCGTCGGGAACCTGGTCTTGATACCCACCCGCAAGGGGCTGATGGCCTTCGCACCCGCGGAGCAATCGACGAACCCCGCGTCTCCGAGCCCACATACGAAACGAGACCCCGTCGCCGGGGAACAGTTGATTCGTGCTACTCATGTTTCGTCCGGAGCGACCGAAGGGCGCTAACAAATCGCGCGAGCAAGCCTTGCAGGATGTAGAGCATGAGGGAGAGGATCAGGATATAGCGCGAGAATAGCCACACCAACATCCCCACGGCTGCGATTCCCAGGATCACGAACCGCGTCCCTCTTTGCCCGCTGCCCACGGTTTTAAAGCTCGAATACTTTACGTTGCTCACCATGAGGGCCGAGAGGAGCGCCACGGCGGCCATCAGCAGCCCGCTGTAGAGTCGTCCGTTGCTGGCGCTGTAGAAGGAGAGTGGGAGGGGGGAGAAATGCACGAGCGCGGCGATGAAACCGCCCGCCATCGGGATCGGGAGTCCGACGAAGTTCTTCTTATCGACTTTGGCGACGCCCGCGGCGAGCACCCGCGGGCGACTCGCCTGGACGTTGAAGCGCGCCAGGCGAAACGCCCCGCAGATGAGGAACATGAAGGAGAGGAACCAGCCCAGCGCGTGCGCCTTGCTGCCTTCGGAGAGCGCCGCGCCGTAGCCCCAGGCGTACGCCAGGACGGCGGGCGCGATGCCGAACGTCAGTACGTCTGCGAGCGAGTCTAACTGGATGCCGATCTCCGTCGTCGTCTTGGTGAGGCGCGCGATGCGGCCGTCGAGCGCGTCAAAGATGACCGCCCACCCGATGGCGCGCGCCGCGTTGTCGAAGTGAGTCGCCGCGGCTTCCAACTGCGTCTGCGTGCCGCCCTCGACCAGTTGAAAGCCGCGCAGCGCGCCCATCACCGCGTAGAAGCCCATGCCGATGTTCGCCGCCGTGAAGGCGGAGGGGATGGCGTAGAGCCCCTTCTTAATCCCGCGCCGTATCGGGGGCTGCGACGAACTCTCTTCCTTCTTGAACGGGCGGACGCTCATACTCTCAGCCTCCCGATGATGCTCACGCCCCCGCGCACCTTCTCCCCGACGCGGGCCGAGACCTCGACCTCCGGCGGCAGGATGAGGTCCGTGCGTGAGCTGAATTTGATCAGGCCGAAGCGCTCGCCGAGCGACACCCTGTCGCCCGCCCTCTTCCAGCACACGATGCGGCGGGCCAGCACGCCGGCGATCTGGCGGCAGACTACCGTCATGCGCGCGCCCCTGATGGTCAGGCTGTTCTGCTCGTTGACGAGGCTGGCGTCCTCCCTAGTGGCGATGACGAAGCGGCCGCGCGTGTAGGTCACGTCGGCGATCTCGCCGGCGATGGGGGCGCGGTTGACGTGCACGTCGAAGACGCTGAGGAAGATGCTGACGACGGTCGGCGAGCGCGCGTCGTTCGCGTCGAGCCGCGCGACCCTGGTCACGCGCCCGTCGGCCGGCGAAACCACCAGACTTTCGTCAGACGGGGTCGCGCGGTTCGGGTTGCGGAAGAAGTAGGCCATGAAGGCGGCGACGAGGAGCAGCGGCAGCGCTGCGTACCAATAGCCGAAGGCGAGCGCGAGGATCGACAGAGCCGCCGGAACCAGCACGAACGGGATGCCATCTCGTAACATTTTACAGCCCTCGCCGCGGTGAAATAATTCCCGACATTCTAGCAAAACGGGGGCGCGCGGTTAAGGAACCGCCGCCCCCCGGATGATCTCTTGAACTCTCCAGTCAGACGCCGCGCCGTTAGTGGGCCGAGGCGCTCGCGTTCTGGTGGCGAAGCATGATGTCGTGCATCTGATCTTTGACGGCCAGCTTTTTCTTCTTCAGAGTGATCTCTTCCAACTGCTCTTCGTCGTTGGGGTACGCGAGGGCGGACAGTTCGCTAAGGCGCGCTTCGTAGCGCCCGTGCTCGCGCGCCAGCTCACGGAATTCGGGGTCGGTCATGATCAGTTGTTCTCTCAGGCCGTCCGTGTTGCTCATTTCCATTTCGGGGAAGCCTCCTTTTGCAGATGCCAGTCGGTTGGGCTTGGCGGGCGCGTGGCGCCCGCGGGGGCCGCCACCAGAACCGCACCGCCGTGAACGTCCGTGGCGGAATGGTAATCAAAACGGCTTGACCGATCAAGTCCCGGCCCGCCGCAGTCCTTTGGTCATCACGAGCGCGTCCTCGGCCGGGTCGTGGTAGTAGTTGCGCCGCCTGCCGACAATCTGGAACCCCCGGCTCGCGTAGAGTAACTGCGCCGCCGCGTTTCCCGCGCGGACTTCGAGCAGGGCCGCGAGCGCGCCGCCCTGAGCGCCCAGCTCCAGGCCGCGCCGCAACAACTCCCCGCCGATCCCCTTCCTTCTCTCGCGCTCGCGCACGCCGATGTTGTTGATGTGCAGCTCGTCCGCGCCGAGGCGGGCGGCGAAGAAGCCGTGGAGTTTTTTCCCGTCCGAGTCCGGCGTCAGCCGGCGCGCGACGAGCATGATCGCTTCCGGCCTCGACAACTCCGCGTGGTAGGAGTCCCACCCCCAACGGCTGAGCCCGGTCGTCTCTTCGATCTCGACGACCTCCAGCAGATCGTGCGCCGTCATCGGCACGATCTCGTAGTCAAACGCCTTCCCCCTCGCTCGCCCTACCCTCGACATCGCTCTTTCAACTCCGCGTCCGAAAGTCTCACGTACAGGGCGCGTAACTCCCCCGCGCCGACCGTCCCGCCATCCCGATAGCTTATCAGACTCAGCGCGATAATCTCCGCCGCGTAATCCTCCACCTCCGCCGCGAGTTCCCAAACGCGCCCTCCCCCCTCGCGGCGCATTTGACTGTGCGCGCCCCCTGCGGCGAGCGCGATCCCTGCGCCCGCCGCCGCCTCGCCTATCAACGCGGCGTGCGCGCGCGCGCCGCCCCCGGCCCACTTGACGAGCCCGCCGGACGCGAGCGCGTGCGTGATCAGAGATGTCGGGCTGACATGGCGGGGCGTGGACAACTCTGAGACGCGGCCGTCTTCACGCACCGCCAGAGTCTGTGCGAAGATCTCCCCCCTGCCCGCCGGGATCGCCGCGATGGTCAGCGCGGATGCGCCGGCGCTGGCGGCTACCGCGTGCAGAGTCGGGATCGGCGCGACAGGTCTGGGCCGCACCGACGCGAACGCCTTCACCGTGGCGAGTCCCGCGCGCAGGCCCGTGAAGCTGCCGGGTCCGGCGGCGACTGCGAACAACTCGATCTCGTCGAGTGAAACGCCGGCCGCGCGTAGGGCCGCGTCGATCTCGGAGAGGAGGACGAGCGACTGGCCGCGCCGCCCTCCCCCGCTTGACTTCGCCAGAACGCGCGCGCCGCGCGCGACGGCGACGCCGGGCGCGTCCGTCGCGGAGTCTACGCAGAGGGTGAGCGGCGGGCGCGCGCCGTCTCCTTCGCGCTGGGACTCCCCGCGCGCCCCGCGTACCTCTTCGGAACTCGAATTTGACATGCGCGTCCGGTGGCGCGATTATAGGCGTGCCATTAATTTCAAAGCAAACGAACTAACTCCCCCCAGTCTCGGTCGTCTCTCATGAGCTTGCGTGTCGGCATCCTGACCGCGGGCGGCGACTGCCCCGGTCTCAACGCAGTCATACGCGCCGTCGTCCGCCGCGCCACCGCCGACGACTCCGTCGTGCTCGGCATCAAGAACGGCTGGCTCGGGCTCATCGAAGACGATCTCGAACCGCTCACGCGCGCGGAGGTGCGCGGCATCCTCCCACGCGGCGGCACCATCCTCGGCACCTCGCGCGCCAACCCGCTCGAATCATCCGATCACGTCGCGGCGATCAAAGCCAACTGGGAGAAGCACCGCCTCGACGGTCTCGTCGTCGTCGGCGGCGACGGGACGCTGCGCACGGCGCTGGCGATGTGGCGCGAGCACGGGCTGCGTGTCGTCGGCGTGCCGAAGACCATCGACAACGACATCGGGGGGACGGACTTCACCTTCGGCTTCGACACGGCGGTCGGCATCGTCACCGAGGCGGTCGACCGCCTCCACTCGACCGCCGAGTCGCACCACCGCGTGATGGTCGTCGAGGTGATGGGTCGGCACACCGGCTGGATCGCGGCCTACGGCGGGATCGCGGGCGGGGCCGACGTGGTGCTCGTGCCCGAACACCCCTTCCGCCTCTCGAAGGTCTGCGAGTTCATCCGCCACCGCGAGTCGCAAGGCAGCCCCTTCTCGATCATCGTCGTCGCCGAGGACGCGCGCCCCGTTCCCGAAGAGAATTTCCTCCCCGAAGAGGTGAGCCAGCAGATTTACCGTCACGAGCAGCTCGGCGGCATCGGCGACCTGCTCGCGCGCGAGATCGAGCGCGCGACCGGCATCCAGACGCGGGTCACCAAGCTCGGCTACGTGCAGCGCGGCGGCTCGCCTTCGGCGTTCGACCGCGTGCTCGCCACGCGCTTCGGCGTCAAGGCTTACGAGATGGTGGTCGCGGGCGAGTGGGGGCGGATGGCGTCGCTCGAAGGCGTGCGCGTCACGAGCGTCCCGCTCGAAGTCGCCGTGCGCGACGTGAAGCGGCTCGACGAGGAGATTTACCACATCGCCGAAATCTTCTTCGGCTGACATTCTCGTCAGAGCACTTAGAGCGTCGAACAAATCTTGAAGGCACGTGTGATGATGTAGGGGCAGGGCTCGTCCCTGCCCGCTTACTTGCGTTACAGAGCGGACGGGCAGGGACGAGCCCTGCCCCTACAATTATTCCGGTTCTGACTTTTAGTCGCCCGCGCGCGTGGCTTCGCCCTCCCCCGCGCCGCGCGAGACCCGCGCCCGCGCTGCGCCGCCCTCGACCGGCACGCGCAACTCGACCGAGGCGGCGCGACCATTCTTCTCAATGCCGCCGATCTCCTGCTTGATCCCCTCCTTGATCTCGTGCTCGATCTTCTCGCCCTTGATGTCGAGCCGCAGGCGGTTGTAGATGCTCATGTACTGGTTCGCGATCCAGACGAGCGAGAACCACGCGACGAGGTAGCCGCGCCAGCCCGTGTATAGAAGCTGGTAGCGCGTGATGGCGAGGAAGGCGAGCGCGACGTAGTGGCTGAAGCAGTATTCGCACGTGAAGAGGTAGAAGAACTTCCGCTCGTACCAGCGCCGGCACCTCCTGCTCTTCTCGACGCACGCCTCGCGCGGCTCGCGGAAGACCTCCTCGTGCGTCACCGTCCACGCCACGCACGCCACCGGAATCGCCAGCGCGAATAGCTCCAACAGTTGCGCCGCCAGTGTCATCAGTCCCCTCTTCCCCGCGCCGACCGAGCGCCCGCGCTGCGGGAGATAGTAACCCGCGGGGCGCGTGATATCGATGTCAAAACCTGTTCATTTCTTTTTGTATCGTGACGATCAGTCTGAGGTAGTGTGTCTGCTTGCCGCGTGTCGCCCCGCCGTGCGATAGTCTGCCGTGCTCGACGCCTGCCGTCTCACACACTTTTTCGCCATGACCGAATCCACCCTGACACCGATGCTGCGGCAGTACCAGGAGCTGAAGCGTCAGCACCCCGGCACGCTCCTCTTCTTCCGCCTCGGCGACTTCTACGAGCTGTTCTTCGACGACGCCGTGACGGGCGCGCGCGAGATGGAGATCACGCTCACGGCGCGCCACAAGGAGCGCGGCTCTCCCATCCCGATGTGCGGCGTCCCGCACCACTCCGTCGCCAACTACGTCGCGCGCCTCGTCCGCAAGGGCTACCGCGTCGCCATCTGCGAGCAGACGGAAGACCCTTCGCCGGCGAAGAAACTCGTGCGCCGCGAGGTCGTGCGCGTCATCACGCCGGGCACCGCCATCGACCCGCAACTCGTCGACTCGCGCGAGTGCCTGTACCTCGCAGCCGTCTGCGGCGCGGGCGACAGTTACGGCGCGGCTTTCCTCGATCTCTCGACGGGCGAGTTCCGCGCCACCGAAGCGCGCGGGGCGGACGCCTGGGAGAGCGTGCGCGCCGACATCGAGTCTTACGCGCCGCGCGAACTGCTCTTCCCCGCGTCGCTCGCGCCGCTCATCAAGGACGGCTTCGCCGCCCGCGGACGCACCGCCCCGCTCCCGCTCGCACTCGATGACCGAGCTTCAGCAGACGACCAACCGCAGGGCTCAAACGTCGTCCCCTTCCCCCGCGCGGCTCAGGCTGCGAGCGCCGGGGCCGGCGCGTGCGCGACCGCCCTCACCCCACTCGACGACTGGCTCTGGGAGCCTCTGAGCTGCGCCACGCTGCTGCTCGAACAGTTCGGCGCACGCACGCTCGAAGGCTACGGACTCACGGACAAGACCGACGCCGTCGCCGCGGCGGGCGCGTGCCTGCGTTACGCCAGAGAGACGCAGCGCGAGTCGGCCGCACACGTCAACGACATCACCTTCTTCGAGGCGCAGGACACGCTCGTCCTCGACGCCGTCACCGTCCGCAACCTGGAACTCGTCGAGTCGCAATCGCAGGCCGGGCGCGCGCACACGCTGCTCGGCGTCATCGACGAGACGGTGACCGGCATGGGCGCGCGCCTGCTGCGGAGCTGGCTGCTGCGCCCGTCCGTGCGCCGCGGCGAGATCGAGGCGCGGCTCGCCGCGGTCGCAGAACTGCACGGCTCGCAGATGAAGCGCGACCGGCTGCGTCTCCTGCTCAAGGGGATCGCAGACCTCGAACGACTCATCGCGCGCGTCAACATGAACACGGCGTCGCCCCGCGACCTCGCGGCCCTGCGCCGCTCCCTCGATCAAGTCCCGCCCGTCCGCCAGGCGTTATCAGACTCGTCGTCGTCGCTGCTCGAAATCTTGCGCGAGACGACGGACGAGCTGGCGGACGTGCGTGAGTTGATCGCGACCTCCATCAGCGACGAGCCCCCGTCGAACCTCTCAGAACTCGGCGCGATACGCGACGGCTGCTCCTCGGAGCTCGACGAGCTGCGCGCCCTCAACCGCGACGCCAAGCGAACCATCGCCGCGCTCGAAGCGCGCGAGCGGGCGCGCTCCGGCATCGCCTCCCTGCGCGTGCGCTTCAACAACGTCTTCGGCTACTTCATAGAGGTCTCGAAGGCCAGCTCCGCGCGCGTGCCCGCCGACTACGAACGGCGGCAGACGCTCGCCAACGCCGAACGCTTCTCGACGCCGGAGCTGAAGGAGGCGGAGCGGCGCATCCTCGGCGCTGAAGATCGTATGCGCGAACTCGAAGTGACGATCTACGCCGAGGTACGCGCCCGCATCGCGCGGGAGACGAAGAGACTTCAGGCGACCGCGCGCGCCCTCTCGACGCTCGACGCGCTCGCCGGGCTCGCCGAGGTCGCCGCGCGGCGCAGGTACAGTAAGCCGCAGCTCCACGACGGCGACGAGATCGAGATCAGGCAGGGCCGCCACCCCGTCATCGAGGCGATGAATGACGCGCCGTTCGTGCCCAACGATCTCTACATGAACAACTCGACCGAGCGCCTGCTCATCATCACGGGGCCGAACATGGGCGGCAAGTCGACCATCCTCCGTCAGGTCGCCCTAATCGCGATCCTCGCGCACATGGGCTCGTTCGTCCCCGCCGAGGGCGCGCGCCTGCCCGTCCTCGACCGCGTCTGGACGCGCGTCGGGGCGTCGGACGATCTCGCGCGCGGCCGCTCCACCTTCATGGTCGAGATGACGGAGACCGCCGCCATCCTGCGCAACGCCAGCCCGCGCTCGCTCGTCCTGCTCGACGAGATCGGGCGCGGCACCTCGACCTTCGACGGGCTCTCCATCGCCTGGGCCGTCGCCGAGCACCTGCACGACTCGCCCGAACACGCCGCCAAGACGCTCTTCGCCACTCACTACCACGAGCTGACCGAGCTGGCCGAGCGCCTGCCCGGCGCGCAGAACTACCGCATCCGCGTCGCCGAGCGCGAGGGCGAGGTGATCTTCCTCTACAAGATCGAGCGCGGGCGCGCCTCGAAGTCTTACGGCATCGAGGTCGCGCGCCTCGCGGGGCTGCCGCCCGGCGTGCTCTCTCGCGCGCGCGACGTGCTCCACCGCCTCGAACGCTACGAGCTGGACGTGTTCGCCGATCAGGTTGACGAAAAACCCGCCGCAGTGGATTCGGCCGGCGCGGTCGAGCAGGCGCAGCGCGGACAGAATGGCGGCGGCGGGCTCGGCCAGGCGGCGCGGCGCGCGCGGCGGCGCGCCCTGGCGACGCGGGCGACGCTTTTCGACGCCGTCAACGAGAGCCTGCTTGACGAGTTGCGCGGCGTTGAGTTAGAAACACTCTCGGACGAAGAGATACGCGCGCTCGTCGCCGACATACGCAAGCGAATCGTTTGAGTGAACTTTTTTTCAACCCTGTGCCGACGGCGAGCCTTCCCCTTTCGCGCCGCGCCGCCGCGCGCTTCCCTCCCCTCCGCCCCTTCAACCGTCGCGCCTGCTCGACGCCTGTGTCCCGACCGCCGTCGGCGGTCTTCACCGCCCTTGCATAAAAATTGATGCCCGAACAACTCCTGTCGCTCCCGCTCGAACAGAAGATCGGTCAACTGCTCTACGTCGGCCTTCCCGGAACCGAGTTCGACGCCGAGGCGCGCGCGCTCGTCGAGGACGTGAAGCCCGGCGGCGTGATCATCTTCGGCCGTAACGTCGCCTCGCCCGAACAGTTGCGCGGCCTGCTCGATCAAGTCCGGGAGGCGTCGCCGGTCGGGCCGCTGTTCGGCATCGATCAGGAGGGCGGGCTGGTCGACCGCCTGCGCAAAGTCCTGACGCCGATGCCGTCCGCACGCGTCATACGCCAGCACGGCGACCTGGCCGCCGCGCGCTCGCTCGGCCGCATCACGGGCGAAGCCCTCCGGCTGTTGGGCTTCAACATGAACTTCGCGCCCGTCCTCTCGATCATGACCGACGACCGCGATCTGCTCTCGAACGGGCTCTACTCGCGCTCGTTCGGCCGCTCGCCCGGAGAAGTCCTCGGCTACACGATGGTCTACCTGCGCGGGTTGCAGGGCACGGGCTGCCTGGGCTGCGCCAAGCACTTCCCCGGCATCGGCGCGGGCGAGGTCGACTCGCACGACGAGATGCCCATCATCAAGCTCTCGCACGACGACCTGATCGCGCAAGACCTCGCGCCCTACATCGAGCTGTTCCAGCGCGAGGACAACATGGTCAGGGCCGTGATGGTCAGCCACGGCGGCTTCCCCAACATCGACCTGCTGCGCGGCACCGCGGGCGGCCGCCTCGTCCCGGCCTCGATCAACCCGGAGATCGTCACCAGGCTTCTGCGCGAGGAGCTGGGCTACGACGGCATCGTCGTGACCGACGACCTGGAGATGGGGGCCATCGCGCGCCACTACGAGATCGAGGAGACCGTGCGGCTCGCCGTCGAGGCGGGCGAAGACATGCTGCTCATCTGCGCGCGCCCCGACCTGATCAGGCGCGGCTACGAGTCGCTGCTCCAGGCGGCGCGCGACAAAGTTATTACCGAAGAGCGCATCGACTCGTCGCTGCGCCGCATCGCCGCCTACAAGTCGCAGGCGCAGCCGCCGCTCCCCTTCGACGCGGCGCGCCTCTCGGAACTCTCCGGCGAGATCGCCGCGCTCAACCACAAGCTCAACTACACCTACGGAGGCAAACTCTGATGCTGACGAAAGGCACGACACGGCAGCGGGGGACAGGGCAGCGCCCGCACAGCCCTGGCAGGCGTCTTCTCATCACCTGCCTCGCCCTCTCCGCCCTGTGCCTCCCGCTGGCGGGCTCGGCGTGCCACCGACGCGCGGCCGGCGGCGGCGCGTTCGTGATGGTGCTCGAAGCCAACCCGGACCCGCGTGCGCTGAACCCCCTGCTCTCTTCGGACGCGGCGAGCGAGCGCTACCGCCAGTTGATGTTCAACTCGCTGATGAAGAAGAACGAGCGCTTCGAGTACGTGCCCGAACTCGCGTCGAACGCACAGGCCGCGCCCGACGGCCTCTCCGTCACCTTCACGCTGCGCGACAACGTTAAATTCCACAACGGCAAGCCCCTGACCTCCGGGGACGTGAAATATACTTTCGAGAAGATGATCGCTTCCGGCTCGCCCAAATCCGCGTCGTTCTTCGAGGGCGCGGGCGACGCGAGACGGCCTTTCATCACCTCCCTGGAGGCTCCAGACCCGCGCACCGTCGTCTTCCGCCTGCGCAAGCCCTGGCTCGAACTCTTCTCGAACCTCGTCCCCATCGGCATCCTCCCCGAAGGCAGTTTCGAGTCGCAGGAGCAGCAGCCCGTCGGCACCGGCCCCTACAAGTTCGTGAGCCGCAACTCGGCGCAGCAGTTCGTCGACTTCGCCGCCTTCGACGACTACTGGGAGGGCGCGCCCGCGGTCAAAACCCTGCGCGTCCGTGTCATCCTCGACGCGGGCACACAGCAGGCCGGGCTCCTCAGCGGCGAAGTCGACCTCGCCGTCAACACCGCCCTCACGCCCGACACTTACGTGAACCTGGAGCGGAGCCCCAACCTACAGGTCGTGCAGTCGCCGGGCGCGAACGTGCAGTACCTCAACATGAACACGGAGAACGCGCCGCTCAACGACGCGCGCGTCCGCCGCGCCATCGCCTACGCCGTCGACCGCGAGAGCATCATCAAGAACCTCCTGCAAAATCAGGCGCGCATCGCCCACTCGATAGTCCCGCCCGAATCCTGGGCCTACTCCGCGGGCAAGGTCTACGCGTACGACCCCGCGCAGGCCAAAAGACTCCTCGACGAAGCGGGCCTGCGCGATCCGGACGGCGACGGCGCGCGAATGCGGTTCGACCAGCCGCTCGTCTTCAAAATCTCCGCGACCAATGCCGTCGGCCGTCAGACCGCCGGGATCATCCAGAACGCGCTGACCTCGGTCGGCGTCCCCGTGCAGATCGAGACGCTCGAAGACAACACGATGCGCGATCAGGTGAGGAAGGGTCAGTACCACCTGACGATGGGGCGCTGGGTGGGCGGCAACCAGGACCCGATCTTCCTGCGCGACCTCTTCACCTTCCTCCTCGGCAAAGGCAACTACCAGTTCAACCGCACGCGCTACAGCAACTCGGAGCTCGACAAGGTTCTCGCCGAGGCCACTTCGACCGCCGACCGGGAGCGCGCGCGACAACTCTACGCGCGGGCGCAGGACATCATCAGCGACGACGTGCCGACGCTGCCGCTCTGGTACTGGAATAACATCGTCGTGGCGAAGAAGAACGTGGGCAGCGTCTCAGTCCCGCCGAGCGGCGACTGGACTTTCGTGCGGAACCTGACCGTGACGAAGTGAGGTTGCTTCCGCCGCCAGTTCATCCGGCAGGTCTGACAGGACTCGCCGCGGAGGCGCGGAGATCATAGCGATTGGCAAACGAGCGTGACCGGGGAATCATTGTAGGGGCAGGGCTCGTCCCTGCCCGCCGCCGGCGCAAGCTAATCGCTCGCGCTCGTGCGCTCATGCGGGCAGGGACGAGCCCTGCCCCTACGGTCATCGGCATCGGTCGCAATCAACTGCAAACCGCTAAAAGCAGAGGGGGCGTAGAGAAGAAATAATCTTTCCCTGCGCCCCCCCTTCCGTCTCTCCGCGTCGCCGCGGTGAATGTTTTTGTTCCCCGCTCCACCGCATCAATTCGTCATTTAAGGTCTGCGAGCGCGGCTTCGATCTCGCGCCAAGGGATCGCGCCTTCGCGGATGAGGCGCGCCGCCCCGCCCGTCACGTCGACGACGGTCGAGGGCGCGGAGGCGCGCGTCGCGCCGCCGTCGACGATGAGAGCGAGCCCGGAGGGGAATGCCGCCGCCACGTCCCGCGCGCTGCGCGCGGGCGGCTCGCCGGCGAGGTTCGCGCTCGTCGCCGTGAGCGCGCCGCCGCACGCGCGCACGAATTCGCGCACCGCCACGTCCGCGGGGAGCCGGACGCCGACCGTGCCCGTGCCCGCCGTCAACTCTGCGGGTACGTCGCCGCCCGCCTCCGCGACGAGCGTGAGCGCGCCCGCCCAGAAGCGGGCGGCGAGCGCGCGGAAGGAGTCGGTTTGCGCGGCGACGAGGCGCGCGGCCTGCTCCGCGTCGCTCAGTACGACGAGGACGGGCTTACCTTCCCTCCCCTTCAACTCGTTCACGGCCCGCACCGCCGCCTGATCGAGCGGGTTCGCGCCCAGCCCGTAAAAGGTGTCCGTGCGGAAGCCCACGACGCCGCCGCGCCCGACGGCGTCGCGCGCGCGCGCGCGCGCCTCCCCGCCTTCTGCGAGAATCGGCGTTCGGGTTGGCGATCTCTCGTCATTCATCGTCGGTTATTTATCCGCGCGGCCTGTTGCCTGGAAGCGCCCGACTCAAGTTAGAATACGCGCATGGCGACTGCGAGTAAGAAACGTGCGACCAGGGCGGGCGAGAAGCGCAAGACCGCGGCGAAGAAGCCGAAGACCGCGCCGAAGAAGCAGGAGGCCGCGCCCAAGAGTCGCGAGACGGCGGCGAAGAGTCGTGAGATCGATCTCAGCGAGTTCCCCGCGGGCGCGGTCGTGACCCACTCGCGGCTCGTCTGCCTCGCGTGCATCTTCGATCTCTTCACACAGCAGCTCGGCCTCGCGCCCCGCACCGCCTACTCGGAGATCAAACGCCACGCACCCTCGACGCAGGAGTTGACCGCCGACCATCCCGTGCGCCCTTACTTCGACAGTGAGGAGAAGCACCCCCGCTGCCCACACTGCGACGCCGCCAAGCGCTGGCACGCGCGCTTCACGCTCCACCGCATCGAGGGCTCGAAGCTCACCGACGCCCCGCGCCGCGCGCTCGCCAAGTCGCTCCCGAAGGCCGACGAGCAGTTTCAAGTCTCCGACGAGAAGTCCACGCGCCGCGCCGTCTTCTTCCGGTGGCTCGACGCCCTCGGCCGCCGCCTCGACTTCGCCGACGAAGGCTGGCTCCTCGAAGCGACGCGCGCCTACCTCGAACGCGCGGAGCCCAGGACCGACTGGGCGGAAGTTTCCGCGGGCCTGCGCGCCGTGCGGCGCTCGCAGCGTCTCGCCGTGGGGTGGGAGCGCGACGGCGCGCGCCTCTTCCTCTCCCCGGCCCTCTACGGCGACGCGCTGCTCGTGCAATACCTCGTCAGCCGCGCGCACGCCCACGGCGGCGTCACGCTCGAAGGGCGGCTGACGCTGCTAGAGCTGGTGCGGCGTCTGCGGCAGACCGGCTACCTCGACGCGCGCGGCGTCGCGGAGCGCGATCAGTTCGACGTGCTGGAGAAACTGATCGACCAGCTCACCGGCGGCGACGAGGCCGTCAAGCTCCACTACGTCCTCGACCGCCGCGACTTCCTCGACAAGGTGAAGACCGTCTACGCGCACTACGCCTAGCGCGGCGCGGGCCGATCTCACCGCCCACACCCTCTACACGCCCACCTCGCGCGGCGGAGGACGCTGCCCCGTGAAGATCAAAGAGCAGAGCTTCACCGTCAAGGAACTCGACTCGCTCGTGATGACCGTCGAGCTGACGCTCGTCAGCATCGTGCAGGGCGTCGCGCTCTCCGTGCTCGTCCCGCCGAGCATCGCGGTCGTCACCGAGCTGAACTTGCGATTCTTCCCCTACGTCTTCTCCGGCCTCGTCGTCATCCTGCTCTTCTGGTCGCGCTCGCTGCTGCACACCTTCACGGTCATCCGCTGGCCCTTGGAAGTCGGCCACAACTTCCTCTACGTCGCGAGCACGCTCATCGAGTGCGTCGTCTTCTCGCAGCTCGCCTCGCCGCAGAGGTGGTTCGCCCTCACCGCCGCCTACGGCGTGAGCATCTGGCTCCTCTTCGCGCTCGATCTCAGGATGATTCGCAGGCGGCTCGCGGAGTACAACCTGCCGGGCGCGAAGTGCCTGCTGCGCGCGGTCGAGCGCGAGCAACTTATCAACGTGCGACTGCTCATGCCCGCGGCGGTAGTCTTCAACGTCGCCGCCGCGTTCTTCATCCGGCGCTCGCCCCGCCTCTTCGTCGAGCGCGATCTGCACGTCGCGCTGGGCGTCGCGCAGTCGCTCTGCGCCGCCGCCTACCTGCTCTACTCCGTACGCTTCTACAAGCAGCTCCTCCCCCTCATCGTCGCCGCGCAGTACGAATGGAACGGCGAGGAGATGCCGAAAGACAGTGAACCGTGAACCGTGACGGGTGACAGGTGACAAGAAAGAAAGGGTTTTACCTGTCACCTGTCACCCGTCACGGTTCACTGTCTTTCACCTGTCACGGTTTACCTGTTACGGCTCTAAATGCTGGTCTCGTTGCGCGACTTGTCGCGGTGGCGCGCGAGGGCGAGTTCGACGAGGCGGTCGATGACCTGCGCGAAGCTGAGCCCGGAAGCCTGCCACATCTTGGGGTAGCCGGAAACGTCCGTCAGGCCGGGGCAGGTGTTCAGCTCGTTGACGAGCAGCTCGCTGGTGTCGCGCCGCAGGAAGAAATCGACGCGGGCGAGCCCCGCGCAGTCGAGGGCCTTGTACGCCTCGACCGCGATGGCTTGCACCCTGCGCGTCAGAGCCTTCGTCAGCGGCGCGGGCGTGACGAACTCGACGTGCCCCGTGTCGCTGTACTTCTCCGTGTAGTCGAGGAAGGCCCCGCGCTCGTCGTGCACGACGTACTCGCCCGGCAGGCTCGCCGCCGGCTCCTCGTTCCCCAGCACGGCGCACTCGATCTCGCGCGCGTCCAGACCTTCCTCGACGATTATCTTCCGGTCGAAGCGCGCCGCCGTGTCGATGGCCGCTTCGAGCGACCTGCGATCCGTCGCCTTCGAGACGCCCACGGACGAGCCGAGGTTCGCGGGCTTCACGAAGCACGGGTAGCCGATCTCGCGTGTGACGCGGCGCGCCGCCGCCTCGCGCCCGCCCTCCCACTCGGAGCGCAGCAGCCACGTGTAGCGGCAGACGGGCAGCCCCGCGTGCTCGAACAGGGCCTTCATCGCGACCTTGTCCATGCCTGTCGCCGACGCCAGCACGCCGCAGCCGACGTATGGGACGCCCGCCATCTCCAAGAGCCCCTGGATCGTCCCGTCCTCGCCGTAAGTCCCGTGCAGGACGGGGAAGATCACGTCGAACGGCAGCGACGCAGACCGCCCGCCGCCCGCGTCGAGCGCGACCAGGCCCTCGCTCGAAGGATCGCCGACGATGGTCAGCGACTCCCGCCTCCCGCCGACGTTCTTCGAGACGCGGCGCGCCGTCTCGGCCGGCAGCAGTGCGACCGACGCGGCGGGCGAAAGCCAACGCCCCTCCTTGGAGATGGCGACGGGGATGATCTCGTAGCGGTCGCGGTCGATGGCGTCGATCACTGATCGCGCCGAGCGCACGGAGACCTCGTGCTCGCCCGAACGACCGCCGAAGATGACGCCGATCCTGATCTTGTTCGCCAACGTTCGCTCCTTAAAGCCGTAAACCGTGACGGGTGACAGGTGACGAGTAAGAACAAGTTTTGCCTTTACTTGTCACCTGTCACCCGTCACGGTTTACGGTCTTCCCCGTCACCTGTCACTTATAAGATCGTCTTGCCGAGCGCCGAGAGTATCAGCTCGACGCCGAGTTCGGACGTGCGGTTGTTGATGTCGAGCGCGGTGTTGATCTCGACCACTTCGAGCGAGATCATGCCGCCCGCCTCGGCGATCTTCTCCATCGAGAGGTGCGCCTCGCGGTAGGTGAGCCCGCCGCGCACGACCGTGCCGGAGCCGGGCGCGTCGCCCGGATCGAGCGCGTCCACGTCGAGCGTCACGTGGTAGCCGCCCGGCGCGAGGCGCGCGACGCCGATCGCCTCGTCCATCACGGCGCTCATGCCGCGCTCGTCGATCTCCCGCATCGTGAAGAAGCGGATGCCGAGCCGGCGGATCAACTCGCGCTCCGGCGGGTCGAGGTCGCGCGCGCCGACGTGGGCGCAGTAGCGCGGCTCCACCTTCGGCGCGAAGCCCGCGACGTGCGTCAACTCCCGCGCGCCGTGGCCGAGCAGCGCGGCGAGCGGCATCCCGTGGACGTTGCCCGACTGCGTCGTCTCCGGCGTGTTCATGTCGGCGTGGGCGTCGAACCAGACGAGGCCGAGCGGCCCGCCGCGCTCGCGCGCGACCTTCGCCACGCCCGCGACCGAGCCGGCCGCGATCGAGTGATCGCCGCCGAGCACGACGGGAAACTCGCCCGCGCGCAGAATCTTTTCGACCTCCGCCGCGATCGTCTCGCAGCCGGCGGCGATCTCGGCCAGGTACTTCGCCTTGTCCTGCGGCTGGGCGGCCTGCTGCGGGGGCTCGAACCGCAGGTCGCCCATGTCGCGCACTTCGTAACCGAGCTGCGCGATCCGCTGCGTCAGCCGCGCGACGCGCATCGCGGCGGGGCCGAGGTCGACGCCGGCCGTCCCCGCGCCGAACCCGAGCGGCGCGCCGAGCACGCTCACGCGCCGCCCCTCGCCCGGCAAACGGCCCGTCACTAAACTCTTACGCTGATCGATTAAAGTCGTCATTTAAGCAACTAACCGGCTCGTAATAACTGTAGGGGCGGGGCTCGTCCCTGCCCGCTCGGTTGCGACAGCGCGAAAGAAGGGATCGCGATCACTCGCCAATGAGTGAAAGCGGATCGTGCGGGCGAGCTATCGCTCGCGGCGGGCGGGGACGAGCCCTGCCCCTACATGACGGACGCACGTCGTCGAGTTCTGTTAGGCGACCTAAACATCTCGCACGCGCGGACGATCAACTGCCCAGGTTGATGTTGAAGCCGCTGCCCCCGCCCCCCTGCGTCGGGAAGAACGGCTTGAGGAGTCCGGCGAAGGCGGCGAGGTTGCGCGTCTGGATCAGAATCTCGCCGGGTCCGGTGAACTCCGCCACCACGCCCTCGCCGCTCACCATGCTGCGGAAGAATCCGGAAGCCGCCTTGCGCAGGGTATACTGCGTCGTCCCCTCCCAGGCGACGAGGTGGCCGGTGTCGACGACGTAACGCTCGCCCGCCTGAAGTCGCTTGCGGTGGATCGCGCCGAAGGAAGAGACGAGGAGGAGCCCCGTCCCCGTCACCTGCAACACGAACAGGCCCTCGCCGCCGAAGAACGACTTCGCGCCGCCCCACTTCGTATCCACCACCAGACTCGCGTCGCCCGCGAGGTAAGAGCTGGACTGCACGAAGAACGCCTGGTTCGCCAGCTCGATGGCGGCGATGTCGCCGGGGCCGCCCGGCGCGAACGAGACCTCGCCCGCCGCGCCGCGCGCCGTGAACGTCGAGACGAACGCCGACTCGCCGCCGACCGTGCGCTTCAAAGCGCCGAGCAGCCCGCCCTTCATCTGCGACTGCAACTCGACGTTCGCGCTCATCGAGACCATCGCCCCCGCTTCCGCGAGGATCGACTGCTCCGCCTGCAACTGCACGACGGCGAGCGAGTAGGACGGCTGGTGCAGAATCTCGTAGCTGTAGCCGCGGCCCGTGCCTTTCGCGTCCGCGTCGATGTTGATGCCGTGGCCCCCGCTCCCGCCGCCGGGCGGGTAGTTCGTTGCGCCGCCAGCCGCGTAACCGGCGACGCCGCCCGACGTGTAATCCGCCGCGCCGCCCGGCGTTTGGCCGCCTCCGCCTTGCGCGCCGAGCTTCGTGCCGCACGATCCGCAGAACTGCGCGTTGGGCAGGAGCGGCGCGTTGCAATTAGGGCAATTCATATCACGACCCCTTTCGATTTCTCAGTGATGATCGCGACCGCCTCTTCGGGCGTCGCCGCGAAATCAAGCATTGCCACGTCGGCCTCGCTGACGGCGAGGTGCTCGCGCCAGCATTCGACGACCGGACGCCAGCAGTCGCCGAGCAAAACTAACGGTCGCGGCTCGATGACGCGCGTCTGAATCTTGTTCCACACGAGCGACAGCTCCGTCACCGTGCCCATCCCGCCGCGGATGGCGATGAAGCCGACCGAGCGCGTGATCAGGTGTTGCAGCCGCTCGTAGAAGTGGGCCGACGCGACCTTGTCCGTCAGGTAGCGGTTCGGCTCGCTCTTGAACTGGTTCATCACGATGCCGAGCACGCGCCCGCCGCGCTCGCGCGCCCCGCGGCTCGCCGCCTCCATCACGCCGAGGTAGCCGCCCGTGCAGATCGTGAACCCGCCCTCCGCCAGCAACTCGCCCGCGCGTTGCGCCTGCGCGTACTCGGCCGAGCCCTCGGCGCACTTCGCGCCCCCGAAGATGGTGACGATACGCTCCATAAAAGCCGTGACGGGTGACACGGAAAGCCGTGAACCGTAAACCGTGACGGGTGACAGGTAAGAAGTGATGAGTGATGGCCGATGGCTGATAGCTAATGGCTAATAGCTGATAGCTGACTTGTCACCCGTCACGGTTTACCTGTCACGGGCGAAGCCTGTAAAGCATGCGCGGGAACGGGATGGTCTCGCGGACGTGTTCGATGCCGCACATCCACGTGACGCAACGCTCGATGCCCATGCCGAAGCCCGCGTGCGGGACGCTGCCGTAGCGTCGCAAATCTAGATACCACTCGAACGCCTCGCGCGGCAGCTCGTGAATCTTGAGTTGTTCTTCTAAAAACTCAAGCGAGGTCGCGCGCTCGCCGCCGCCGATCACTTCGCCGTAGCCCTCGGAGGCGAGCACGTCGACGCCGAGCGCGAGGTCGTCGCGCGCCGGGTCGCGCGCCATGTAGAAGGCTTTGACCGCCGCCGGGTAGCGGTGAACCATCACGGGCTTGTCGAACTGCCTGGAGATGTAGGTCTCGTCGGGCGCGCCGAAGTCGCCGCCCCACTCGAAGCGGTTTTCCAGCTCGCCGCGCGCGTGCGCGTCTTGCAGCATCTTCACGGCGTCGTCGTAGTGGACGCGCGGGAAGGGCGGGACGATCAGTTCGAGCTTCGCGGTGTCGCGCTCCAGGACTTTCAACTCCTCCTGCCGCTCTTCGAGCACGCGCGCGGCGATTGACGAGAGGAAACGCTCGGCGAGGCTCATCACGTCGTCGAGCGTGGCGTAGGCCATCTCCGGCTCGACCATCCAGAACTCGGTGAGGTGTCGGCGCGTCTTCGAGCGCTCGGCGCGAAACGTCGGGCCGAAGCAGTAGACCTTGCCGAACGCCGCGGCGGTCGCCTCGTTGTAGAGCTGGCCCGACTGCGAGAGGTAGGCTTTCTCCTCGCCGAAGTAGTCCAGCTCGAAGAGGGTCGTCGTGCCCTCGCACGCGGCGGGCGTCAGGATCGGCGTGTCGCAGAGCGTGAAGCCGTCCGAGTCTAAGAAGTCGCGCACGGCGCGGACGATGGTGTGGCGGACTTTGAGGATCGCGTGCTGGCGGCGCGAGCGCAGCCAGAGGTGGCGGTGATCCATCAGAAACTCTGTGCCGTGCTCCTTCGGCGTGATCGGGTAGCCCTCGACCGCCTGCACGACCTCGGCCCGCGTCACGTCGATCTCGAAGCCGCCGGGCGCGCGCTCGTCGGCGCGCACCGTCCCACGCACGACGACGGCGCTCTCCTGCCCCAGCCCCTTGAGCGCGTCGAACACCTCCTCCGGCACGTTCTTCTTGAAGACGACGCACTGGACGAGCCCCGTGCCGTCGCGCAGTTGCGGGAAGAGCAGTTTGCCGCTCGAACGCAGGTTGTAGAGCCAGCCGCGGAGCGTGACCTCCTCGCCGGCGTGGCGCGCCAGATCGCTGATGTAGACGTGTGACTTGTCGGCCGTGAGTTGAGTTGACATCTTTTTAATCCGCGCCCCGCGTTCGGTGCTAAAAAATTTTGGGTTCAGGATTCGCGATCAATTTTACGTGCGCGCCCGATTTTACACCGCGCCGGGGCGGACGCGCGCGCCGAGCGTGCGGCGCAGCGCGGGGAAACGGTTGAGCCACTCGGCGGCCTGTAGGGCGATGAGGAGGATCGGCTGGATGAAATGCTCGTAAGCCTCCGCGCGCCCGCCCACCCCCGTCTGGTACGAGAAGGTGCCGCAGGCTTTCAGGCACCGCTGGACGGTCATCAGGCGGAACTCGCCGGAGAAGTCGTCCGCCGTGATCGCTTCGAGCCCGCGCCGCCCGCGCTCTTCGAGAAAGAGGAGCCGCCGCTGCCTGATCTCGGCGAGCGAAGGGGGGGCCGTCTGGCGGTCGAGCAGCAGCGAGACGAGATCGTAACTGGCGGGACCCATCCGCGCGTCCTGATGATCGATGACGCGCAGGCGCTCTTGCGCGTCGACGATCAGATTCGACGTGTGGAAGTCGCGGTGGCAGAGCACGCGTGGTCGCGCGGCGAGCTCCGAAGCGATGTCGTTCAACTCGGCCCTCAGCTCCGCCTCCGCGCCGTGCGAGAGTCGTTCGCGGCGGTAGCTGCCGAAGTAGTGCTCGACGAAGTAGTCCATCTCCCACGCGAGCTTCGCCTCGTCGAAGGCGAGGCGGCTCGCGATGGAGTGTCGCTCGTAGGCGAGGGGCGTCGCCGCCTGGATGTCCGCGATCAACGCGATGGCCCGACCGACGTAGGTCTCGCGCGCTTTCCCCGACGCCGACTCGAAGACGCGCCGCAACTGCCGGTCGCCGAGGTCTTCCTGCACGATGATGCCGGTCGATGAATCAACGTCGAGGATGGCGGGCACGGGGAGGTTGGCCGCCTCGAAGAGCCGCGTCACGTCGATGAAGGGGTGAACTTCCGGATCGAAAGGTTCGGGGTAGACCGCGGCGACCGCCGTCCCGCCGCGCCAGGGGATGCGGAAGTATTCGCGCGTCGAGGCGTCGGGCGTGAGCGCGACCAGGGAGCCCGCGTCGCCCCCCGCGCGGCGGACGTAGTCGGCGATCCGCTCGTGCGCCGTGGCGGCGAAGGCGTTGGTCGTGATGCTGGACGGGTGGCTCATGTGACGCAAGAAGGCGCTGAGGCTCCAAGCCCGCCGGGCGCGCCGCGTGCGAGGCGTTAGCGGCGGCGCGCTCGCGACGGTCAGAAACAACTTGAAAGCGGGAGCGTGCGGATTGTATCACCGGGGCAGTTTGACGACAAAATTGTCGCCGCGCGTCTCGCCGTCGAGCGCCTTCGCCGGCCGCTCCGAGCCGCGGACGAGTTCGGCGCGGACGACCGCCACGTCTTCAAAGTCGTCGCCGCTTCGCACCTCGACGCCCGCGCCTAGCACCGCGCGGCGCACGCGCGCGCCCGGCTCGACGCGCACATCCTCCCACAGCACGGCGTCGGAAACTTCCGCGCCCGGCTCGACGCGCGAGCCCGTCCCCGTCTCGACGGCGCGTTGCTCGTCGCGCATGAGTGCGACGCTCGTGTCGAGGTAGCGCGGGATGGTCGAAAGCTCGTACCACTTCCCCCCGGCGACGTGCGCCGCGATCTTTTCGCCGCGCGCGATCGCCTGCGGGTAAACGTCCGTCGTCGTGTGCGAGAAGACGCCGCGCGGGATGAACTCGAAGATGCGCGGCTCCAGGATTTGAATGCCGGTGAACATCAGCGGCACGCCCGCGCCCCCGGCGTGATCGGACGTTTGGGGGTGCGCGCCGAATCCGAGGACGAGCCCGCCCCGCACGTCCACGGTGCTGTACCTCTCGCGCGCGGCGTTCTCGCGCAGGACGAGCGTGGCGAGCGCGCCCGCCTCGCGGTGCGTGCCGAGCGCGGCGTGGAGGTCGATGTCGGTCGCGATCTTGCCGTTGACGACGGCGAACGGCTCGTCTTTTGCGAAAAACTCGCGCGCGTTGTCGAGCGCGCCGCTCGTGCCGAGGATGGTGGGCTCTTCGACGTAACTGAGGCGCACGCCGAAGCGGCTGCCGTCGCCGAGCGCGGCGCGGACGGACTCGGGCCTGTGGTGGAGGTTGACGGCGACCTCGCGGCAGCCGTGGCGCGCGAGGTATTCGGCGACGTAGCCGACGAGCGGTCGCCCCATGAACGGCAGCGCGGGCTTGGCGCGGTCGATGGTCAGGGGCCACAGCCGCGTCCCGTACCCCGCGGCGAGAATCATTGCGCGCATACGAATAGAGGTCAGTGGTCAGAGGTCAGAGATCAGAAGTCGGTTAAAAACAGCGCGCGTTTAACTGACCTCTGAGCCCTGACCTCTGCTTTCAAGATGCCTGTGCCGCGTCGCGGATGGTGAGATCGAAGGTGCCGGGGGCGACTTTGCGGAAGCGTCGGTTGCGGTTGAGCGAGACGGCGATGCTGATCGTCGGGTGATGCCCCGTGAAGTTGAAGCCGCCTTCGAGCAGGCGGTTGTAAATCTCGTTGACGTGCAGGGGCGCTCCCGCCTCGCGGAGGATGAGCGCGGTCGCCTGCGGGATCGTGCGGTCGTTGAAGCGGTCGCTCTTGACCTCGATGTCGGAGCGGATGGGCGGCAGCGCCTGCCGCGTGGCGGTCGGGTACGCGGCGGGCTGGGGCCGCGTCAGGGGCGGCTGCGGCGCGGACTGGGCGGCCATCGCCTCGTCGTGGCGCAGCGCGAACTCGATCTCGGTGTCGGTCGGCTGCGCGGGCGCGGAGCGCGTGAGCACCGACGAGAGGATGCGATACATCGCCGCCTGCGTCTGGCTCGCGATGGCGTCCATCTCGCCGATCTCGGTGCGGAGTTTTTCCGCCTCCAGTTCGAGATCGGCGAGGCGCGCGGCGAGGCGGTTGCGCGTCATCCGCGTCGAGCGCAGACTCTGTTCGAGCGTCGCCAGCAGGTTGTCGTCAGCCATAATCAGACCAATGATGGACGGTGCGTGCGGAGCGACGAATGGGAACCATCCGTCGGGCGGCTTTAACTCATCATTCCGCGTTCCGCATTCATCACGTTTTCACTTGTCGCGTTCGAGGATGAAAGTCGGGAGCGCGGCGAGCGCGTCCCGATACCGAGAGGGCGGCAAGATTTCGAGTGCGTCGCGCGCCGACTCGGCGAACTCCGCGGCGCGCGCGCGGGCCTCCGAGAGCGCGCCCGCCTGCTCGGCGGCGGCGACGAGGCGCACGCGCGGGACGGCCTCGTAAGTCCCTCCGCGCATCACCGACTGCACCTCGGCCCGCCGGCCCGGCTCCTTTTCGAGCAGGTAGATGAGCGGCAGGGTGAGCTTCCCTTCCAGCAGATCGACGCCGGCGGCTTTGCCGAGCGCGTCGTCGTCCGCGGTGAAGTCGAGCAGGTCGTCGACGAGTTGGAAGGCCGCGCCGAGGTTGAGCCCGTAGTCGGCGAGCGCGCGCCGGGACTCGTCGTTAGCCAGGCCGAGGAGCGCGCCGATCTCGCAGCACGCGCCGAAGAGGTACGCCGTCTTGCGGAAGAGGATGTCGAAGTAAAGCTCTTCGGTCAGGTCGCAGCGGCCGAGCGTGGTCAGTTGGAGGAGTTCGCCCTCGGTCATCTTGCGCGTGACGGCGGTCAGGATGTCGAGGACGGGGAGCGAGCGCTCTTGCAGGCTCGTCTCGAACGCGGACATGTAGAGCCAGTCGCCCATGAGCACGGCGGTCTGGTTGCCGAAGCGCGAGTTGATCGAGGGGAGGTTTCGGCGCGTCTCCGCGTTGTCGATGATGTCGTCGTGGACGAGCGTCGCCGTGTGCAGGAACTCCATCACGGTCGCGAGCCGAACCGCGTTCTGGCGCGAGCCGTCGCCGCCGACGGCGTAGGTCGCGAGCAGCGTGAGCGCGGGGCGCACGCGCTTGCCGCCCGACGCGCGCAGGTATTCGCCGATGAAAGAGATGACCTGGATGTTCGAGCGCGCCTGCCGCTCGAACTCCTCCTCGACGAGCGCCAGTTCCGGGGCGATGAGACTGAAGATGCGCGCCGCCGTGACCTGCGGCTCTTCGAGGGCGGCGAGATGACCGGATGTGCTCATACGAGATGTCGGAGGCGCGTCGCGCGTCGCCGCGGGAGCCGCATAGGGCCGCGATTGCGCGAGCCGATTCTTTATAACATTAACTCAAACGTTGCGAAAGCGGCCGGATACTTTGTTTTGCAGAGTAGTCGCCCGCCTTCACGGGCGCGCTCACTCGCCCGCGGCGGGGGGATCGAACAGCCGCCCGAAGTTCGACGAAGTGGCGCGGGCGAACTCTTCCACGCCCTCGCCCCGCAGCTTCGCGAGGAAGCGCGCGGTCTCGACGACGAACGCCGGCTCGTTGCGCCGCCCGCGCAACGGGACGGGCGCGAGGAACGGGCAGTCCGTCTCGACGAGCACGCGCGAGAGCGGCACGCGGAGCGCGACCTCGCGCAGCGGCTCGGCCTTCTTGAACGTGACCGTCCCGGCGAAGGAGACGTAGAAGCCCAGCGCGAGCGCGCGCTCGGCCATCCACGGGCCGCCGCCGAAGCAGTGCAGCACGCCCGCGCGCGCCGCGCCGCGCCACTCCTCTTCGAGAATCCCGACCGTGTCCTCGTCGGCCTCGCGCGAGTGGATGATGACGGGCAGCCCTTCCTCCCGCGCCATGCGCAACTGCCTGCGGAAGACCTCGCGCTGCGCCTCGCGCGGCGAGTTGTCGTAATGGTAATCGAGCCCGATCTCGCCCCACGCGACGACGCGCCGTGAGCCCTGGACGATCTTGCGCACGCGCTCGGCCGCCGCGTCGTCGAACAGCCTCGCGTCGTGCGGGTGCACGCCGACCGCCGCGTAGACGTGCTCGTACCGCTCCGCCAACTCGACCGCGCGCTCCAGACTCCCGCCGTGCGGATCGCCCGTGCCCACGTTCAGAATCGCCTCGACGCCCGCCGCGCGCGCCCGCGCGATCACCTCGTCGCGATCCGCGTCGAACTCCTCGCCGTCGATGTGCGCGTGGGAATCGATGAACATCAGAGCGTGACAGGTAAACCGTGACAGGTGACAGGAGGAAAGCCGCGGCTTTTATCTTTCTTGTCACCTGTTACGGTTTACTGTTTACGGCCTTACTTGAGCTTTGTTCCGTTCGGCACGTCCTCGGCGAAGGTGGCGAGGACGGGGCGGCCCTCTTCGCCGGCGGAGGCGGCGAGCACCATGCCCTGCGACTCGAAGCCGCGGAGCTTGCGCGGCTTGAGGTTCGAGACGACTACGATCTTGCGGCCGACGAGTTTCTCCGGCTCGTAGTGCTCGGCGATCCCGGCGAGGATCTGCCGCGGCTGCGGCTCGCCCAGGTCGACGGTGAAGCGCAGCAGCTTGTCAGACTTCGGCACGCGCTCGGCCGTCAGAATCTCGCCGGCGCGCAACTCGACCTTCACGAAGTCCTCGATGCCGATCTGCGCGACGCCCTCGGCGGCCGGCTGCCCGGCGGAGGATTGCGCCGCGGCCGGAACTGCGTCGGCTTCCGTCGCGCCGCGCATGGGCGGCGCGACCAGCGTCTCCCCCACACTCGGCGAGCCGGGGACGGCGTCGGCTTCGGTCGCGCGCGCCGCGCCCGTCTCGCCCGTTTGAGTTTGAGAGACTTGCTGCGGCGGGTTCTCTTTTTCGATTTCTGACATGACTTTAATTTTATCGAGGCGCGGGAAGAGCGGGGCGATCTCGCCCACGCGCGTCCCGGCTCGCGTGCCTCCCCAGGTCAGTTGAAGCGGATCTGTTTTTTCGATGTCGTCCGACTGTCCGAGCTGCGACCAGAGGGCGGACATCGTTTCGGGCATGAACGGGTAGAGCATCACGGCGAGCCAGCGCAGCGTCTCGGCGGCGCGGTAGAGCACGGCGTTCAGAGTCTCGCGCTGCTCTCCCGACTTCGCCAGCTCCCACGGCTTGGCGTCCGAGATCATCTTGTCGGCGCGCGAGATGATCGCCCACGCGGTTTCGAGCGCGCGGCTGAAGGCGAAATCGTCGAACTGCTGCGCGAACTGGTCGCGCGCGAGCGCGAGCGCCGAGGCCACCCCCTGTGCGTCAGCCTCGACGCCCGCGCGCTTCGCGAGCAGACGCTTCCCTTCCTCGATGTCGCCCGCGGGGATCGCGCCGTCGCAGTAGCGGCCGATCATCGTGAGCGTGCGCGCGGCGAGGTTGCCGAGGCCGCTCGCGAGATCGCTGTTGGCGCGCTCGACGAGGGAGGCGTGACTGAAGCGCGAGTCCTGGCCGAAGACCATCTCGCGCAGGAGGAAGTAGCGGACGGCGTCGCGCTGGAAGTGGCGCACGAGCTGCATCGGATCGACCGAGTTGCGCAGCGTCTTCGACATCTTGCGCCCTTCACGGTCGAGCCAGATGCCGTGCGCGATGACGGCGACGGGCAGCTCGATCCCGGCCGCCATCAGGAAGGCGGGCCAGTAGACGGCGTGCTGGCGCAGGATGTCCTTCGCCATCAGGTGCAGGGCGGGCCAGAACTTCTCGAAGCCGACGGCGCGCTCGCGCTCCTCGTTGCCCCAGCCGATGGCGGTCACGTAGTTGGTCAGCGCGTCGAGCCAGATGTAGATCGTGTGCGCCGGATCGTCGGGCACGGGGATCGCCCAGGAGACGGAAGACTTCAGGCGGCTCACCGAGAGGTCTTGCAGCCCGCGGCTGACGAAGCTGACGACCTCGTTGCGCCGGGCTTCGGGGCGGACGAACTCGGGGCGCGACTCGTAGAGCGCGAGCAGGGCGTCGCCGTAGTCGGAGAGGCGGAAGAAGTAGCTCTCCTCGGAGACGCGGTCGAGCGGCGACTCGTGGATGGCGCAGAGCGGCGCGTCGCCTTCCCCTTCGGGCTTGACGTACTCCTCCTCGGTCTTGAAAGTCGCGCACGGCGCGCAGAACCAGCCCTCGTAGAAGCCCTTGTAGATCGCCTCCCTACCCTTCGGCGTCTTCGCCGCCGCGATCTTGCGCCAGAGGTTCGCGACGCCCTCGTAGTGGAAGGGCTCGGTCGTGCGCATGAAGATGTCGTAGCCGCCGCCGGCGGCGTCGAGCCGGTAGGCGGCGAACATCTTCTTCAGCTCGCCGACGACGTAATCGACGTGCTCCTTCGGCGTGCGCCCGGCCTTCTCGGCGGCGCGCTGGACGTTGACGCCGTGCTCGTCCGTCCCCGTCAGGAAGTAGGTCTCGTAGCCGCGCTGCCGGCGGTGGCGCGTGACGCAGTCGGCGACGACGGTCGTGTAGAGGTGACCGAGGTGCGGCAGGCTGTTGGCGTAGTAGATGGGGGTGGTGACGTAAAAAGTTTTCATCAATTGTCGGTTGTCCGTGGTCAGTTGTCTTTTGTCCGTGGTCAGTGGTCAGTGGTCAGTTGTTATTCCTGACAACCGTCCTTCGCTTCAGTCATTCTTGAGTTATGAGCGGGTGACATTATTCATCAACAGCCCTGCCCAGACAAATAGCAACGGACAACTGACTACGGACGACGGACAATTAACGCGCAACGTGCGCGGGTCTCACTCCCTGCCGCGAATCAGCGCCATCGCCTCGGCGCGCGTGCGCGGGTCGTGGCGGAAGCCGCCGCGCAGCGCCGACGTGATGGTGAGCGCGCCGGGCTTCTTCACGCCGCGCACGGTCATGCAGGTGTGCTCGGCTTCGACGACGACCATCACGCCGACGGGCTTCAGGCCCTCGAAGAGCGTGTCGGCGATCTCGGAGGTCAGCCGCTCCTGCACCTGGAGGCGGCGCGAGAAGGTGTCGGCGAGCCGCGCGAGCTTCGAGAGCCCGACGATGCGCCCGTCCTTCGGGATGTAGGCGATGTGGCAGCGGCCGACGAAGGGGGCGAGGTGGTGCTCGCACACGGACGCGATGTGGATGTCTTTGACGATCACCATCTCGTCGTGCTTGTCGCCCGGCAGCGCGGCGACGTGGGCGCGCGGGTCTTCGCGCATCCCCGCGGTCAGCTCGGCGTACATCTCCGCGACGCGCACGGGCGTGCGCTGCAAGCCCGCGCGCTCCGGGTCTTCGCCGATGCCTTCGAGGATGAGCCGCACGCCCGCCGCGATCTTGTCGAGATCGACGCCCGCGTTTTTCACTCCTTCGCCGTCCCCGTCCGGCTCGGTCGCCGAGAATCCTGCGCTCATAGATCAACCTCCGTGACAGGTGACAGGTGACAAGTGACAGGTAAGGCGAGTCTTGATCTTGTCACCTGTCACGGTTTACCTGTTACGGCTCTTCCTGTCACCTGTCACCCGTCACGGTCTTTAAGAACGCGGCGCGCGCCGCCGCCTCCACGTCGCGCAGGGGCGCGTCGAACTTGCGCGCGGCGGCGCGGCAGTCGTCGTACTCGGGCGTGGCGTTGGTGACGCGCCCCTCGGAGCGCGCGACCTTGACGCGGATCGCGCCGAACTGCGTCTCGACCAGCACCGACTCGCGCGGCAGCGCGCGCCGCTCGACCTCGTGCGAGCGCACCCCGATGGTCGTCGTCTCGTCGAAGAGTAGTTTGTAGATCGACTCGCGCTCCGCGGGGCGGCAGAGCACGGAGACGAGCACGCCGGGGCGGTTCTTCTTCATCTGCGCGGGCGTGAAGTAGCAGTCGAGCGCGCCGCGCTCGAAGGCGCGCTCCATCAGGTGGCCGAGGACTTGCGGCGAAACGTCGTCGAGGTTCGTCTCGACCATGTACAGCCGCTCGTCCGCGGCCTCGCCCTCGGCCTCGCCCACCATCACGCGCAGCGCGTTCGGGAAGCGCTCGTACTCGCGCCCGCCCGCGCCGTAGCCGACGCTCGCGACGCGCATCGCGGGCATCGCGCCGAAGGAGTCGCAGACGGTCGAGATGATCGCCGCGCCGGTCGGCGTCACCAGCTCGCCCGCGATGTCGGTCGCGTAGGTCGGCGCGTCGCGCAGCAGCTCGACGACCGCGGGCGGCGGGACGGGGAAACGCCCGTGCGCCATCTCGACCGTCCCGCTGCCGACGTGCAGGGGTGAGGCGGCGAAGCGCTCGATCTTGAGCAGGTCGAAGCAGACGCACGCGCCGACCACGTCGATGATCGCGTCCATCGCGCCGACCTCGTGGAAGTGGATACTCTCGACGGGCACGTGATGGACGCGCGCTTCCGCCTCGGCGAGGCGCGTGAAGACGGACGCGGCGCGCGCCTTCACGCCCGCGGGGAGGCGCGCGCGGTCGATGATCTTGAGGATGGTGCTGAGGTGGCGATGCTCCTGCTCGTCGTCCGTGCTGACGTGGGCGCGCGTCGCGCTGATGCCAGAGCGGTCGACCGTCGAGAACGAAACGTCGAAGTTGGAAACGTCGAGCAGTTGGAGCTGTTCGCGCAGGGCTTCGGGGTCCGCGCCCGCGCCGACGAGCGCGCCGAGGATCATGTCGCCGCTCGCGCCGGCGAAGCAGTCGAAGTAGAGGATTCTCATCAGTCGTCCAGACGCGGCAGCAACTCGCCCGCCCGCCCGCGCAAGCGTACGTCGCACAACTCCGTGAGCGGCGTCTCCTCCGGGTTGATCTCGACGAGGAACGCGCCCGCGCGCTTCGCGACTGCGGGCAGGCCCGCCGCCGGGTAGACTATCGCCGACGTTCCGACGACGAAGCAGACTTCCGAGCGCGAAGCCGCGGCGGCGGCGCGTTGGAAGACTCCCGCGGGCACCATCTCGCCGAACAGTACCACGTCGGGGCGCATCGGCGAGCCGCAGCCGGGGCACGCGGGCGGCCGCGCGCTCTGTCCGAGCGCGCGGACATCGGCGCGGGCGTCGCAGGTCGCGCAGCGCGCCGTCCAGACGTTGCCGTGCAGCTCAAGCACGTCGCGCGATCCGGCGGCGCGGTGCAGCCCGTCAACGTTCTGCGTGGCGAGCGTGAACTGATCGAATCGGTCCTGCCAGCGCGCGAGCGTCGCGTGCGCCGGGTTCGGCCGCAAGTCTGTGAGGACGCCGAGGCGGTAGTCGAACCAGGCCCAGACCTCCGGCAGATCGCGCTCGACCATCCCCGCGGAGGAGATTTCGTAGAACGGCATCCCCTTCCAGACCGCCGCGTCGCCGCCGCCGCGGAAGGTCGGCACGCCGCTCTCGGCCGAGACGCCCGCGCCCGTCAGCGCGAAGACGCGCCGCGCCGCCCGCAGCCTCGCGCGGACTTCTTCGAGGGCGTCTGTCTGTGTGCGCGCGCTCATCGAGAGTCGTCCGCGATGGTAGCAGAGCGCGGCGGCGCGGTGTCAAGCAGACGACTTCCGGCGCACTACGGTTAGGCGCGCGCAAAACGGTTGCGCTATACTTCCCACTTTTCCGGCGCGCTGGATTCAGTCCGGTGAAGACGAACGCCGGGCAACCAGATGATGAACGAGAAACTGACGCCTTCCGACCTCGCCGAGACCTTGCGCGAGCGCGTGCGCGCCACCGCGCGTGAGCGTTTCAACGTCGCGCTCGAAAAGATCGGCGCGGAAACGCCGCCGCGCACGGAGCTGGGCGATCTCGCCTTCCCCGTCGCCTTCGAGTTGGCGAAGCGCATCAAGCAGGCGACGGGCGAGAAGGCCAACCCGCGCGCCATCGCCGAAGAGTTGCGCGCCGCCCTGGAGCGGGAGACGGGCGTCGCGCGCGCCGAGGTCGCCGGCGCGGGCTACATCAACGTCTTCTACGACCGCGCCGCCGTCTTCGCGAGCCTGGCGGGACGGGAAGAGACTGTTGAAGGGATTAGTGCTGAGCAAGGGCGCGAATCGGAAGGCTCGAAGGGGAAAGTGATAGTCGAGCACACGAACGTCAACCCGAACAAGGCGGCGCACATCGGGCACCTGCGCAACGCCGTGCTCGGCGACACGTTCGTGCGCATCCTGCGCGCCGCCGGCGAGTCGGTCGAGGTGGACAACTACATCGACAACACCGGCGTGCAGGTCGCGGACGTGGTCGTCGGCTTCACACACCTCGAACACATGACGCTCGCCGACGTGCGCCGGCTCGACGAAGGGCTGCCGCCCGAACGCCCCTTCGATTTCTACTGCTGGGACTTGTACGCGCGCGTCGGCCTCTTCTACCGCCACGACGACCCCGAAGCGAAGCCCGATCCAGAGCTGTTGAAGCTGCGCGTCGAGACGCTGCACGCGCTCGAAGCGGGCGACAACCCGACCGCCGAACTCGCCGACTACGTCGCCACGCGCGTCGTCGAGCGCCACCTGAGGACGATGCTGCGGCTCGGCATCCAGTACGATCTGCTGCCGCGCGAGTCGGACATCCTCAAGCTCGGCTTCTGGCAGCGCGCCTTCGAGCGCCTGAAGGAGACGGGCGCGATCCGCTTCGAGACCGAGGGCAGGCACGCCGGCTGCTGGGTGCTCCCGACCGACCTGCACGCGAGCACCGACGAGCACGAGGCCGACAAGATCATCGTCCGCTCGAACGGCACGGTCACCTACGCGGGCAAGGACATCGCCTACCAACTGTGGAAGCTCGGCGAGCTGGGCCTCGACTTCCGCTACAAGTCCTTCCACACCTACGAGGACGGCCACAGGGTCTGGATGACGACGAGCGACGAAGGCGAGGACGCGGACGCGGCGGGGCGACCCGGTTTCGGCGGCGGGCGCGTCGTCTACAACGTCATCGACACGCGGCAGTCGTACACGCAGGAGGTGGTGCAGAAGGGCACGGCGGCCGTCACTTCGCAGGCCGCGCACGAGGCGAGCGTCCACCTGGATTACGAGGTCGTCGCGCTCTCGCCCGCCGCGTGCGAAGAGCTCGGCATCGAGTTGAGCCAGGAGGATCGCGCGCGCGCGCACATCGAGATGAGCGGGCGGCGGGGACTGGGCGTGAAGGCCGACGATCTGATCGACAAGATCGAGTCGAGCGCGCTGGCCGAGGTCGCCGCGCGCCACCCCGAACTCGCGGACGACGAACGGGGCAAGACCGCCCACCTGATCGCCGTCGGCGCGCTCCGCTACTTCCTGCTCAAGTGGACGCGCAACTCGATCATCGCCTTCGACTTCAAGGAGGCGCTCTCCTTCGAGGGCGAGACCGGGCCTTACTGCCAGTACGCCGCGGTGCGCGCCAACTCCATCTTCCGCAAGCTCGACGAGGCGAGCCGCGCCGGGGCCTCACAGTTCGTCGGCGGCGCGGCCGGCGACGAGAAGAGCGCGGGGGAGATTCGCGAGGTCTTTTCGGGCGAGGGCGGCGACGAGTTGTGGTCGCTCGTCTCGCTCGGCAGTCGGCTCGACGACGCGCTCGCGCAGGCGGCGGCGCAGGCCGAGCCCGCGCACCTGGCGAAGTACGCCTTCCAGCTCGCGCGCGCCTTCAACCTCTTCTACCACCGCCACCGCATCCTCGCGGAGGAGAACGCCGCCCGCCGCAACGTCCTCATCTGCGTCGCCTCACTCACGCGCGACCGCCTGACCGACGCCCTGACCGTGCTCGGCATCGAAGTCCCGGACAGAATGTGAGCCGCTCTCCTCTCCGCGCCTCCAGCGCCCCCAGCGCGAGACTTCAAAAAATTTCACGCTGGAGGCGCGAAGACGGATCAGAGGAGTGGACTTTGGTTGGAGTTGGAAGTCAGTTATATTGAGACTTCCGGCTGAACCCGCGCGGGCGCTCTGACGCGCCACGGCAGCCGCCGAACGGAGCAATTATGTTAATCGTCATGAAAGCCGACGCGACGGAGCGCGAGATCGAGGACGTGCTCCGCGTCGTCAAAGAGCTGGGTTTCCGCGCGCACCCCCTGCCGGGCGCGACGCGCACCGCCATCGGCGTCACCGGCAACCAGGGCGCGGTCGATCCCTCGCACTTCGAGAACCTGCCCGGCGTCGGCGAGGCGATCCGCGTGACGAAGCCCTACAAACTGATCACGCTCGATCTGCGACCCGAAAAGACGGTCGTGCGCGTGGGCGACGCGGCCATCGGGGGCGAGGAGCTGGCGATCATCGCCGGGCCGTGCGCGGTCGAGAGCCGCGCGCAGGCTTTCGCCGTCGCCGAGGCGGTGCGGCGCAGCGGCGCGCGCTTCTTCCGCGGCGGCGCGTTCAAGCCGCGCACCTCCCCTTACGCCTTCCAGGGTCTCGGCGAGGAGGGCCTGAAGATTCTCGCCGAGGTGCGCGAGGCTTACGGCTTGAAGATCGTCACGGAGGCCCTGGACGATCACGGCGTGGACATGGTCGAGCGCTACGCCGACGTGATCCAGCTCGGCGCGCGCAACATGCAGAACTTCTCTCTGCTGCGCCGCGCCGGCCGCTCGCACCTCCCCGTCCTGCTCAAGCGGGGCCTGTCCGCCACGCTCGACGAGTGGCTGCTCGCCGCCGAGTACGTCATGTCGGAGGGCAACTACAACGTCATCCTCTGCGAGCGCGGCATCCGCACCTTCACGCAGCACACGCGCAACACGCTCGATCTCTCGGCGGTCCCGGCCGTGCGCCGCGTCTCGCACCTGCCGGTCGTCGTCGATCCCTCGCACGGCACGGGCCACCACTCCCTGGTCGGGCCGCTCGCGCGCGCGGGCGTCGCCGTCGGCGCCGACGGCCTCATCATCGAGGTTCACGACCAGCCCGAGCGCGCGCTCTCGGACGGCGCGCAGGCGCTCACGCTCGAACAGTACGAGCAACTGGTCGCCGACGTGCGCGCCATCCACGAGGTCGTCACGCCCGCGCCCGTGGGGTGAGGTTATTAAGACGAGGGTGGTTGCGCGGCGCGCAAGGCTTGTGGCCGGAGCCCGGCTTCACACATTTTGAGCTGGAAGCGCAGGCGGAGCGGGGTCTCCTGAATCTTGCGCGAGAGGTATTCGGTCTGCGCCCAATCGAGTTGAGTCACTTTCCCGACGCCGTCGCCGAGCGGCACGTCGCCCGCGTCCGCCAGTTCGATTCCGGGCTGTAGAGCGAGCTTGCCGATGGCGGCGTAGGAACCGGGCAGGTGATATTTTTCGAACAGCGGGCTCAGGTCGGGCTGTTTGATCTGATTGGCGTATCCGACCGCCCGCGACAAGACCTCGAAAGCCCGCGTCGGATCACGCTCGCCCCACAACTCAGCCAGCTTGAAAGCCACTTCCACCCTCCGCAGCGTCGGGGGGCACTTCTCCAGGGTCTGAGCCGCGCTCTCGTAAAGCTGGACGGCGTCGCCCGGCTGCTTCGTCAGGGCGTAGCCGACCGCCATCAGCGTCCACGCGCGCCACAGCGGGTTGCTAACCGTCCCGGCTTTTTCCATCGCGGAAGCGACGCTGCCCTCCTCGATCTTCATCCCGATGTCCGTCATCAAAAACTGATCTCTGATAATCGCTTTCAGTTCGGGGTCGCGGATCGCATCTATCGCCGAAGCAGCCAGCTCAAGCCGTCGCTCCTTCGTGAAAAAGCCTGCGAGGGCGCGGAGGCTGAAGTTTGCCAGCCGGGCGTCGCGCCTCTCCGCGTCCTTTATCTCAAGGGTGCGCTCCAACTCTTGCGAAGCCTGTTCGGGCGTCAGTCTGAGGGGCATCCGGCTCGCCGCGTCCAGCCACTTGTCGGGCAACACGGCGGCGATCTGCCGGAGGGCCGAGTCAACGTACTCTGACTTGTCGGGCGCGCTTTTTTCGACGATGCGGCGAATCTGGCGCAAATATTCGCAGTAAAGATAGCCCAGGTTGTCGTAATCTATTTGAAGAGGCTGCCCGCTGACTTGTGATTCTTTAATCGCCGCGACGAACCCCTCAAGCCCCCGAACAGAAGAAGATGGCTAAACAGTAGAAGCGAACAACTCTTAGTCACCTTTAGCAGAGTCTTCATATTGAAGGATGTATTCCTTAGTTGCAGTCCCGAATGAGCTGATCGTCAGACCGGGCGTCACCCCGAATAACACCCGGCTTTGTTGTCACCCTTCTAAACTCATGACCCCGCATTAAATCTGTTGGGGGATTAGTCTAAGGTGACAACAGGGCCGGATTTAGCAACTCACTCCGGCCCGCAGTTATGGAGTCCAACGCAGTACCCGTAGTTGTTGTTACAATTTAGGATGCAATTATTGTTCGACCCGCATGCGATGAGGCAATCGTTTCTTCTACAACTGCACTTCTGGCATTCGGTGCCGCTACAGCCGCCCTCGATGATAATTTCATCGTCAGCGCGGGCGCGTTGGGGCGGGGTCGTGAGCAGCAGGACGGAACAGCACATGAGAATGAGGAGGCGAGGACAGACCGCGTGGGTTTCGTGGGGAGGCTCCTTATACTTAGCGACTGGTAGAGCATGGCTGAAGTATGGATAGTGAGGACTTTGACTCGGCGAGAAGGACAGTATGCCCTTTAGCTCACAATAGCAAAGTATTTCTCGTGCCCGAAGTTGACAGGCTCTAGTCGGGCAATTCGCCTAGTATATTTGCGAGCTGGCTGCTGAAAGTTGACCGCGCCAGGACGCGGTCGAAGCCCGCGGCGAGGGCGCGGTCGCGAAGCTCCGTCTGGACGTGCGAGAAGAAGCCGAGGAGCGGAACGGCGCGCAGCGCCGCGTCCGCCTTGAAAGTTTCCGCGAGCGCGAAGGGATCGCAGCGCAGCCCGTGCAGGTCTGCGACGACGAGCGAGGGCGGATCCGATCTGGCTTTCGCCGCCGCCGACTCGACCGTGCGCGCCGAGTCGTACTCGACGCCCGACGCCTCCGCCGCCGCGCGAATCTTCGACGCGAAGAAAATGTCGTCCACGGCGGCCAAGACGCGCCTCTTCAACTATAATCACCCCCGCCCATTCGTCGCCGCACCGTGATTTTGTACAACGCGCCGCGCCGTCGCGTAAAGGCCCGGCCGCGCCGCCGAAGTTTTAAATCGGTTTTGATCACGAGTCGCAAAAATTCGCTCGCCCTGCGCGCCCGCGCCGTCCGCGAAGGGCGCGCCGGGCGCGATCTCATCTTCGTCGAGGGCGTGCGACTGTGCGAGGAGGCGGCCCGCTCCGGGCTCCGCGTCGAGGATGTCCTGTTCACGGAGGGCGTCACTTCCGACGAGCGCGGCGCGCCGCTGCTCGAAGAGTTACGTCGCAGCAGCACGGCCCTTCTGACAGAGGTCTCGGAAGGCGTCCTCGAATCCGTCGCCGACACGCGGGCGCCGCAGGGGATCGTCCTGCTCGCGCGCCGCCCCCCCGTCGGCCGCGACGCCTTCGAGGGCGCGGTGGGCGACCGTCCCCTGCTCGTCATCCTGCACCGCGTCAACAACCCTTCCAACGCGGGCGCGGTGCTGCGCGTGGCGGAGGCCGCGGGCGCGTCGGGCGTCGTCGCCACGGCGGGCACGACCGATCTGCTCTCGCCCAAAGCCCTGCGGAGCGCGATGGGGTCGAGCTTCCGCCTGCCGCTGTGGACGGGCGCTTCGTTCGACGAGGTGACGGGTTGGTGCAGATCGCGCTCGATTAAGATCGCCGCCACGGACGCGAGCGCGACGCGAGCCCACACCGAACTCGACTGGCGCGGGGCGCACGCCGTCCTGTGCGGGGCCGAGGGGGACGGGCTGACCGCGCGGGAAGTCGCCGCCGCCGACGAGAGGATCGGGATTCCGATGCGCGCGCCGGTCGAGAGCCTGAACGTCGCGGTCGCGCTCGGCGTCGTGCTTTACGAGGCCGCGCGCCAGCGCGGCTTCACCTGAAAACTTCACCAATTCGTCTGAAAAACCCCCGCCGGCCCCCGGCCCGCCTTTTCCCCTTTTTAACTTACGGCTTTTGCCCTTAGAATAAGCCAGCACGTAATTCGACGAACAGTTCCCTCCCCTTTGTGCGGCGCGCGGCGGCCCGCGCGGCGCGGCGCGCGTGTTACAGTTCGCTCCCCCGTCGTCGGCTCGCGAGCGAACCTGCGCCCGGCCGGGGCGTATTTAAGATTATGGACAAGCCGGGGAAAAAGGCTGACGGCGGGAAGCGCGACGAGGCACTCGTCGAACGCCTCCTGCGCCGCGTCTTCGACCGCATGGGCGCGGCCGTCGACCGCAAGCTCGGTCGCGAGGGCGACGCGCAGGCGAGTTTCACGACCTCCCGCCTCATCGAGCGGATGACGCGCCTCATCGACGAGCGCGTGCGCGAAGACCCGCGCCGCGGTCGCATCGCGCCGCACCTGATGCGACTCAAGGTCGAGTGGGGCACGCACTCCGAGGCCCCGACCGAGGCGATCAAGGAGTTGGAGAACGAAATCCTCGCCGCCGCCATCGACCACATCAACGACGCGCGGCTGCGCACGCTCGCGCCCGTCGGGGTCGAGACCACCGTCGACATCTTCACGAGCGGCATCACGGTCGATCCCGGCTTCGGCGAGTTCGAGGAGGAGCTGAAGCGCGAGGACGAGGAGCGCCGCCGCGCCAGCGAGATGAAGGTCGACGTGCCGACCGCCGACATCGCCGCCCCGAAGGACGTGCGGGTCTTGGCGCGCGCCACGGTCGGCGGCGAGACCGTCGAGGTGCCGCTCGCGGTTCGACCCGGCGGCCGGCGTCTGAACGTCGGCCGCGCGTCGGACAGCGATCTCTATTTGAACCACCCGAGCGTCTCGAAGATTCACGCCGCGCTCCTGATGAACCGCGAGGGGACGCTCCTGGTCTCCGACACGGGCTCGACCAACGGCACTTTCATCAACGGCCGACGCATCGCCTACGGCGAGGCGCGCCACCTCGAAGACGGCGACGTGGTCGGCTTCGGCGACGCGGAGGTCAGGTTTAGAAAGCCGTGACGGGTGACGCGTGACAGGTGACAAGTAAAAACTTGTCCTGCCTTGTCTTCCCTGTCACCTGTCACTTGTCTCTTGTCACGAGGTCTTATGTTTCTGCTCCAAGCGGTTCCCGAAATGCAGCCCGCGAGGCTGAGCCTGATCTACACGGCGGGGCTCGCGCTGATGATCCTGTGGCTCGGCCTCGGGCTCGTGCGCGGGATGCGCCGCCGGCGCTCCGCCCTCTCGTCGGTCGCGCCCGCCGACATGCCCGCCGAAGTGCGGCAGCGCCTGGGCGCGACCTCGACCAACCGCGGGCTCTACGCGCTGCGCTGGCTCTTCGTCGTGCTCGCGCTCGCGGTCTTCGGCTTCCACGTCTACTGGGCGCGCTACGCGCCGGAGACCAACGACCGCTTCCAGGAGCTGTCTTACAAAGACCTGCGCAACCGGCGTCTCGCCGAGTCGACCCTGCGCGGCTGGATCCTCGACCGCACGGGCAAGCTCGAAAACGCCATCGCGCTCTACAAGCGCCAGCCCGACGGCAAGATCGAGCGCGAGTACCCGCTCGACCGGGAGATGGCGCAGCTCTTAGGCTCGGAGCGCGGCGACGCCGGCCTTGAGCGCGCGCTCTTCGGCGCGTCGAGCCAGGCCGTGCCGGAGGCGATAGACGTGGCGCTCGGCCACGACATCAAGCTGCCCGCGAACCTCGACGTGCAGCTCACGATCAGCGGCGAGTTGCAGAAGACGGCCGTCGAGCAACTTAAAGACCGGCACGGCGCGGTCGTCGTCCTCAACCCGCAGACCGGCGAAGTGCTGGCGATGTACAGCAACCCTTCCTACACCATCGAGGAGGTGCAGGACGAGGCGAGCTGGATCAAGCTGAACGCCAACGAGCGCGACCGCCCGCTCGTCAACCGCGCGCTGCGCGCCTACTACATCCCCGGCTCGACCTTCAAGACGGTCGTCTCCATCGCCGCCTTCATCAGCGGCATCGAGGGCACGCAGTTCACCTGTAGCGGCGCGGGCTTCTACGCCGCGCAGGGGTCGCCGCCGATTTTCGACAGCGGCGGCGCGGGCGAGGTGCACGGTCGAGTCGCCATCGACCGCGCTTACGAGGTCTCCTGCAACCAGTACTTCGCGCAGATGGCGCTGCAACTCGGCCCCGAACGACTGAAGCAGGCGGCGCAACTGCTCGGCATCGGGACTTACGACGACCCGGCCGACACGACGAGGGGCCGCCGCCGCCCCGACATCTGGAACGTCAGCGCGCCGTCGCTCGCGCGCGCGCTCGCCCCGGCCGAAGCGGCCATCGTCACCAACCCGAAGATCAGAAGGTACGACCTCGCGCTCGAAGGCTTCGGTCAGGGCTACGCCGGGCAGATGACCACGATCCAGATGGCGATGGTGGCGGCGACGGTGGCGAACCTCGAAGGCAAGCTGATGAAGCCGAAGCTGGAGTTGAACCAGCCGCCCGCCGTCTTCAATCAGGTGCTGCGGCCCGAACAGGCGGCGCAGATGCGCCGCATCATGGGACTAGTCACGCAGGGGCCGGAAGGCACGGCCACTTCGGTCTTCGCGGGCACCGTCACCTCGCAGGGCATCACTTCGGGCGGCAAGACCGGCACGGCGGAGAAGGAGGTGCCGGTCTACGATCCGAAAACGGGCGAGCCGAAGACGGTCAAGCGTTACGAGCGCGACCGGCGCGGTAACATCATCCGCGAGTACGAGGAGATCGTCATCGACCGCGAGAAGAAGCGCATCGACAGTTGGTTCCTCTGCATCGCGCCGCTCGAATACCCGCAGCTCGCCATCGCCGTCATCGTCGAGGGCGGGGGCTACGGCGCGAAGGCCGCCGCGCCCATCGCCGCCGCGCTCGTCCTGAAGTCGCGCGAGTTGGGGCTGCTCGGCCAGGCGGGTCACCCCGCGGGCCAACCGGGTCAGCCTGCCGGCCAGCCGCAGCGGCCACAGCCGCGCAGGCAGCCGACGCCGAAGCCCGCGGCGAAACCGAACCAGCGCATCGCCGCGCGACAGTGAACCGATCCGGAGGGGGAGTTTCTTTCGTCTATGAAGAACCGTGCTTCGTCGCACCTGCTGGCGCTGCTGCTCATCTTCGGCTTCCAGGTCGCGGGCTACTACGCCGTCTACCGCGCGGCGCTGCTGCGCGGCTTCGAGCCGACGCTCGTCGGCGCGGTGCGCGATCTGCTCCTCTACGTCCCCGTCTTCGTCTTCCTCTTCTGGCTCTCGCGGCGGATGAAGTTTCAGGGCAACTGGGTGCTCTACACGACCGCCGTGCTGCTCTTCTCGCTCGGCGCGTTAGTCCAGTACCGACTCTACAGCGACCCGGAGTACAACTCGCGCAACAAGGCGGAGGCGCGCGCCGAGAAGACGCAGGTCTTGCGCCAGCGCTTCGTCAACCAGTTCTACGGCCCCGACAAGAAGCAGTTCATGGGCTTCGCCGCAGACCCCGCGCAGTCGCAGGCGCAGCTCACGCCGCAGATCGCCCGCCGCTCGAACATCACCGCGACGAGCGCCTTCACGTCGCTCTACACCTGGATTCCCATCGTCGCCTTCTTCGCCATGGCGTGCGCCTACTGGGCCTGCACGCGCGACGGCTTCCTCGACTGGGTGCAGCGCCACAGCTTCATCGTCGTGCTCGCCACGCTCGTACCCTTAGGCGCGGCGGTCGCCACTTCGAGCGCGGGCAAGGCGCTCGGCAACATGACGCCGTGGGAGCCGTCGAAGATCCCCTTCCTCCTGGGGTTCGCCGGAATCCTGACGGCTTACTACCGCGACCTCGCCAAGACCTACTGGGGCCTGCCGCGCGCGCAGGCCATCGTGCCGCTCTTGGTGATGGCGCTCATCCCCTTCCTGCCCTTCTTCGTCCTCCAGGACTTCGGGCAGATGCTCGTCTTCAGCGGCGCGTACGCGACGCTCTACCTCGTCGCCGTGCGCCGTTGGCCCCAGTTGTTGGTCTTCGTCGGCTCGGTCGTGCTCGTCATCGGCGTGCTGGTCGCCGGCTCGCTCCCGCCGTCGGTGCAGGAGAAGGTGCCGCTTCTGCCCGCGCTCTCGCGCCCCGTGCAGGCGGCGCTGCCCGCGCGCATCAAGCAGCGCTTCCACCTCTGGCTCGACGGCTTCGACCCGCCGTCGCCCGACACCGCGTGGTGGAAGAAGGACTACGAGGACGCGCTCTCGCGCGACGCGCGCATGAAGGAGCTGGCGGAGCAGAGCCCGGCGATGCAGAAGACCGTCAACGTCGACGTGTGGTTCGACCGCATCGCCTTCCAGCCGTCGCAGGCGACCTTCGGCATCGCGTCGGGCGGGACGACGGGTCGCGGCCTGGGGTTGGGCTTCGCCGAAGTGATCCCCGTCGCCGACTCCGACTACATCTACGCCGCCATCGGCGAAGAGTTGGGGCTCGTCGGCGGCGCGGTCGTCATCCTCGCGCTCATCGTCTTCGTCGCGGCGGGCGTGCGCACGGCGATTGACGCGCGCGACATGTTCACGAAGCTCTGCTCGGCGGGGCTCACGGCGTTCATCGGGTTCCAGGCGCTCGTCAACATCGGCGGCATCACGCGCGCGCTGCCGATGACCGGCATCACCCTGCCCTTCGTCTCGCACGGGGGTTTTAGCCTCATCACCAGCTTTGCTATGCTCGGAATGCTGCTGGCATTCTCGCACCGCAACGCGCGCGACGCGCAGGCCGCCCGTCCGCCGGAGCGTTTCCGCAGCGTCGCCGCCCCCGCGGGCGGCTCGATCACCATCCCGGAGGCGGTTGAATGAGTGAACCATCGTCACAACCGATCCTGGAGACCGCCTCGGTCTCGGATCGCGGTCTGAACGAGAAGCGACCGCACAACGAAGACTCCTTCCTGCTCGACGCCGAGCGGCGCATCTTCGTCGTCGCCGACGGCGTCGGCGGCGCGAACGCGGGCGAGGTCGCGTCGAAGACGGCGGTCGAAGTCCTGGACGAGGCGTTCCGCCACCACCAGATCGGCGAAGACGCCGAGGACCTGATGGAGATCGCCATCCAGCGCGCCAACGCCTCGATCCACCAGATGTCCAGGGAGCAGAAAGACCTCGCCTCGATGGCGACGACCGTCGTCGCCCTCCACCTCGACGGCAACCGCGCCACCGTCGGCCACGTCGGCGACTCCCGCCTCTACCGCCTCGACGCCGCGGGCGTGCTCCACCGCGAGACGGACGACCACTCCGTCGTCGAGGAGGAGGTGAGGGCCGGTCGCATGACGGCCGAGCAGGCGGCGACGCACCCGAGCCGCAACGTCATCAGCCGCGCGCTCGGCGCGGAGCCGGCCGTCGAAGTCGATCTCAAGACCTTCGACTTCGAGGACGGCACGACTTTCCTGCTCTGCTCCGACGGCATCACGCGCCACCTCCCCGACAGCGAGCTGGGCGCGCTCCTGCGCGACGTGGAGTCGCTCGACGCCGCGTGCGAGGAGATGAAGCGGCGCTGCTTCGAGCGCGGCGCGGAAGACAACCTGACGGCGGTCGTCGTCCGCTCCGGCGCGCACGCGGCGCGCGCGGCGGGCGTCGGCGCGAGAGACGATGACGCGACGCTCATCACCGAGCGCAACGCGAAAGCCTTCGGCGCGTCGGCCGGGTCAATCGCCACCGCCAACGCGACGAGGACTTTCGACACGCTCTCCGTTTCGGGTGAGAACCCCCTGCCGAAGAAGTCGCGCATCTCTGGCGAGTTGCGCGAGGCCGACACCGTCGAGACGCGGCCGGTCATCGTCCCTCCGAGCCCCACGGGTCGCGCGGGCGGGTGGCTCGGCACGATCCTGTTGCTCCTGATCGTCGGCTCGGCGGCGTTCTACGGCGGGCTGCGCTACCAGCAGGAGAAGGCGGCACAGGCCGAGGCCCTGACCATCTCCACCCCCTCGCCGACGCCAACGCCGGGCGGGGCGATCTACGAATCCTTACGCCGTCAGGTGGACGCCGCGCCCGCGACCGAAATGAGCCGGATGGCGGGCGAGAACGGCGGCAGGCCGCTCGACTCGACCGATCCGGTCTTCCTCTCGCTCTACGGGCGCGCGCTCCTCCTGTCCGGCAGGCACCAGGACGCGACCGTCGCGCTCAAGCTGGCGGAGCAGAAGATGGGCGCGACCGCCTCGTCGCGCGACGCCGTCGCCGTCGACACGCGCCTCGCGCTCGCCGCCGCCGCGCTGAAGGGCGGCGACGGCGTCGCCATGCGCGAGGCGACCGAATCGCTCGGCTTCGTCATCGAAAACCCCGCCGCCGCGTCGCCGACGACGGCCCTCTCCCCGGCGGCGTCCGCGTCGCCGCCGGCGTCGGCGACGCCTTTGCGGTAGCCGTTTGCATCTAAGAGCGGGGGCGTGAAGCTAAGCGCGCGAGATGAGCGAACTTAAACTCCATCAGTGCAGGCTCGACGGTCGCTACGACGTGCTCGAATGTCTCGGGCGCGGCAGCTACGCCGAGGTCTACCTCGCGCGCGACTCGGCGGCCAGGGGCAGCGCGCCGCAGACGGTCGTCATCAAGGCGCTCAACATCTTCCTCCAGGGCTCCATCGATCTCGAACTCGAACGCACGCTCATCGAGAACTTCCGCAACGAGGCCATCGCCCTCGACCGCGTCCGCCACCCGAACGTCATCAACCGCCTCGGCCACGGCACGGCCATCGATCTCAACGGCCAGACCTTCCACTACCTCGTGCTCGAATACCTGCCGGGCGGCACGATGGCCGACCTCTGCCGCCACACCGCGCTGCCGATAGAGCGCGCGCTCTTCTACCTCGAACAGGTCTGCGGCGGCCTCCAGCACGCGCACGACAGCGGCGTCATCCACCGCGACATCAAGCCGCAGAACCTGCTCTTCACGGCGGACAGGCAGGTCGTCAAGATCGCCGACTTCGGCGTCGCGAAGCTCGAAGCCTCGGAGGGCGGCATCACGCGCGTCGGCACCGACGTTTACGCCGCGCCCGAACACCACCCGCTCTTGCAGACGGGTCCGCTCGATCCGGGCGTCGGCGACAGCTCCGCGCGCGTGCTGACGCCCGCGGCGGACGTGTACTCGCTCGCCAAGACCGCCTACACGATGCTGACGGGCGAAGCCCCGCGCCGCTTCTCGCAAAAGCCCATCGGCGATCTGCCGGAGTCGGTCGCCTCGCACCCGTGGGCGACTCACGTGCTGCGCGTGATGCGGCGCGCGACCGAGGCCGCGCCCGGACGCCGCTACCAGTCCGTGAAAGACTTCTGGGATGAGATGAGCGAGGCGCTGATGCCGAAGACGCAACTGCTCTCGCAGCTCCCCGCCTCGGAAGAGACCCGACCGCTCTCGCAAGTCCTCGCCTCGCGCGGGCGCACGCCGGAACTCCCGCCCGAACCCTCGCCCGCGAAATTCGAGCCGCAGGCGACGCGCGCGCAGACCGGCGGGGCGCAGGGCGCGCAGCGACCGCGCATCGTCGTCCCCGTCGAGGTCGCCCCGCCGCCGCCCGCCCGGCGCGAGGGGAGACAGTTGCCGCAGGCCCCCGCCGCCGGGTCGATGGAGCGCGCCCCCGACGCGAAGCCCGCGCCGCGTAAAAGTCAGGCCGCGCAGCCCGCGGGCGAGCGGCCCGCGTTCTTCAAAGATCACGCGCGGCGCTGGATCGTCGTCCTGCTCCTCCTCGCGGGCTTCGCGATCCTGCTGCTCGGCATCTACTCGACGGTGAGCAGCCGTCGGCGCGCGCCCGCGGCGCAGGCTTCGGGCGGCGGGGCGAGCGCGCCGGCGGAGCAGAGCTTGCAGGTCGGGCGGGAGATGACGACGACGACGGACGTGAACCTGCGCGAGGGGCCGGGCACGAGGTTCGACCGGGTCGGCATGGTCGAGATCAACTCGCGCGTGCGCATCCGGCAGGTGAACGGCAACTGGGTGGAGGTCGATGTCGTGCTGCGCGGCGCGCAGCGCGGCGACGCCGAAGGGGCCGAGCGGGGTTGGCTAGACGGGACGAAGCTGCGCTAAGCTGTCGTCAAAAGCGAGGAGTCAAAGCGAAGTGAGCATACTGGATTCCATACGGAAGTGGATCGACGGCGAGATCGACGAAGACCCGCTCGCCAGCGTGGACGAGCAGGCGCGGCCGCGGCGGGTGTGGGAGGAGTTTCTGGTCAAGGTGGCGAGAGAGATCGAGAGCGTGATGCAGCGCGAGATGTTCACGCCGCCGGGCGGGCCGACCTACATCCCGCCCGAATACATCGTTTATTTGTCGAACGAGGACGACAAGGACTGGCAGGGCGAGAAGCGGCGCGGGCTGGAGCAGGGGCTCTTCCACGTCCTCTCCGAGCGCGCGCGCGAAATCTCCGGCTCGACGCAGCTCGCGACCAAACAGTTCGCCGTCGAGCTGAGGGTCGACGGCACGCTCAACAAGAGCGAGTTCCGCGTGCAGCCCGTCTGGGACGCGACCGAGAGCGGCCACACGATGGTCACGTCGCGGCCGGCGGAGGTCGGCGCGCAGACGACGCCCGACCTCGCGCTGCAAGGCGGCGACGCTGTAGGCGACGACGAGGGCGAGTCGGACGTGACGCGCGTCAGCGCGCGGCCCGAGGCGCTCTACGCGGTCGAGGTGTGGCGCGGCGGCGTGCGGCAATCCGTCGTCCCCATCGCGAAGTCGGACATCACCATCGGGCGCGGGTCGAAGACGGTCGCGGTCGATCTGCCGATCAAAGGCGATCCGGAGGTGAGCCGCGTCCACGCCACGCTCGCGCGCGACGGCGGCGGCAAGTACTGGCTGAAAGCCAACGGGCGCAACCCGACGCTCGTCGGCGGCCGTGAGATCCCGCGCGACGAGGCGGTCGAGGTCGTGCCCGACGACAAGATCGAGATTTGCAGCTTCACCCTGCGGATACAGCCGCGGTGAGACGGGTTTTCGCGGTGAGTTAATCCCCAGACTATTCGGAGACGGAAGATGACCTACGTCGTGACCGAGCTTTGCGTGGACTGCAAGTACACGGACTGCGCGGCGGTCTGCCCCGTGGAGGCCTTCCACGAACTGCCCGACCGCCTCTACATCAACCCGGAGACCTGCATCGACTGCGACGCCTGCGTGCCCGAATGCCCCGTCGAGGCGATCTTCGCGGAGGCGTCTTTGCCGGAGCAGTGGCAGGAATGGCTCGCCCTCAACGCCGAAGCCGCCGAGCACCCCGTCATCAGCCTCAAGAAGGAGGCGCTCTACGCCCCCGGCTGCACCGGGCCTCAGCCCACCTGACGCAAGTCAGTCGCCAGAAAATTGGCGCCGCCGTGACGCGAGTCCGGCGGCGCCAATTTATTTACGTCCGGTGAGCGGTTGGGGAAATAAGGGCGTGTAACAGGACTGTAGGGGCGGGACTCGTCCCCGCCCGCATGAGCGCGTCAGCGCGAACATTTTGGTTGCGCACGACGCGGGCGGGGACGAGCCCCGCCCCTACAAAGACGGGCGGAGGACTTGTCCTCCGCCCCTACAAATGTTCAGTCTTGCGAATCGCCCTAAGCCGTCTCGGCGGCGGCGCGCTCGACCCGCGTCAATTCGTCGAGCAGTTCGACGATGAGCGGCCGGCACCGCGCGGGCTGGAGGTAGTCCCGGCCGAGCAGGCGCGCGAACCTGCGCTCGCGGGTCACGCCGTCCAGCTCTTTGAGGATGGCGCTGAAGAGCGCGACCACCACTTCGGGCGCGAACTGCTTGCCCGTAGTCCTGCGAAAGTCTTCGACCACTTCGGGGAACTCTTTGCGCCGCTTGTAGGTGCGGTCGGTCGTCATCGCGTCGAACGAGTCGGCGGCGGCGACGATCTTGGCGCAGAGCGGTATCTGCTCGCCGGTCAGGCCTTCGGGGTAGCCGCGCCCGTCGATGCGCTCGTGGTGGTAGCGCGCGACGGTCGGGATCACGTCGTCGATCTGGTGCAGCGGCGAGAGGATTTCAAACCCCGCCGCCGGGTGGCGGTTCAGCTCCGACGACTGCTTGGCGTCGATGCGGTGCGGCGAGTTGATGATGTCACGCTCGACGACCAGCTTGCCCACGTCGTGGAGGTAGCCGCCGATGGCGATGTCCTCGACCTCCTCCTCGCCCCAGCCCAACTCGCGCGCGATGATCTCGGTGTACTTCCCCACCCGCTCCGAGTGCCCCTGCGTGTACTTGTCCTTGCAGTCGATGGCGATGGCGAAGGCGCGCACGGTGTTGCGGTAGAGGGCGCGCAGGTCCTCGTAGAGCTTGCGGTTCTCACGCGCGCGCCGCTCGACTTCGCGGAGCAGGCGGTGGTTGTAGATGCCGACGCCGATGTGCCGCGCCATCGTCGAGACGACTTCCCTCTCCTCGGCGGTGAAAGCCTCCTCGGTCGCCTTCCCGCCGAGCAGGATCGCGCCGACCAGCTCGCCGTGGACGATCAGGGGCACGACCAGATCGACCCTCAGCCGCTCGAACTCGGCGCGGAAGCTCAGCGTCAAATGGCGCTCGAAGAACTGCGCCGCGTCGGTGGACGAGCGCAGCGACTCTTCGAGCAGCAGCGGGTCGAAGGAGAGGCTCGCGGGCGCGTCCTCGCCCAGCCCCCACGCCGCGACAAATACCAACTCGCCCGCCGCGGCGTCGCACTCGGCGACCGCGCCGCGGCGGATGCCGAGCGCGCCGAGGACGACGTGGAGCGTCGAGCGCACCATCTGCCCGAAGTCGCGGGTGGCGGCGATCTCCTCGCCGAGGTCTGCGAGCGCGGCGAAGGCGTGGATGAGCTTGGTGGTCTCGGCGGTGGGCATCGTTTAGTTCATCTTGTTCGGCGCGACGCCGACGGCTGTCGCGTTCGTGATCTGTTCGATGGCGTCGGCGCTGTCTTTCGCGATGCGGACGTGGCGCGTCAGTCCCAGCAGCTCGAAGATCTGCGCGGCCTGGTGCTGCACGCCGGAGAAGACGACGGCGGCCGAGGCGCGCTCGGCGGCGTCGATCACGCCGAGCAGGATCGAGACGCCGATGCTGTTGACCAGACCCGTCTGGCGGAAGTCGAGGACGAGCGCGCGGCACCCTTCGGCGAGCCGACGGCGACACTCGCGCTCGACGCGCTCGCCGCTCAGCTTGTTCAGGTATGCGCCCGCGTGAATGACGGCGACATCGCCCGTGCGCTCCGAGCGCACCGGCTCATCGCCAGCTTGATCCGTCATCCCGTGCGACCCTTCTAACGGGGGAGGAATTTCGTCATCCGCAGCCGCGTGCCGTCGTCGACCCGCTCGAACTCGACCTCGTCCATCAGCGTGCGGATGAGTTTCAGGCCCCACCCGCGACGCCCGGCGCTCTCGCCCTCGGGGTCGTGCCCGTTCGAGTTCTGACTCTGCTGCGCCGCCGTCGGGATGCGGACGCCGCGGCTCGATACTGTGACGACTAATCTATCACTTTCGACGCGGAAACGCTGATAAATTTTTCGGTCGGGGCTCAAACTGTGCTCGGAGGCGTTGATGCACGCCTCGACGAGCGCCGTCTTGATCTGGTTGATGGCCTCCGGCAGGAACTTCAGCCGCCGCGCGATCTGCTCGACCGTGTGCGCGGAGATCAGCTCCGTGTCGCCGCCCATCGGGATGACCATCTCGAACTCGTCCGGGGGCTCCTGGGCCGTCCCTTCGGCCCCCGCGCCCTCCGGGCTCAGCCGCGCCGTCAGCAATTCCAACTGCCTGCGGCTGGACGAGAAGGCGGCGCGCTCGTTCAACAGTTCCGCGGCCTCGGCGGTGAAGCCTTCGGGCGAGACCAGCCACAGGCGGACGCGCCGGAAGCCGCAGGCGCTCGCCACCTGGGCCAGCCGGTCGCACCAGACTTCGGTGAGGGCGCGGCCGATCTCCATCTTGCCCTCGATCTCGGCGGCGAGCCAGACGATCTCGTTCGCGTCCGCGTAGGGCATCGCCTCGAAGCCGTGCGCGACCGCGCAGCGCTCCTCGTCGCAGACCTGCCGCATCGCCGGGTGGAACGACTCGCAGCTCGCCGCGTGGACGATCTGCGGCAGGCGTATGAGGTCGGTCTCGGCGTCGAGCCCCGCGCCCGCCTCGTCGGCGTCCGCGCCGCGGTAGGCGCGGCTGAAGCGGTCGTAGTGGAGCAGGCTGGCGGGCACGCGCTGCGCGTCGAAGCGCGCGAGCAGATCGCGCAGGCCGAGCGCGGAGGCGCGCCGGTAGTGGCGCGCCATCGTCTGCGGCGCGCGCTTCAGCGTCTCGATGAGAGTGTCGGCGACGACGAGGGCGCGCGGCTCGGCGGCGACCTGGAGCCGGTAGCTCGCCCTGAGGTAATCGCGCCAGACCGGGTTCGCGCTGATCTCCATGAAGGTCGCGTTGAAACTCGCCAACTCGTGCGTGTGGAGCGCGTTCATCACCGGGTAGAGCTGGTCGGGCTCCAACTCCAGACGCCTCCGCCACGCCTCGGCGGGCGACTTGCCGCCGGCGTTCACGGCGGAGTCGTGGAGCACGCGGACGAGGGCGCGGCGCGTCGTCAGCACGGGCGCGATCTCTTCGAGGATCGAGTTGAAGCGGCGGTTCACCCGGCCGCCGAACAGCTCGTCCACGTAGAGCTTCTGGCAGTTGAGGAAGCTCGTCAGCTCCACGCCCGCGCGCTTGGCCGCCTGGAGGAACGCCGAGATGTAGAGCGGGCTCCCGCCGAGCTGCTGGGCGATGAGATCGCGCGTCTGCTCGTTGAGCGTGACGCGGCACGCGAAGGCGAGGCGGTCGACCAGCGTGCGCGCGTCCGCGTCGGCGAGGTTGTCGAGGTTGAGCGTCGTGAAGGTGTCGAAGCGCGTCGGCGAGTCGCCGCCGTTGAGGGCGTCGAGCAGCCCGCGCCGCAACCCGGAGAGGACGAACGGCACGTCGGCGTGGACTGCGACCTGCGCGATCTCGATGCCGAGGTTGACCTCGCCCTTCAGCTTCTCGACCGCGTGAACGTCGTCGAAGAGGACGAGGGAGCGTGCGCCGCGCGCGGCGGCGAGCTGCGGCGCGGAGAGGCAGAGGTGGACGAGCGCGCGCTCGTCCGAGCGGTCGCGCGCGCGCTCGAACGCCTCGACGACGCGCTCGATCCACTCGTAGTCCGAGGGGTCTGCGAGGTCGATTAGATCGCGCAGCGGCGGCGGGGCGTTGACGAACGCGGGGTCGTCGCGGCGGTGCGCGACGAGCTGCGCGAGGAAGGTGTGGAGGAAGCGGCGGGCGGCTTGCGCGACCGTGCGATCCTTCCGCGACCACTGGAAGTAGACCGGCGAGGCCGTCCCGTGCTGCTGGAAGAGTTTGTCGTAAGCCTGCCGCAGCAGCTCGGTCGCGCCCGCCGCGGGCGCGGCGAGGACGAGCAGACCGCGCGGGCCGGAGTCGTGCGGGGCGAGGCCCGCGATCTCGGCGAGCGCGGCGGAGCGGCCGAGGAAGAGATCGGGGGCGACGCGGCCGAGGACGCGCCTGTGTGGGGAGTGGTGGAGGGGGGCTTCGGTGGACATCTTCAGGAGGGCGCGTTCGCGGCGGGCGCGGCGAACGCCTCGATGCGATTCTTGCCGCGCCTCTTCGCGAGGTAGAGGGCCTGATCCGCGGCCCGGATGATGCTCTCCGCGGTGTCTACTTTGGGGGCGAACGTGGAGACGCCGATGCTGACCGTGACCGCGCCGCCCGGCTGGCTCTCGCGGTGCTCGAAGGACGTGCGCTCGACGCGGCGGCGGACGCGCTCGGCGATGACGTGCGCCTCCGACAGGCTCGTCTGCGGCAGCAGGACGCTGAACTCCTCGCCGCCGTAGCGGGAGGCAACGTCCTCCGAGCGCAGGGCGGCCTTCAGGCACTGCGCGGTCATTTCGAGGGCCACGTCGCCCGCCTGGTGGCCGTTGCGGTCGTTGTACTCCTTGAAGTTGTCGATGTCGATCATGAGGAAGCTCATCGGGAAGCGGTGGCGCTTCGAGCGCTCCAACTCTTCGCCGAGCCGCTCTTCGAGGTAGCGCCGGTTGAGGAGGCCGGTGAGCGCGTCCGTGATCGAGAGGAGCTGGAACTGGGTCGCCTTCTGGTGCCACTCGGCGCGGTCGAGCGCGAGCGCCATCTGCGGCGCGAACATGTCGAGCAGGTTCAGGTCGAGGTCGTCGTAGACGCCGCCGCCCGCCTTGTCCGTCATGTTGAGGACGCCGACGCGGCGGCCGCCGACGACGAGCGGGTAGCTGATGAAAGAGCCGGTCTTATACCTGCGCTCCGCCGGGGCGGGGCTGTGACCGGCCGCGCCGAGATCGCGCACGACGAGCGGCCGCCCCTCGCGCATCGTCGTGCCGGAGATCCCCTCGCCCATCGGCACGCGCGCGTCGCGCGCGTTCTTCGCGCGCGGCCCGACGGCGGCCTTCACCTGAAGCTCGTTCGCCGCCTCGTCGAAGAGCAGGAGTGAGCCGCGCTCGGAGCGCAGCAGCTCGGTCGAGTGGCGGAGGATGGCCGCGTAGGCTTCGTCCGGATCGACGGAGTTGATCTTCTCCGTGAACGACTGGAGGTGGTAGGCGACTCTCATCCGCCGCTCTAACTCCTCGCGCAGGCTGAGGAGCTCGAACGGGACGGCGATCTTATCGCAGTAGTTCGCGATCTTCTCCGCTCCCGCGGGCGTGAGCGCCGCGTCGGCCCCGACCGCGACGGCGCCTTTCGCCTCGTCGCCGACGGCGAGCGGGAAGACTCTTGAGATCTCTTTCGCGTCGAACTCGAACCAATCGCCCGCGGGGGCGTCGGCCTTCGCGCCGCGCCCGCCCCGCCTCGCGGCGCGCCCTTTCGCCCGCAGCGAGACGCGCGGGGCTTCGACCTTAAACCGCCCCGTCGCGCACACGGGAATGAGCACGTCCTCGCGCCGCAGGTACACGGCGACGGTGCGCAGGCCGTGGGCCGCGGCGACGGTTTGGGCGATGCGGGTGCAAGCCTCTTCCAGACCGATTCCGGCGGGGAACAGCTCCGCCGTCGACGCTTCGTCGTCCGCCCGTTCGTCTAGAAGCACGGCGGGTTGATTCGCGGTACGGGCGTGAGTCGCCTGCGCGCTTCCGGCGAACTCGACGCTCGCCTCCCGGACGCGCCCGGCGAGCCGCTCAAGCTCAAGGTTCGTCGCGAAGAGCACGTTGCGGAACAGTTCCGGGCTCAACAGGCCGCGCAGGTCGCCGAGGCGGAAACGCTCGACGAGGGCGCGGTAGTCGGCCGTGGAGACGAACGCGCGCCCGCCGATGACGGCGAGCCGCCGCCCCTTCGGCAACTCCACCGGCGCGGCGAAACATTGGAGCCCCGCGTGACAGCGGTAGTAGCTCGGCTCGTCGGCCTCCTGCGCGCGCCGGTAAGCCTCCCCGCAGTAAGGGTCGCAGAGGTGCGCGTGGGCGGTGGAGGTTTGGAAGGAGTGGCAGATCGAGTTGTTGTTCGAGGTGTGCAGCTGCGGGGGCTGATGACCTTCGACGAGCAGGAGGGCGAGACCCGACTCAGCCGCCAGGGAATCTTGTTCGGACTCCCAACGGGGCTGATATTTCAGATCATCTTCCTGACGCCGCGCCGTGGGCACAGCTTCCGTGCTCTTCGCCATCACGTGTTAGTGGGCTGCTGTTGCTAGTCGCGGCTTGGGACGGGTGCGAAGGACGAAGAAAAAGGGGTGGCTTTTTCGGTGCGCCTTGCTCAATCCGGAAGGGTCGTCATCGGGAGACGCCCTACACCGCAGTATAAGTGTCCGCGGGCTCTTCGGACAAGAGTTTTCTCCTCAGTCACTTAGAACCCACCGGCTGGTGCTCGCGCGTGACCGCAGCGGGTGTTTACTACCCACGGGGTAAACGCCGAATCGGAGGGGATTTTCAAACCGCCGCCGCGGCGGACGCCCCCCGCCAGGGCTCACCTTCCCGCACCGACCAGCGCGGGGGGATCGCGTTTGGCTGGCTGCCAACCCGTGTCGATGTGAACCTGCTTGAGAGAGCGGGCGTCGAGCAGGTTCGAGTCGAACCCCTGCACGTAGGGCTTGACGAGGGCGAAGGAAGACGCGAAGTAGATCGGGATCGCGGGCACGTTTTCCAGGGCCTGAGACTCGGTGTGGACTTCCGGCACGGCCGCGCGCGGCGACTTCTCCGCGCCGCCCGGAAGATCCGTGGGCGCGCCCGCCGCCTCCGCTTGAGCGCCCGCGCCGGGCTCGTCGGCGGGCGCGACGCCCGCGCCGAAGGCGAAGCGGTCGGGCGCGAACATCGCGAGCATGTTCGCCTGCTCGTCCGTCGTCTGCAACAGCGTGCTGCGCTTCGCCACGTCGTACTCGCCGGCGCGCAGTTTAGTCTCGTACTCGTCCCAGCTCTTCAGCTCCACGTCGGTCTCGACGCCGAGGACGCCGCGCCACATCTCCTTGATCGCCTCGGCGACCTGCCGGTGCTGATCGTTGCGGTTGACCAGCAGGCGCACGCGCGGGAAGCCCTCGCCGCCGGGGTAGCCCGCCTCCGCCAACAGCCTCCGCGCGCGCTGCGGATCGTAACCGAGCGATTCGTTCCTCCCGGTTTTTTCCTTCGCCTCCGTCTCCGGCAGAAACGTTTCCGCGGGGATGGTCGCGCCGCCGAGGGTGTCCTCGGCGAGCCGCCTGCGGTCGATTGCCAGGGCGAGCGCCTGCCGCACCCGCACGTCGTCGAAGGGCGGGCGCTTCGAGTTGAAGTCGTAATACGTGAGCGCGCCGAAGGTGTTGCGGCGGAAGTCCTGGTAGGAGGCGAGCAGCTTCAGGCCGGCGGGCTCGATGTTGACGTTCGTGACGGCGTCGACCTCGCCCGCGCCGTAGGCGTTCAGCGACGACTCGGCGTCGCGCGCTCCGACGAACCGCACTCGTTCGAGCGAGACGCGCGGCGCGTCCCAGTAAGCGGGCTGACGCTCCAGCACGACGCGCTCGTCGTTCACCTCCCCCAGCCGGAACGCGCCGTTGGTGACGAGCGCGTGCGGCGGCGAAAACTTTTCAGTCGCGGGCTGGCTCACCGCGGGCTGGCTCACCGCCGGGGCAACATCCTGCGCTTCGGTCTCCACCGCGGAGGCGTGGACGGGGCGAAAGACGGGGTGCGCGAGCAGCGCCGGGAGGTTCGGATCGGGGCGGCGCAGCCTGACGCGCAGGACGCGTTCGTCGACGACTTCGACCGCCAGTTTCGGCGCGGCGGGCTTCACCGCCTCGGCGTCCCGCGGCGAAGAGTTAGGGGCGACACGCGCGTCGACGCCGCCGGCGGCGCGTGGGTGTTCGGGGGGTGTGACTTCGTGCTCGCTTCTCTCGACGAGGTTTTCGAGCAGCCCCGCGTGGGGCGCGTCTTCGCCGAGCCGGAGGGTGCGCCGCCAGGAGCGCGCGTAATCCTCGGCCGTCACGCTCTCGCCGTTCGACCAGCGCGCGTCGTCGCGCAGGTAAAAAGTCCAGACCGAATCGTCCTTCGACGCATCCCAGCGCGCCGCGGCGGCGGGCACGGGGAGAAGCGTGCGCGGATCGTAATCGGTGAGACCCTCGTAGAGCGCGCGCACGGCGTCGGTGTCGGGCGGCGCGGCGGCGCGCGCCGGATCGAAGACGCGCGGCAGCCCGCCGTCGCTCCAGCGGAACTCCTGCGCGCGCGGCACGACGACGCGCCCGTAGAACGTCTCTCCGCCGTCGCCGTTGAAACACCCGCCGCCCGCGACCGCGAGCGACAATGTCAAGGCGAGCGCCGCCCTGACGCGCCAGCGCGCGGACACGTCGTTGATTTTTGTCAGCCCGCCCCTCATCAAATCCGCTCCGGCGTCACGCCACGTCGATCAACCTCTTCCCCACGGCAACGAAGGCGGAATCAACCCGCGCGGGGCGCAGGGTCTCTCAACTTTTCCGCCGCCCGCTCCCGCAGCTTTTCGTAAACCCGTTCGACCTGCCGGCGCGTGTCGTCGAAGCCGGCGGAGGTGTCGATGAGAAAATCTGCGTGGCGCATCTTCTCCTGCTGCGGCATCTGCGCCGCGACGCGCCTCTCGGCGTCTTCGCGCGTGAGTCCGCCCCTCTTCATCAGCCGCCCGAGCTGCACTTCGGGGAGGCAGTGGACGACCACGATCTGATCGAAGCGTTTATAGCTCCCCGTCTCGATCATCAGCGCGGCGTCGATGACCGCGACCCCGTCCGGGTCTTCCCCCTCGCGCGCCCTCATCCACTCGTCCTGCGCCGCGATGATGAGCGGGTGCAGGATCGAGTTTAGCGACAGGCGCTTCTCCGCGTCCGCGAAGACGATTGCCGCAAGGCGCGCGCGGTCGAGTTTGCCTTCACCGTCGAGAACCTGTACGCCGAAAGTCGCAACGACGGCGCGCAACCCTTCGGTTCCCGGCGCGACCACCTCCCGCGCCGTCTCGTCGGCGTCGAGGACGTGGCAGCCCAGCCCCGCGAGCGCGGAAGAGACGAACGACTTGCCGACCGCGATTGAACCTGTGAGCCCGACACGCAGCATCGCCCGCCGTAACCTCTCACAGGCCACGGCGTCGCCGTGCCGCCGCGACGGTGTTCCGCATCAGCATCGCGACCGTCAGCGGCCCGACCCCGCCCGGCACGGGCGTCAGCCGACCGGCCACGCGCCCGACCTCGGCCGGGTGCACGTCGCCGACGAGCGTGAACCCCCGCTTCCTGATCGCCTCGATGCGCCTGCCCGCGTCTTCGCCGAAAAACTCGCGCGCCTCCGCCTCGCCGGTCAGGCGGTTCATCCCCACGTCCAAGACGACCGCGCCCGGCTTGACGTGCCCGCCGCGGATGAGTCCGGGCGAGCCGACGGCGCAGACGAGAATGTCTGCGCGGCGCGTGTGCCCGGCGAGATCGGGCGTGCGCGAGTGGCAGACCGTGACGGTCGCGTCGCGCTGCAAGAGCAGTTGCGCCATCGGGCGGCCGACGATGTGGCTGCGGCCGACGATGACGGCGTGCGCGCCGCCGACCTGCACGCCCTCGCGCACGAGCAGCTCCATGATTCCGGCGGGCGTGCAGGGCACGAACGCGGGCTGCCCCAGCGTCATGCGCCCGATGTTGAGCGGGTGGTAGCCGTCCACGTCTTTCGACGGATCGATGGCCTCGATGACTCGCCGCTCGTCCACGCCCTTCGGCAGCGGCAGCTGCACGAGTATCCCGTCCACGTCTTCGCGCGCGTTGAGCCCTGTCACCTCGTCGAGCAGCTTTTGCTCCGAGGTGTCGGCCGGCAGCGCGCGGTGCTCCGAGCGCAGCCCCAGCTCCTCCGAAGTCCTGACCTTGTTGCGCACGTAGACCGCCGACGCCGGGTCTTCCCCGACGCGCACGACGACGAGGCAGGGCGTGACGCCGTGCTCGATTCGCAGCCGCTCGGCGTCGCGCGCCACGTCGCGCTTGATCTCTCCGGCGACGCGCGCGCCGTCGAGGATCGCAGCCCCGCGCGACTCTCCTCTTCTCTCCGCGGTCTCCATATTTGTGCCGATCCTAGCACACATCGCGCCGCGCCCACACGCCGGCACAACCCGTCGGCGGCGACCAGCTTTTCGCCGAAGGCGTGCGCGTGTAAGCTATCCGTCGAATGCTAATTAAGAAGGCTGAAACTCAAACGCGCCGCGCCGCGTTTCTGCTCTGCGCCGCGCTCACTTCCCTCTCCTGCTCGCCGTCCGCCCCGCGTGCCGACGCGAAGCGTTACGAGCTGCGCGGCACGATCGTCTCCTTCAACAAGGATCAGCGACAGGTCGTCATCGCGCACGAGGCCGTGCCAGGGCTGATGGAAGGGATGACGATGCCCTTCACGCTGAAAGAGCCGTCCGCCTACGACGTGATGCGCCCCGGCGACAGGATTCAGGCGACGCTCGTCGTGGACGGCGAGCGGACGGTCATCGAGAGTCCGGCCATCACCCACGCCGAACCCGACGCCGCGCCCCCCGCGTCGTCGCCGTCGCAGCCGAGCGAGCCGCAGTTGGGGAGTGAGGTTCCGGACTTTACGTTGACGAATCAGGACGGCAAAAAAGTGGCGCTCCGCGACTACCGCGGTCGCGCGCTCGCGCTCACCTTCATCTACACGCGCTGCCCCCTGCCCGACTACTGCGTCCTGATGAGCAACAACTTCGCCGCGCTCGACCGCGCGCTCGCGCGCGAGCCGGAACTCGCGGCGAAGTCGGGGCTCCTCAGCGTGAGCATCGACCCGGCTTACGACACGCCGAAGGTGCTGCGCAGCTACGGCGCGGCGCACACGGAGAATTACAAGGAGGAGAGGTTCGAGCGTTGGCAGCTCGCGACGGGCGACGCCGCTGAAGTGCGGCGCGTCGCGAACTTCTTCGGGCTGGTCTATGCGCCCGACGGCGATCAGATCGTCCACTCGCTGCGCACCGCCGTCGTCGCGCCCGACGGCAAGCTCTACAAAGTCTACCGCGGCGGCGAGTGGAAGCCGGAAGACGTGTTGAACGATTTCCGGCAGCTCGCCGCGACGAAGTGAGCTCGTTTCGCAGGGCGGGGCAAGACATCTCGCGTCACAAAAAGTTAAGGGGCGAAGCCTTTGAGCTTCGCCCCTTCGCGTACGACGTTTAAAGCTAACTCCTCAGTCGTCATGTAGGGGCGGGGCTCGTCTCTGCCCGCTCGGCGGCGTAAGACAAGACGGGCGGGGACGAGCCACGCCCCTACAATTATCGCCGCCTTGTTCGCAGCTCTCGGTTGAAGAAACTCAACCCTTCAGCTTCTTGATCTCCTCGACCAGCGTCGGCACGACCTCGAAGAGATCGCCGACGATGCCGTAGTCGGCGATGTCGAAGATGGGGGCCTCCGGGTCTTTGTTGACGGCGACGATGGTGCCCGCGTTCTTCATCCCGACGAGGTGCTGGATCGCGCCGGAGATGCCGAGCGCGATGTAGAGCTTCGGCGCGACGGTCTGGCCCGAAGAGCCGATCTGCCGATCTATCGGGAGCCAGCCCGCGTCGCAGATCGGGCGCGAGGCGGCGAGTTCCGCGCCGAGCGCGTCGGCGAGCTGCTGCGCGAGCTGGATGTTGTCCTGCCCCTTGATGCCCCGGCCGATGGCGACGATCACTTCCGCCTTCGAGAGATCGACCGCCGCCTTCACCTCCTGGAAAGGCGCTTCCGGCTTCATCCTCACTTCGCCGACCTCGACCGGCATCGACTCGACCTGTGCGCCCTCGCCCCGCTCCGCCTGATCGCCGCGGTAAGCGCCCGACTGGAACGTGGCGAAGACCGGCGGCTCGCCGCCCGCCACCACGTCCGCGTCGAGCTTGCCTAGGAAGATGCGGCGCGAGAAAGTGACCGAACCGTTCTCGGCCGAGGCGCGCACGCAGTCGCTGATCACGTCTTTGCCGAAGCGCGCCGCGAGTTTCGGCGCGAAGTCGCGCACGAGGTAGGTGTGCGGCAAAAGGACGAAGGCGGGATCGAGCGCGCGCACGGCCCGCTCCAGCGCGTCGGCGTAGCCGTCGGGCGTGTACTCCGAGAGCTTCGCGTTCTCGACCGAGACGACGCGGTCGAGTTTGTAGCCCGCGAGCCCCCGCGCGATACCAGCGTCCGCCGAGAGCGCGACCGCCGTGACCGGCTGCCCCAGCGACGCGCCCAACTGCTGGCCCGCCGCGACCGCCTCGAAGCTCGCCTTGTTGAAAGCCCCGTCGCGGTGCTCCGTGAAGATTACGATTCCGTTTGGCATGATTAGCTGTTAGCTGTTAGCTGTTAGCTGTTAGCCGGAGAGCCGCGCCTTTTCGGTTTGGCTAAAAGCTAATCGCTAATCGCTAACGGCCCTAAAAGATTCTCGCCTCGCTGCGCAGCTTCTCGGCGAGTTGCGCCGCGCCGGCTTTGGCGTTGCCGTCGCCGAGGAACTGCGTCTGCTTGGTCTTCTGCGGGAAATAAATTTTCGTGATGCGCTGGCCGGTCGCGGCGGCGTCGCCGGCGGCGGCGGGCGCGACCTCCCTGATCTCTTTCTTCTTCGCCGCCATGATGCCCTTCAGGGTCGCGTAGCGGATCTGGCTGATGCCCGACTGGATGGTCAAGAGCGCGGGCTTCGGCATCGCGTACCACTGATACCAGCCGCTCTCCAGCTCGCGCTTGACGCGCAACTGCTCGCCCGAGGCGTCGACTTCGATGACGATGGTCGCGTGCGGCAGGCCCAGCAACTCGGCGAGGATGACGCCCGTCTGCGCGAACCCGTTGTCGTCCGACTGCAAGCCGGTCATCACCAAGTCGGGCTGCTCGGCGCGGATTGCCTCCGCCAGAATTTGCGCGCCGGCGTACGGCGTCAGGTTCAGCAGGTCTTCCTTGACGACGTGGATCGCGCGATCCGCCCCGCGCGCGAGCGCGTCCTTGATGACGGACTTGGCGCGCTGCGGCCCCATCGTGCAGACGACGACCTCGCCGCCGTGCTTCTCCTTCAACCGCAGCGACTCTTCGAGCGCGTAGCCGTCCGACTCGTTGACCTCGAAGGAGAGATCGCTCTCCTCGATCCACGTCGCGTCCCGGTTGATGCGCAGGATCGCGTCCTTGTTCGCGACCTGCTTCATGAGAACGATGATCTTCATTGTCAGTAGTCCGTTGTCCGTTGTCCGTTGTTAGACTGAGTCTTTAGTCGGTCGCGTCGTTCATCACATGCAACGGACAACTGACTACGGACAACGGACGTTTTTATTCTTCGTACCGCTTGAACAGTAGCGACGCGTTCGTGCCGCCGAAGCCGAAGCTGTTGGAGAGGGCGTAGCGCACCTCCGCGACTTCGCGCGGGGCGTTGGGCACGTAGTCGAGATCGCAGTCGGGGTCGGGGTTGTCGTAGTTGATCGTGGGCGGCAGCGTCTTGTGGTGCATGGCGAGCACGGAGAAGACGGCCTCGATGCCGCCGGCCGCGCCGAGCAGGTGCCCGGTCATCGACTTGGTGGAGCTGACCGCGAGCTTGTAAGCGTGTTCGCCGAACGCCTTCTTGATCGCGAGCGTCTCGAACTTGTCGTTGTAGGGCGTCGAAGTCCCGTGCGCGTTGATGTAATCGACGTGCGTCGGGTCGGCCTCCGCGTCCCTCAGGGCGATGCTCATCGCGCGGTGCGCGCCCGAAGCCGACTCGTCGGGCATCGTCATGTGGAAGGCGTCGCCGGTCATGCCGTAGCCGACCAGCTCGGCGTAAATCCTCGCGCCGCGCCGCTTGGCGAACTCCAGCTCTTCGAGGATGAGGAGGCCCGCGCCCTCGCCGAGGACGAAGCCGTTGCGGTCGCGGTCGAAGGGGCGCGACGCGCCCTTCGGGTCGTCGTTGCGCGTGGAGAGCGCGCGCATGGCGGCGAAGCCGGCGACGCTCATCGGCGTGATGGCCGACTCGGCGCCGCCGCAGATCATGGCGTCGGCGTCGCCGCGCTGGATGATCTTGAAGCTGTCGCCGATGGCGTGCGCGCCCGCCGAGCAGGCGGTCGCCGTCGCGGAGTTCGGGCCTTGTGCCCCCGTGCGGATGGAGACCTGCCCGGCGGCGAGGTTGACGATGGCCGACGGGATGAAGAAGGGCGAGACGCGACCCGGCCCCTCGTTCAGCAGCTTCTCGTGCTCGCGCTCGATGGCCCAGAAGTCGCCGATGCCGCTGCCGATGTAGGTGCCGACGCGCTCCGCGTTGGAGTCGTTGATTTCGAGCTTACTGTCGGCCAGTGCTTCGTCCGAGGCGGCGATGGCGTAGTGGATGAAGGCGCCCATCTTGCGCGCCTCCTTCTTCTCGATGAACTTGAGCGGGTCGAAGTCCTTGATCTCGGCGGCGAAGCGGACGGGGAACTTCTCCACGTCGAACTTCTTGATCAGATCGACGCCGCTGCGCCCCGCGAGCAGCGAGCCCCACGTCGACTCGACCGAGAGCCCCACGGGCGTGACGAGCCCCAACCCCGTTACTACGACGCGCCGTTTCAAATCCGACTGAACCTCCGGAAGACTATGCTAAAGACGACTTCGCCGCCGCGCCCCGCCCGCGGGAGACGACGACCGGCTAAGCGAGGCGAGAGGGCCAGGCGCGCGGCGGGTGCGAGCGCCGCGCGGCGCGCTCACTTCTTCATGTGCTGATCGATGTAGTTGTAGGCGTCGCGCACGCTCTGAATCTTCTCCGCGTCCTCGTCCGGGATTTCGATCCCGAACTCCTCCTCGAAGCGCATCACCAGCTCGACCGTGTCGAGCGAGTCCGCGCCGAGATCGTCGATGAAGCGCGCGTTCGGCGTCACCTCGTTCTCGTCGACGCCCAACTCGTCCACGATGATCTGTTTGACCTTATTCTCGATCTCTGTCTGATCGGGCATGTCTGTTTCAGCTCCTTGGGAAACGAAAGTAAGAGAACTCGAAATTTTCGCGTGCGTGAAGATTAAACCAGATCGACCCTCATCCGCCACTCGCCGCGCCGCTTTCTTCCGTCGCCGCCCGCGCCGCTCCGATCCCTTCGGCGTCCTCGACGTTTACCGCGCGCGCTTCCGGCGCGATCTGCCGCAACAGCCCCGCGAGCACCTTGCCGGGTCCGACCTCGACGAACATCTTCACGCCCTCCGCGCGCACCAGCAGCTCGACGGACTCGCCCCACCGCACGGGCGAAGAGACCTGGCGCACGAGCGCGTCGCGCGCCTCCGCGCCCGTGCGGACGAGTTTCGCGTCCACGTTCGAGACGAGCGGCACGCGCAGGTCTTTGAACTCTATTTTTTCGAGATCGGCAGCGAGGCGCTGCCGGGCGGGGAGCATCAGCGCGCAGTGGAAGGGCGCGCTCACGTTCAGCCTCACGGCCTTGCGCACGCCGCGCGACTTCAGGATTTCGAGCGCGCGATCCACCGCCGCCGCGTCGCCCGCGATGACGATCTGCTTGGGCGAGTTCAGATTCGCGGGGGCGCAAACCTGCCCCTGCGCGGCTTCGGCGCAGGCCCCTTCGACCGTCGACGCGTCCGCGCCCAGAATCGCCGCCATCGCGCCGGCCCCGACCGGCACGGCCTCCTGCATGTAGCGACCGCGCGCGCGCACCGTCCGCACGGCGTCTGAGAGAGAGAGCGCGCCCGCGGCGACGAGCGCCGAGTATTCGCCCAGGCTGTGACCCGCGACGAAGTCGGGCGGCGCGAAGCCCTCGCTTTCGAGCGCCCGCAGCGCGGCGACCGAGGTCGCGAGGATCGCGGGTTGCGTGTTCTCCGTGAGCTGTAGATCTTCCGCCGGCCCCTCGAAGCACAGCCGCGACAGCGGGAAGCCGAGCGCGTCGTCGGCCTCCTCGAACGCCCCGCGCGCCGCCGCGTACCCCTCGGAGAGCGCGCGGCCCATCCCCGCGTACTGCGAGCCCTGGCCGGGAAAGATGAAGGCGAAAGACATTGTCCGTTGTGCGTGGTCAGTCGTCCGTTGTCCGTCGTTTCAGAGTCGTCAATTCCCTTCCGTATCGCTCAACGCACACAACAGGAAACTACGGACGACTGACCACGGACGACGGACAGTTCTTTACCAACGCAGCAGCACCGCGCCCCACGTGACGCCGCCGCCGAAGGAGGCGAGCAGTACGAGGTCGCCCTCGTCGATGCGCCCCGCCTCGACGCACTCGTCGAGCGCGATGGGGATCGAGGCCGACGAGGTGTTGCCGTGGTACTCGATGTTGGAATAGACGATTCCGGGATCGACCTTGAGCTTGTCGGCGACGGCGTCCGTGATGCGCTGGTTCGCCTGGTGCGGGATGAAGAGCTTCACGGCGTCGGCCGCGTAGCCCGCCTCCTCCAGCACCTCGCGCGAGACTTCGGTCATCGAGCGCACGGCGACCTTGAACAGCTCGTTGCCGCGCATCTTGTAGAAGTAGTCGCCCGCCGCGATGGACTCGGCGCTGTGGCCGAGGCGCGTGCCGCCGCCGGGCGCGAAGAGCTGCTCGGCGTAGCGCCCGTCGGAGCGGATGCGGGTCGAGAGGATGCCGCGCCCGCCCTCGTCCGGGGCGACGATGGCCGCCCCCGCGCCGTCGCCGAAGATGACGCAGGTCGAGCGGTCGGTGTAATCGACGTAGCGCGTCAGCACCTCCGCGCCGATGACGAGCGCGCGGCGCGACTGGCCGCTGCGGATCATCTGGTTGGCGAGCGTGAGCCCGTAGAGGAAGCCGGAGCAGGCGGCGGCCAGGTCGAAGGCGGCGGCCTTGTGCGCGCCGAGTTCGGTCTGCACGAGGCAGCCGGTCGAGGGCAGGATTTGATCGGGCGTGACCGTGGCGCAGATGAGCAGATCGATCTCCGCGGGATCGATCTTCGCGCGCTCGATGGCCTGCCGGGCGGCGCGCACGGCGAAGAGCGACGTGTACTCGCCCTCGGCGGCTTTGTGCCGCTGGCGGATTCCGGTGCGCGAGGTGATCCACTCGTCCGAGGTCTCGACCATCCGTTCGAGATCGGCGTTGGTCAGCACGCCCTCCGGGTAAGAGCGCCCCGTCCCGATGATTCTGGCGTTGATCGCCATTCGTGAAACCTTTCTGAACGAAGAGGTCGGAACCGCACGCGGGTCTCTTATTCATCCATGCCCGCTACCGCGGGTGGTTCCGACCCGTAGCTCCTCGCGTAGTCGCACCCAATCGCACGCCGCTCTTGAAATCGTCAACTCGAAGCGTCTGACATCTGAAGCCGGGCTTCTAAGTTTTCGCCCTCCAGCGCGTTCGTCTGGGCGATGCCGCGCTCGATGCGGTCGGTCGCGCCCTGCTGGGAGAACTCGTGCGCGATGCGGATCAGGTTGCGGATCGCGCGCGCGTTCGAGCTGCCGTGCCCGACGACGACGATCTTCCTGACTCCCAGAAGCGGCGCGCCGCCGTACTCCGAGTAGTCGAGGCGCTTCTTGAGCCGCTGGAACGCGGGTCGCGCCAGAACCGCGCCCGCCTTCGTGATCGCCGAGGCCGAGAGCTCGCGCCGGATCAGCGAGAGCAGCGCGTCCTGCAGGCCCTCCGAGAGCTTGAGCATCACGTTGCCGGTGAAGCCGTCGGTGACGACGACATCGACCGTGCCGGAGAACACGTCGCGCCCCTCGACGTTGCCGACGAAGTTCAAGCTCGACAGCTCGCGCAGGAGCGGGAACGCCTCTTTCGTCAGCTCGCTCCCCTTCGCCTCCTCCTCGCCGATGCTCATCAAGCCGACCGTCGGCCGCGTCGTCCCCAGCACGGCCCGCGCGTAAGCGTCGCCCATGATAGCAAACTGCACGAGCTGGTGCGGCTTGCAGTCGGAGTTCGCGCCCACGTCGAGGATGAGCGTCGGGCGGCCCGACTTCGTCGGCATCAGCGCGGCGAGCGCGGGGCGGTCGACGCCGGGCAGCATCCCCAAGACCATCTTCGCCGTCGCCATCGCCGCGCCGGTGTTGCCCGCCGAGACGAAGCCGTCGGCCCTCCCCTCCGCGACGAGCTTCGCGCCGACGCGCAGCGAACTCTTCTTCTTGCGGCGGACGGACGTGGCGACGGGGTCGTCCATCCCGATCACTTCGGCGGCCTCGACCAACTCGACGCCGCGGTCGCCCTGCCTGCGCCAGCCGCAACGGCGCAGCTCCGGCTCGACCCTTTCGGCCTGACCGACGAGGACGACGCCGCAGCCGAGGTCGCGCGCGGCGGCGAGAGCCCCGTCGATCTCCGGGTGCGGCGCGCGGTCGCTGCCCATCGCGTCGAGGACGATCTTGCCGGTCAGTGGGCGTCCGTTCTTCATCTTCACGCGCGCGCCGCGGCGGGGGGGCGCGCCGCGAGAGACCGCCGGCCTCTAGACCTCGTTCTGCACGCGGACGACCTCGCGCCCCTTGTAGTGCCCGCACTTCGGGCAGACGCGGTGCGGCAGGCGCGGCTCCTGGCAGTTGGGACAGGCGACCGTTTGCGGCGCGCGCAGCGCGTCGTGCGCGCGGCGCTTGCCGGTTCTGGCTTTCGAGTGGCGTCGTTTCGGATTCGGCATGATTACTCCAGATTAGGTGACGAGTGACAGGTGACAGGTGACAGGTAAAACATCTTCCCTCTTACTTGTTACCTGTCACCTGTCACTCGTCACGGTTTTTAAGTGCTGCGAGCGCAGACCAGCGCGGATCGGTCTCTTTCTGACCGCAGCCGCAGTCGCGCTCGTTCAAGTTCGCGCCGCAGTTCGGGCACAAGCCTTTGCAGTCGTCGCCGCAGAGGTGGCGCGCCGGCAGCGCGAGTAGAATCTGTTCGCGGACGATCTCGTCGAGATCGACGGCGTCGCCTTCGACGGTCGAGAAGTCCATGTCGGCGTCCTGAAGCTCGGTCGCCTCCGCGCTCACGGCGTTCGCGTCGGCGAACCCCAGCTCGGCCTTGAAGTCGACGTTGACGGGGAAGACGACGGGCGCGACGCAGCGGTCGCAGGGCAGCTCGACCGAGGTGTCGAGCTGCCCGCGCACCTCGACCTCGCCGCGCTTGCGGCTCGCGCGACCCGTGACGCGCACGCGCGAAGCGAGCCGCGCGAACTCGTCTTCGAGCGACAGCTCTTCGGGCTCGTAAACCTGCTCGAAGTCTTCGCCGCCTTCCTTCAGACTTTCAATCTCGATCTTCATCGTCGATCCAGCCCACAGACGCGAACGCCCGTTTTAAAGCAACGGGCACAAAACGTGCAATTATAATGGTCGAGGCGCGGGTGTCAACGCGCGGCGGCGGCGAAAGCCAGCGCGTCCTCGCGCATGACGCGCGCAAGTCTCTCGTCGCCACCCGTTAGCAGCCCGCTCCCCTTCTGCCGCGCCGCCCCGAAAACCCTGTGCAGCAGCCCCAACTCCGACTCGCGGCTCGCGCCCCTCCGACTTTTGCCGTCAGCGCCGCAGCTTTCCCCGCGCACGAGGGCGGCGCGCGCGAAGGCTTCGCGCGCGAGCGTGTGATCCTTTTCGCGGCGGTGGACGAGGCCGAGCACGGAGTAGGGTTCGGCGTAATTTTCGTCGAGCGTGAGGGCGGCGCGCGCGTGACGCAGGGCGAGGCGGGGGCGCGCGAGCTTGAGCGAGGCGAGGGCGAGGAGGAAGTGCGACTCGGCGCACGGGCGCGCGGCGTGGGCGCGTCGGAACTCCGCGGAGGCCTGCGCCCAGTCGTCCGCGAGCGCCGCCAGGCGGCCGAGCGCGTAATGGGCCGCGAAGGATTTACCGCCCCGCTTGAGGGCAGACGCGATGAGGGCGCGCGCGGCTTCGAGTTCCGCCCCTTCGTCGGCGAGCGTCAAGCCCAGCAGCAGTCGCGAGCCCGCGTCGCGCGGGTCCGCCTCGACCGCGCGCGCCAAATAACTGCGCGCCAGCGCCGTCTTGCCCGATCTGAAAAACTGTTCGCCGACGAACGCCTGTAGCGCGTGGTTCGCGGGGGCGAGGGCGGCGGCGCGCTCAAGAGAGCGGAACGCGCCTTCCTCGTCGCCCCTGCCGTGGAGGGCGAGTCCTTCCTCAAGGTGGGCCGCGAGCGACTCGCGCTCGCCCTCGGCGGTCTCCGCGATGACGGCGCGGCGCAACTCCGCGTGCCGCTCCTGTTCGCGCCTGTCCGTCTCGTCGCGCGCCACTTTGGCCCGGCACAGCTCCTTCAACTCGCCGCGGCTGATCACGCCCGACTCGATGAGCAGCGTGACGAGCGAGTCGACGATCTGGTGCTCGCGCTGCAAATTCTCGGCGTGCTGGAGCATGAGGTGGAAGCCGCGCTCCAGCTTGTCGGCGAACTTGGTGAGCGCGGTTTCGAGCACGGTCATGCGTTCGAGCATGAGCGCGTCGTGCTGGGAGTCGCCCGACGCCGCGCCCTCCTCGTAGCGCAGCGACGCGGGCTCGACCACCAGCATCAGCCGCGTCCCGCAGCGCTCGCACAGCTCCTGCCCGTAAGGGTTCGCCGCGCGGCAACGCTGGCAGCGGATTTTTTGAAACTCGTGCGGCATAAAAAAGCCGTGACAGGTAAACCGTGACAAGTGACAGGAGCAGGAGCGTGAATCGTGAACCGCGAACCGTGAGGGGTGAAAACTGTTTCTTGCCTGTCACCTGTCACCCTTCACCCGTCACGGTTTACGGTTCGCCGTACTCGTAGAACCCGCGCCCCGTTTTGCGACCGAGCCAGCCGGCGTCGACGTAACGTTTGAGCAGCGGGCAGGGCCGGTACTTCGGGTCGCCGAGTTCCGTGTGCAGCACGTTCAGGATCGCGAGGCACACGTCCAGGCCGATGAAGTCGGCGAGCGCGAGCGGCCCCATCGGGTGGTTCATGCCGAGCTTCATGATGCCGTCGATGGACTCGCGCGGCGCGACCGATTCGTGGAGCGCGAAGATCGCCTCGTTGATCATCGGCATCAGCACGCGGTTGGAGACGAAGCCGGGCGAGTCGTTGCACTCCAGCGGAACTTTTTCGAGACGCTCGGTGAGCGCGCGCGTGCGCTCGTAGGTCTCGTCGGAGGTGGCGATGCCGCGGATGATCTCGACGAGCTTCATCACGGGGACGGGGTTCATGAAGTGCATCCCGATGACTTTGTCCGCGCGCCCGGTCGCCGCCCCGAGCTTCGTGATCGAGATCGACGAGGTGTTCGACGCCAGGATCGCGCGGGGCTGCGTCAGCCGGTCGAGCGCGCGGAAGATTTCCGACTTGACCTCGAAGTTTTCGGTCACTGCTTCGACGACGAAGCCCGCGCCCGCGAGTTCTTCCATCTCGGTCGTCGCGCGGACGCGCGCGAGGATCGCGCGCTTCTCTTCACCGCCGAGCCGCTGCTTGTCCACGTCGCGCTGGAGGCTGCGGTCTATCGCCGCGAGCCCGCGCCGCAAGAACTCGTCGGCCACGTCGCGCAGCACGACCGAGTAGCCCGCGCGCGCGGCGACCTGCGCGATGCCGTTGCCCATCGTGCCCGCGCCCACCACCCCGATGATCTCTTCCACGCTCGAATCTCCGAAGTTAAATTAACTGACTACCGCCAGTCGGGCGGCTGCGCCGGCGGCACGTAGACGCGCTCGCGCTCGCGCTGCCTCTCCTGTTCGACCCACTCCGAGACCGGCTGCGGCGGCGCGTCGCCGAGGGCGTAGCGCGCGAAGCGGGCCGACTCGCCCTCGTAGAGCTGCGCGCCCCTCCGGCCGGACAGGAACCAGAACGAGTAGATCGCCAGGGCCGTGCCGAAAGGGAGGTTGAGCGCCATCAGGATCGCCGCGACGATCCCGGCCGTGCGCGCCCAACCCCTGCGCTTCAACAACCCGAAGCCCGCGACGAGCGCCGGGATGAAGAGCAGCAGCGCGAAGAGCAGGCCCCCGCCGACGGCGAGTAAGAAGAACGTGAACGGCGGCGCGGAACGACCCGGCTCGTTGATCAGCACGTTGATGACGGGGAGCGAGACGAGAGCCGCTACGGTGAGCAGCAGCGCGTTCAGCCCGCCGTAGACGAGGTGCAGGATGCCGAGCGTCTTGTTGTGTTCGTCGGTAGTCATGTCGCGAGCCCGCGGAGAATAGCTCTAACGCTCCACCGCCATCGCGACGGCGTTGCCGCCGCCGAGGCAGAGCGCGGCGAGACCGCGGCGCGCGCCGCGCCGGCGCATCTCGTAGAGCATGGTGGTGAGCAGGCGCGAGCCCGACTGCCCGATGGCGTGCCCGAGCGCGACCGCGCCGCCGTTGACGTTGACCTTCGCCGGGTCGAGTTCAAGCTCGCGGATGATGGCGACCGCCTGCACCGCGAACGCCTCGTTCAACTCGATGAGATCGACTTCGTTCAAACACCAGCCGGCCTTGCGCAAGACCTTCCGGATCGCCTCGACCGGGGCCATCATCACCAGCTCCGGCTGGATGCCCGAAGTCGCCTGCGCCGCGATCCGCGCCAGCGGCTCGACGCCCATCTCCCGCGCCCGCTCCATCGACGTGACGACGACCGCCGACGCGCCGTCGTTGACGCCCGGCGCGTTGCCCGCCGTCACCGTCCCCTCTTTTCTGAACGCGGGCTTGAGCTTCGAGAGGGCTTCGGCGGACGTGTCCTCGCGGACGGGCTCGTCCGTGTCGAAGACGATGGCGTCGCCCTTCTTCTGCGGAATCTCGACGGCGAGAATCTCGTCCTTGAACTTGCCCGCCTTCGCGGCGGCCGCCGCCTTGCGGTGCGAGTTGAGCGCGTACTCGTCCTGCTCCGCGCGGGTGACGTGGTAGCGCTCGGCGACGACCTCGCCGGTGTTGCCCATGTGGTAGTTCTCGAAGGCGCACCAGAGCCCGTCGTGGATCATCGCGTCGACGAGCGTGCCGTTGCCGAGCCTGTACCCTTCGCGCGCTTTCGGGATCAGGTAGGGCGCGTTCGACATCGACTCCATGCCGCCCGCGACGACCACCTCGGCGTCGCCGAGCTTGACCGACTGCGACGCCATCATCACCGACTTCAGGCCCGACCCGCAGACCTTGTTGATCGTCACCGCCGAGACGCCGAACGGGATGTCGCCCTTCAGGGCCGCCTGCCGCGCGGGGTTCTGTCCGAGCCCCGCCTGGATGACGCAGCCCATGATCACCTCGTCAACGTCTTCGGGGCGCACGCCGGCGCGGCGCACGCTCTCGCGCACGACCAGCGCGCCGAGATCGGTCGCGGAAAAACTCTTCAGCGCGCCCTGAAACTTCCCCGTCGGCGTCCTCACCGCGCTGATGATGACGGACTCTCTCGCATCTGGCATGTTGTACTCCTTGTAAATCCCCGGCCGCGAGCCGGGACGGCGAGGGGCGCGATCAATTCGCGCCCGCCCGCCCGACGACCGATTAGTTGCCCCTTAACCGCCGCAGGGACGCGACCGAGGATGAGTAGTTCGGATCAATCGAGAGCGCCTTTTCGTAACTCTTGATCGCGTCATCCTTGCGCCCGGCGGCGGCGAGCGCGTCACCCAGGCTGTCATGGACGTTGGCCGAATTCGGGTAGGCTTCGGCGTTCAGCCTGAAAATCTCGACCGCGTCCGCCACCCTCTGAGCCCGCAGCAACGTGTAGCCCAGAGTGTTCATCGCGGCTTCGGTCTCGGCGAACCTGTTTTTCGGATCACCCTTAAAGGCCCTGTACCTGCCGACGAACTCGGCGACATCCTTTTGCGCCTGCGCCGCGGCGACCATGTCGGCGAAACTCGAACCCGGAGCGTAGTCGAAGACGGCTTGCAGGGCCGGGTCTCTTCCCTCGCGGTAATCCGCGGAGGCCAAGTCGGCGGCGATCTCAGGCGCAGTCCAGCGGCGCGTGTCGCGCGGATCAACGTCCTGCCAGTAGATGGTCGAGACGCGCACGTCGAGTCTGCTGTTGGGCAGGGTGATCGGGGTCGCGTCGCCGTAATGGTTCGGGTGCGCGGCGGTCGGCTCGCCGACGAAGATCGCCTTCGTGTATTTTTCGAGCTCGTTGACGAAGTTCTGCGCGGCGGAGAAGGTCGCGCGCCCGGTGATGACGAAAAGTTTTCCGCGCTCGTCAATCTTAGACTTAATGATGTCGATGATGACCTGCCGGTTCAGACCGTTGTTGCCGCCGTCGTTGTTCCGCAAGTCGAGGACGAACTTCTCGACCGGGTTGGCGGCGACGAACTCGAAGACCCGCCGGTAAAAAGCGGCAACCGGCTCATCCTGTTTGTTCTGCACAGCGTTCTGCTGCACGTAAATCAGCTTCCGGTCTTTGACGTACTCGAACCAGTAGAGGTTCTTCGGGTCTTTCAGATACAGGGGCGTCTCGGTTTTTCCCGCGCCCGCCGCGTCGATCCAGCCCGCAGGCGGTTGCAGCAGATCGTGGAAGCTCGTCGAGGGTTTGACCTGAAACGACCTCTCTTTGCCGCCGGCCTCGACGGTCAAACTCAGGCCCCGCTTGTCCTCGTTGATCCTCATGCCGGCGAGGAGTTCCGGGATCGAAAGCAGGATCGGCGCGTTCTCCTTCGCCCCCATCTCGTTGTCGGCGGAGACCAGTTGGCTCGCCAGCCTCAAAGCGTCTTCGGCGGTCGACGTTCCGATCCTGACCACCCGAGCGCCGACCGCGTCGCCGTATTCGGGGGCCGCCTTCCTGACGAAGAGGCCGTCGCGGTAGAGGTAAAAACGGAGCGGGTAGATGCCGGTGCGGAAGTAAGCGTGCGGGAACAAGCCGGTGTGACCGTCCTTCGCCATCGCGACGATTCTCATCAGCCCGGCGATGGTCTCGTCCTCGTTGAGCGAAGGAATCTGATCGTGCAACTGCCTGACGGCCGAATCGAAATCTTCCCTCCTCGTCCGGCGGTAAAGGTTGGGGTGCTGCCGGGACATCGCCTCGGCCAAAAATCTCAGATCGGCCTGCCACTGCGCGGCCGTCAATTTCGGCGCGGCGTCCTGCGCCGGGACGGAAGCGGCGAGGAGAAACAGCGCCGCGACGGCGGCCGAAACCAGCCTCGCTCCGAGCGGCTCTGCGGAATGTACTCTCATTAAATATCGACCTCCCTTTTTCGGCATTACGAGAGGTTCACCACGTCCGTTCGCTATTTCGTCGGCGGTCGGGCGGCCACCCGGAGGTGGTGTCGCGCCGCCCGCGGCCGACCCGTTCGAGAAGCACACGGCCGGCGCGCTTCATAGTTGATCAAGCGTTGCGATGATGTTTGACGCAGTCGATTATACGTTCGCACTTAGGGGTGTCAAGCAAGCGATCCGGGCCGCACGCGCACGCGATTGCAAGGGCGTGAGGCGGGTGCTAGACTCGCGCCGTTCTTACAGCCTCGCTCGTTTTCATCCACTCTTTCAGGTCAGTCATGCAGGCACTCATACTCGCAGGCGGCAAGGGCACGCGGCTGCGCCCGCTCACCGTCTACACGCCCAAGCCCATCGTCCCGATCTGCAACCGCGCCTTCCTCCTCTACCAGATCGAGACGCTGCGCGCCGCCGGCATCACGGACATCACGCTCTCGCTCTCCTACCAGCCCTCGAAGATCGAGCAACTGCTCGGCGACGGCGGCGACTTCGGCGTCCGCCTCAAGTACACGACCGAGCCGCAGCCGATGGGGACGGCGGGCGCGTACAAGTTCGCCGCCGAGTTCATCAACGAGCCGACGGTCGTCTTGAACGGCGACGTGCTGACCGATCTCGATCTCGAAAAAGTCATCGCCGAGCACCGCCGGCGCGGGGCGGCGGCGACCATCGTGCTCACGCCCGTCGATAACCCCTCTTCGTTCGGCGTCGTCGAGACGGACGATGAGGGGCGCGTGCTACGCTTCATCGAGAAGCCCGCGCCCGGCGAAGCCCCGACGAACAACATCAACGCGGGCACCTACGTCCTGGAGCCGCACGTCCTCGATCTCGTCCCCGAGGGCGAGAACTATTCCTTCGAGTACCAGCTCTTCCCCGACCTCCTGAAGCGCGGCGAGAAGTTCTACGCGCACGTCCCCGAAAAAACTTACTGGCTCGACATCGGCACGCCCGCGCGCTACCTGCAGGCGCACCACGACCTGCTCGCGGACCTCGTCGGCGGCATCAAGCTGAAGAGCCGCCGGGGTGAGTTCGACGCCGCGACCGCCGCCGAGATCGACGACCGCTCACAGATCGCCGACGGCTGCACGATCAAGCCCGGCGCGCAGGTCGTCAACTCGGTGCTCGGCGAGGGCGTCTACATCGAGGAGAAGGCGCGCGTCGAGAACTCGGTCGTCTGGGCGCACACGCGCGTCAACGCAGGCGCGCACGTCTCCGGCGCGGTCGTCGGGCGCAGTTGCTACGTCGGCCGCTCGTCGCAGGTCGGCGCGGGCGCGGTGCTCGGCGACAAGACTTCGCTGACCGACTACACGCAGACCGGGGGCGCGCTATGAGCACGCGCCCGCAGCTCGCGCCCATCCGCTTCGGCACCGACGGCTGGCGCGCCGTCATCGCCAACGAGTTCACCTTCGCCAACGTCGAGCGCGTCGCGCAGGCCTACGCGCAGTACGTCCTGCGCGAGCGCGAGTCGGCGCGCGTGAGCAAGCCGCGCGAGCCGCAGGACCAGAGCGGCGCGGGCGCGCCCTTCGTCGTCGTCGGCTACGACCGCCGCTTCCTCTCCGACCAGTTCGCGGCGCGCGCCGCGCAGGTGCTCGCCGGAAACGGCGTCGCGGTCGAGATGTTCGACGGCGACGTGCCGACGCCGGTCGTCTCCTGGGCCGTGCGGGATCGCGGGGCGAGCGGGGGCGTCGTCATCACCGCCTCGCACAACCCCGCCGAGTTCAACGGCTTCAAGATCAAGGCGGCGTGGGGCGGCAGCGCCACCCCGGAGACGACGCGCGCCGTCGAGACCCTGGTCGACGCCGCGCCCGTCTCGCGCGGCGAGCTGACGGCGGGCACGCACGCGCGCCTCGCCCCCTCGGTCAAAAGCTACCGCGAACAGATCAACTCTTACGTCGATCTCGGAAGGCTGCGCGCCGCGCGCGGGCGGGTCGTCGTCGATCCGATCCACGGGGCGGGCGGGCGCTGGGTGGAGAGTTTCCTCGCGGGCGGCGCGCTCGAAGTCGAGACGATCCGCTCCGAGCGCGATCCCACCTTCGGCGGCGTTGCGCCGGAGCCGATTGACCGCAACCTCGCGCCGCTGCGCGGCCGCGTGAGCGAGAGGGGCGCGCTCGTCGGGCTCGCGACGGACGGCGACGCGGACAGGGTGGGCGCGGTCAACGAGTTGGGCGAGACGATGACGATGCACGAGGTCGTGCCGCTCGTGCTGCTCCACCTCGCGCGCGGGCGCGGGATGACGGGCGGGGTGGTGAGAACCTTCTCGCAGTCGGTCCTGACGAAGCGCATCGCGGCGGCGCACGGGCTGAAGCTGCACGAGACGCCCATCGGCTTCAAGTACGTCGCAGACCTGATGCTGCGCGAGGACATTTTGATCGGCGCGGAAGAGTCCGGCGGCATCGGCGTCAAAGGCCACCTCCCGGAGCGCGACGGCATCTTGAACTCGCTGCTCTTCCTCGAAGCGGTCGTCGCGTCGGGCAGGACGCCCTCCGAAATGGTCAGGGAGATGCACCGCGAGTTCGGCGAGTTCTACTTCGGGCGGCGCGATCTGACCTGCGGCGTCGGTCGCGGGCTCGGACTCGTCGCGGGTCTCGCGCAGTCGCCGCCCGCCCGGATCGGCGAGTGGGACGTGACCTCGGTCGAAAAACTCGACGGGACGAAACTGCTTTTCGCGGACGAGTCGTGGCTGCTCTTCCGCCAGTCGGGGACGGAGCCCATGCTCCGGATTTACGCCGAGGCGACCTCCGTCGCCAAGCGCGAGAGCCTGCTCGAAGCGGGCGCAGAACTCGCCGCGCGCAAATGAACGCGCCACGCAGTCGATAACCGTAGGGGCGGGGCTCGTCCCTGCCCGCCGGGCGTCCGCGAGGCCGCTCAACCGATCCGCGATCATCCTTCGCCGAGTGATCGCGATCCATACTTTCGCGCTATCGCGCACGAGCGGGCAGGGACGAGCCCTGCCCCTACATTTTTATGCCGGAGCTTCCCGAAGTCGAACTCGTCGCGCGCGCTCTGAACGACCTCGTCGGCGCGCGCCGCGTCGTGCGCGCGAGGCTGCTGCGCCCCGCGCTCGCGCCGGAGACTTCACCCGCCGCATTCGCACGCGGGCTGCGCGGCCGCACGGTCGGGCGCGTCGGGCGGCGCGGCAAGCACATCCTCTTCGAGTTCGACGCCGGGCTGGTTCTCATCGCGCACCTGCGCATGACGGGCCGCTTCCTGCTGCTGCCGCGCGGCGCGCCTCTCCCCAAACACACGCACGCGACCTTCGAGATGGACGACGGGCGCACGCTCGTCTTCACGGATCAGCGCCACTTCGGGATGATGAAGCTCGTCGCCTCGCGCGAGCTGTCCGGGGCGAAGGAGCTGCGCGCGCTCGCGCCGGAGCCGTTCTCCGACGATTTCACGCCCGACTACCTGCGCCGCGTCTTCGCGCGCACGCGCCGCACCTTGAAAGAGACGCTGCTCGATCAGACGAAGGTCACGGGCCTCGGCAACATCTACGCGGCGGAGGCCCTGTTCATCGCGCGCGTCAGCCCCTTCGTCGCGGCGGCCGAGCTGTCGGCGCGACGCCTCCCGCGCCTGCACCGCGCGATCATCGAAGTCTTCACGGAATCCATCGCGCACGGCTCGACGATGAACGTCGACCCCGAAGACATCGACGGCAGTTACTACGGGGGCGCGTACGAGGGGCGCTGGCGCGTCTACGACCGCGAGGGCGAGCCCTGCGTCAACTGCCGCGCGCGCATCCGGCGCGCGGCGCACGGCGGCCGCTCCACCTACTTCTGCCCGCGCTGCCAGCGGCGCTAAGCCGCCCGCGCGCGGGCGACGGGGCGCGCTCGCCGCAGCCGCCGAATAATTTACGCGCCGCGCCACTTACTTTTGTTAGAATGTGTTCGCCCTCTTCCTCGCCAGCGCAGCTATTCCCCGGCGCCGGACTCCGAACCGGGGGTGTCTCAAGCGAACAAGCTCTGCGAAAACGACCGCGGGAGAGTCAACCGATGCGAACCCTCAGGGCGGCAGTCGCCTGTTACGCGCTTCTCCTATCATTCGCGCCGGACGGCGCGGCGCAGCGGCGGCAGAGTCCTCCCAGCCGCCCCGAGGCTCCCGCGCCAGCCGCGCCGCGGGGCTCGATCCTGACCAGCAGCAGCAACGCCGAAGACGGCACGACGCTCGTGCAATTCCAACCGATCCCCATCGAGATGAGCGGCGGCGCTCAATCGACGGCGAGCTTCACGGCGAGTTACACCCGGACGGGCGCGGCGCAACCCACCGCGGCCTCACTGGTCTTCTTCTTCAACTCGCAGACCTGCCTCCTCGACAAGCAGCTCTTCGACGGACAGGACGGGAAAGCGCCCGATGCCGAGCTGTCCGTCGAGGGCGCGCCGATCCGTTTTAAGCAGATTCACACGCCCACGGCCGAAGAGGGCGGGGAGGGGCTGATCGCCGTCTCGCAGGAGACGGAAGGGCGATACTGCTCCGAAGGGTTGAGCCTGAGAGTCAAGCCTGAGACGCTCCACCGAATCGCCGCCGCGCGGAACGTCACGGGGAGCATCGGCGCGATAAAGTTCCGCCTCACGCCCGCCGGCCTGAGCGCCCTGCGCGAGTTGGGCGATCAGATCAAGGCGACGGCGGTGCGGCAATGACTACCGTCGGCGGAGAACTGAGGCCGAGTTAAAAGTAGAAGGCCCCGCCGCACTCGCGGCGGGGCCTTCCCGGATCGGCGTGTGGCCGGCGGGCTCAGACGCTCACAAGTTCTGGAGGACGAAATCGGTCATCATCTGCCGCATCTGTTTGACGAGGAGCGGGTCGGTGACGCCGTGGCGCGACTTCGGGTAGAGCATCAGTTGGAACTGCTTGCCCGCCTTCTGCAACTCGTAGGCGAACTGAATCGTGTTCTGCACGTGGACGTTGTCGTCCATCGCGCCGTGGATCAGAAGGAGCTTGCCGGATAAATCCTTCGCCGCCGCCTGCGGCGCGCTCCGCTTGTATCCTTCCGGGTTGTTCTGCGGCGTCCCCATGTAGCGCTCCGTGTAGATCGAGTCGTAATCGCGCCAGTCGGTGACGCTGCCGCCCGCGATGCCGATCTTGAAAGACTTGCTGTGCGTGAGCGCGTAGGTCGTCATGAAGCCGCCGAAGCTCCAGCCCCAGATGCCGATCCGCGAGCCGTCGACGTAGGGCTGCGACTTGAGCCACGCCACGCCGTCTTCCAGATCGCGCAGCTCCAGCTCGCCGAAGTTTTTGTAGACCTGCCACGTCGGATCGACGCCCCTGCCGCTCGCCGTGCGGTTGTCGCAGATCCAGACGATGTAGCCCTTCTGCGCCAAGAGCTGGTGCCAGAGGTAGCCCGTGCCGCCCCAGCCGTTTCTGACCTGCGCCGCGTGCGGGCCGGCGTAGGTGAACGACATCACCGGGTACTTCTTCGACGGGTCGAAGTCCGGCGGGCGGATCATCATCGCGTCCATCTGGAAGCCGTCGCGCGTCGGGACCTGCACGAACTCGGCCCTGCCGAGCTTGAACTGCTTGAGCGCCTCGCGCGGGTTCTCGTCGATGGCGCGGACGAGCTTGCCTTCCGCGTCGAAGAGTCGCACCTGCGTCGGCGTGTTCACGTCCGTCCAGCGGTCGATGAACATGGTGAAGGTCGGGTTGAAGACCGCCGCGTGCGACCCTTCCGCTTCGGTCAGGCGCTTGAGGCCCGTGCCGTCGAGCTTCATCCGGTAGACGTGCGGGGCGATGTTGCTGCGCTCCGAGGCGGTGAAGTAGACGAGCCCGCCGCGCTCGTCGATGCCTTCGAGCGAGCGCACCTCCCACGGCCCCCGCGTGATCTGTCTGATCAGTTTGCCGTCGGCCGCGTAGTGGTAGAGGTGCCGCCAGCCGTCGCGCTCGCTCTGCCAGACGAACGAGCCGTCTTTCAGCCAGAAGGGCGGATCGATCACTTCGACCCAGGCCCTCGAAGTCTCCTTGAAGAGAGTCGTGGACTTCCCGTCCTGCGGGTTCGCGAGGTTCAGGTCAAGCCACGTCTGCTCGCGGTTCTGCGCCTCGTAGGCGACGCGCTTGCCGTCGGGCGTCCACGCGACGCGGACGACTAGCAAGTCCTCCGGCTTGTACTTCGCCGCCGTGTCCACCCAGCGCACCTCCCCGCCCGCGGCGTCCACGATGCCGACCTTGACGATGGGGTTCGGATCGCCGGCCTTCGGGTAGGGCGTCAGCTCCACCTCCTGGTGCAGCGGGATGTGATCGACGACGGCGAAGTTCGGCACGGGCGACTCGTCGAGCTGGAGGAACGCGATCCGGGTCGAGTCGGGGCTCCACCACGCGCCGTCGAAGTTGCCGCGCCCGTAAAGCTCCTCCTGGTAGACCCAGTCGAGCTTGCCGTTGATGAGCTTCGGCGAGCCGTCGGTCGTGAGCTGCCGCTCCTTCTGCGTCGCCACGTCCACGACGTACAGATTGTTGCCGCGCACGAAGCTGACCATCCGGCCGTCGGGGCTGAAGTTCTCGTTCGACTCCTCTTCCGGCCCGTTCGTCAGCCGCGCGGCTTTGAGCGTGCCGAGGTCGTAGACGAACAGATCCTTCGCGTGGTTGAGCAGAACTTCGGTCTGCGCCTCGTTCAACTGGTAAGACGACTGGTTGGCGAGGCGGCGCGCGTCGTCGGCGCTCAGGCCGGGGAGCGCGGCGAGCGCCGCCTGCATCTTCGCCGAGTCGAGGAAGGGTTGTGACTCGCCCGTGCGCGCGTTAACGCGCAGCAGGGCGCTCGGCGTGCGGCCGACCGCGCCCGCCGAGACTGCGCCGCGCGCGACGCGGTTGGAGAGCAGGTAGTGCTCGCCGTCCCTGAGCCAGCGCGGGCTCGGCGGGTTGCCGGCGAAGTCCACGCGCTTCACCGGATCGTAAATGTCGTCGATGGTGAGCAGCCGCTCCTGCGCGCCGGCGAGCAGGGGGAGGAGCGACAGAAGGAGGGCGGCGAGGACTGCGGGGCTACGTCTCACTTGATCTATCTCCTGACGGGCGTTGGGCTGAGAAATGAGAGCGGAAAGGCTACCCGGGAGCGCGGCGGGGTGCGCGGGGAGTGGACTTGGTGGTCCGTTCCCCGCGCCGCCGCGCCTTCATTTCATCCCGCCTGACAAGCGTCAGACACCGGGCATCGCCTTCTTGAGCGGTCTGAGCAACACGAGCAGGACAAACGCCATGATGAGCGCCATCGCGCCGAGCACGACGAAGAAGCTCGACTGGAGCCAGCGCTCCCAGAAGACGCCGATGGCCGTCAGCTTGTTGCCGATCGCCGTGGCGACGAACCACCCGCCCATCATCATGCCGCGCATCCGTATGGGCGCGACCTTCGAGACGAGCGACAAACCCATCGGCGAGAGCATCAACTCGCCGAGCGAGATGACCATGTAGGCGATGATGAGCCACAGCGGCGAGACGCGGAAGATGTAAGTGCGGTTCAGAATTTGCTGCTTGTGTTGCGCGGCGCCCGCTCCGAGAGCCGTGTCGAGCGCCGCCGAGAACTTCTGCGCGCCCGTCACGCCCTCGCCGCCGGAGAATTTTTTGCCCTTGATCTCCGCGCCCTGGAGCTTCGCGAGCACGTCTTCGGGGACGCCGTCCGCCCGGAGGTAGCCGAGCGAACGATCAGTGACGCGATAGCTGGCGGTCGAGGGGTCGCCCCCCTGCGGCGCGTTCGACTCGCCCGTCTTCGCGGCGAAGAAGAGGATGAAGAAGGAGAGCGCCGTCAGAAACATCCCCAGCGCCATTTTGGTCGGCGTCGAGGGTTCCTTTCCGCGGTCGTCGAGCCACTTCCAGAACCAGACGAGCGGGAACGTGAGCGAGATGATCCAGAACGGGTTGATCGCGTTCGAGATGGTGCCGGAGACGTTCCAGTCCGTGTTGTCGTCGGCCCAGTAGGTCAGCGTCGAGCCGTTCTGGTGGAAGACCATCCAGAAGACGATCACGATCAGGAAAATGACGATGAGCGCGACGATCCGCTTCCACTCCGGCACCGCCTCCATCATCTGCTGGCGGCTGACGCCGTGCGGCGGGGCGTCCACGGAGGTGGCGGCCACGTCGGCGGCCTGGGCGGGCTTCGTCAGCACGTCTTTACTGCGCTGCCGGTCTTCGACCTGATTCCTGAACCACCAGAGGATGCCGACCGAGATGACCATCCCGAACGCCGCCACGGCGAAAGCGGGGTGGTAGCCGAACTTGTCCTTGACGATCTCCATGACGACCGGCGCGATGAACGCCCCGACGTTGATCCCCATGTAGAAGATGTTGTAGGCGCGATCCTTGAGGTGACTGCCCTCCGGGTAGAGGTTGCCGACCATGGTCGAGACGTTCGGCTTGAAGAAGCCGTTGCCAATGACGAGGCAGGTGAGCGCGGCGTAGACGGCGGTGAGCGAGCGTAAGGAGAGCAGCAAGTGCCCCGCCATGAAGAAGACGCCGCCGAGCATCACCGCCCTGCGGTAGCCCAATTTCCAGTCGGCGATGACGCCGCCGACGAGCGGGCTGGCGTAGACAAACATCAGATACCACGAGTACAGGCTTGTGGCTTGTTCCGCCGTCCAGCCGAACCCTTGCTCCGGGTTGCGGAGGTAGAGCGTGAAGAGCGCCAGCATCGAGTAGAAGCTGAAGCGTTCCCACATCTCCGTACCGAAGAGGACGTAAAGGCCCTTCGGGTGCTTCGCGACATCGTCGTGCGCCACGGCGCCCTCGCCCGTGACGGTTGCGGCAACAGTAGCCATCGCTCTCGCTCCTTAAGTTAGTTCGTCTTCGCGACAGGTGAAGGGGATCGCCCGTGTTTATGTCACGAATCCGGCTAAATTTCAACTCTTTCCGTCGAGCGGCGCCGGCGCGCCCGGGGGATTTGAAGATTCTGGTGCCGGCTCTCGCGCCGCGGGTTGCCAGCTTTTATTAAGCTTTGCGCCGCCCACGCCGACGCGCTTGACAGGCGTGCGCGCGCGGGCGTATAAGCCCGTTTGACAAGACGTGGTGAGTTAAGGCGACTTGCGGCCACGTAAAACAAACGGCTAAACAGCTCGGCGCTTCGTCGCCCGCACAACTTCGATACCCTTTGAAGTCCCGCGTTGTTTGGCGCGGGAATTTTTATTTGCGTGACAAGTGACAGGTGACACGTGACAGGCAAATCCGCCTGTCTTTGCCTGTCACCCGTTACAGTTCACCTGTTACGGCTCTTTATGGATAACTTCCGAGACCTGCTCGCGAGCGACCACGTGACCGTCTTCGACGGGGCGGTCGGCACGATGCTCTACGTGAAGGGCGTCTACATCAACCGCTCTTACGACGAGCTGAACCTGACGAGCCCCGACCTCGTCCGAGAGGTGCACGAGGAGTACATCCGCGCCGGGGCCGAGGTGATCGAGACGAACACCTTCGGCGCGACCCACCACAAGCTCCAGCAGTACGGGCTCGAAGGTAGCTTGCGCGAGATCAACCTCGCCGCCGCGCGGATCGCGCGCGAGGCCGCCGACGGCCGGGCTCACGTCGCGGGCGCGATCGGCCCGCTGGGGCTCCGCATCGAGCCCTACGGCCCCACCTCTTTCGACGAGGCGAAGGAGATGTTCAAGGCGCAGGCGGGGGCGCTGCTCGACGGCGGCGTCGATCTCTTCGTCCTGGAAACCTTCTCCGACATCTCCGAGATGCGCGAGGCCCTGCGCGCCGTGCGCGAGCTGTGCGACTTGGCCGTAGTCGCGCAGATGACCGTGCAGATGGACGGCAACACGCTCTTCGGCACGACGCCCGAAGTCCTCGCCGCGCGGCTCGACGAGTGGGGCGCGGACGTGATCGGCCTCAACTGCGGCGTCGGGCCGGCAATCGTGCTCACCGCCGTCGAGAAGATGCGCGCGGTCACGCGCAGGAAACTCTCCGCCCAGCCGAACGCGGGGCTGCCGCGCGACGTGCAGGGTCGGCAGTTCTACATGTGCTCGCCGGAGTACATGGCGAAGTACGCGAAGCGCCTCATCCAGGCGGGCGTCAAGTTCATCGGCGGCTGCTGCGGCACGACGCCCGCGCACATCAAGCTCATCTCCGACGCGGTGCGCGCCGCCTCGCCGCGCCAGCGCAAGCTCACCGGCAGGCTCGATCAGCCCGCGGCGGTCGTCGAGCTGACGCCCGCGGACGTGCAGGTCGTACCCTTCGCGGAACGATCAAACTGGGCGGGCAAACTCTCCCGCGGCGAGTTCGTCACGACCTGCGAGGTGCTGCCGCCTAAGGGCTGCGACCCGGAAAAGACCATCGAGTCGATCCGGCTGCTCAAGGCGGCCGGCGTCGACGCCGTCAACATCCCGGACGGCCCCCGCGCGCAGACGCGCATGAGCGCGCAGGCGACGGCGCTTCTGGTCGAGCGCGAGATCGGGTTGGAGTCAGTCCTTCATTACTGCTGCCGCGACCGCAACCTGCTCGGCATGATGAGCGACCTCCTCGGCGCGGCGGCGCTCGGCTTGAAGAACCTTCTGATCATCACGGGCGATCCGCCGAAGATGGGTCCCTACCCTGACGCGACCGCCGTCTTCGACATCGACTCCATCGGCCTGACCAACATGGTCAACAAGCTCAACCACGGGCTCGACCTCGGCAACAACCCCATCGGGTGCCCGACCTCCTTCTGCATCGGCGTCGGCGTCAACCCCGGCGCGATCAACCTGGACGAGGAGATCAAGCGCTTCGAGTACAAGGTCGAGGCGGGCACCGAGTTCGCCATCACGCAGCCCGTCTTCGACGTGGAGCAACTGCGCCACTTCCTCACGCGCATCGAGCACGTCCGGGTCCCCATCGTCGCCGGCATCTGGCCCCTCGTCTCCTACCGCAACGCCGAGTTCCTGCACAACGAGGTGCCCGGCGTGAGCGTCCCGCACGAGATCATGGAGCGGATGCGCCTGGCCTCCGAGCGCGGCAAAGAGTTCGGGCGCGACGAGGGGCTGAAGATCGCGCGCGAGTCGCTCGTCGAAGTCCGCGGGATGATTCAGGGCGTGCAGGTCTCCGCGCCGTTTAATAACGTCAAGTACGCGCTCGAAGTCTTCGAGGCGCTGCCGGAGTTCGGGAAGAAGTTAGTGTCTTAATGTTTGAATAGCCCCACCAAGGCGCGGCGTAATCCTTGACGTGCGCGCCGACTTCGTAATAAATTTTGCGCCATAACAATCAGTCCCCCGGCTAATTTTGAGTCTCGCGTGTGCCCACCGTCTCCCGGCTCTGCCGCGGGCTCAGGCGCGGGGCTTTCGGGCAGCACTCCCGTTACTAACATTCCGACGAGTGCGTGCCGACCCTCGAAGGAGATACCTCGATGCCACGATCCCTACTCACATACGCCGCCGCCTGCGCGCTGGTCGTCCTCTGCCTCGGCGCTGCCGCCGAGACGCGGGCCACGCCGGTAGTCCTGACCATCACCAACCCCGTGCAATCAGGCACGCCGGGCACCCTGTTGATCTTTAATGCGACTTTCACCAACCCCGGCGCGCAGCCTTTCATGATTACAGGTGACAATTTCAACACCAGCCTTAGCAGCGTTGGCCCCTTGCAAAGTCTCAGGACGCTGGGCTTGATAATCCCGGCGGGGACGACAGTCAACACCCCTTTGTTCTCGGTTCTAATCGCCGCCAATACAGCCCCCGGTCTTTATTCTTTCACCGTTTTTTCCGACGGGTTCAATCCTGGGGGGCCGTTAGAACGCTCGAATACGGTTCCCTTTTCGATCACCGTACTCCCCGCCACCGCCGTGCCTGAACCGTCCACGCTGTTACTGCTCGGTACAGGGCTATCAGGAGTCATTGGCGCGGCCCGCAGGCGGCGTCGAGCCCGACAGTGAGCGTGGGCTAACCACCCGAAATATTTTCTTCTTGCCTTCCCGCGCGAAAGTTGTAGAATGCCCGACGTTCGAAGGGTCGGGCGCGCGACGCAGCCCTCACTACAGTCTCAATCGCGGAGCGCGCGGACATAAAAAGCACAGTTAAACGATCTCACTCGTGTGCGGCGCCGCGCGTCCGCCGCGAGGCTCAGGTTTCCTCACACGGCTCGACCTCACGACTCGACGAGCCGAGAAACGCGAGCACGCCTTGCCCCCTCACGCGAGGAAGTTAATCCTTGTCGCCTGCTGCGCGCTGGCTCTCGTCTGCGCCGACTCGCGCGTGCGCTCGCAGGGCACAATGGTGCGCCGCGTCACCGTCACGCCCGAGAACGCCACCAGCCTCAACCCGACGCTCAGCGGCGACGGTCGCCGCCTGGTCTTTGAATCGACCGCCAACCTGTCGGGCGACGCGGGCGGCTCGCGCTTTCGGGCGTTCACGGCGGACACCGCCTCCGACCCGCCCGCCTTCTCGACGCTCGCGGCCTCGCGCGCGCCCGCCGCCGCCGTCTCGCAGGACGGCTCCTCGGTCGCCTTCGCCAGCGCCGAAGACCTGACGGGCGAGAACGCGGACAGGAACTCGGAGATCTTTCTCTCCGCCGCCGGGCGACTCGCGCAGCTCACTCACACCTCGCCGGGCGACCCTTCTGCGCGCGCGCGCGACGGAAACTTTCAGCCGTCGATCTCTGACGACGGTCACGTCATTGCTTTCGCCTCCAACCGCGATCTCACCGGCGAGAACCCGGACGGCAACTCCGAAATCTTCACCTACGATGCCGCGAACGGCCGCCTCACGCAGCTCACGAACTCGTCCGGCACTACCGGCGCGCGCGACGCGAAGCTGAGCGGCGACGGCTCAAGCGTCGCCTTCGTGCGCGACGACGCGCCCGCGGGCGCGTCAACACCCCGGCTCGATCTCGTACTCTTCCGGTCGGGCGCGAAAAGTTTTACGACCCTTGCGGAGAACGTCGCGCGACTCGCGCTCGGCCCCGCGCGCGCCGTCAGCGACGACGGCGCGCGCGTCGTCTACTCGGCCGAGACGGCGGCGAACACGACGCAGGTCTTCCTCTACGACGGTCGCAACAATGCCACACGCCAACTCACACACCTCGGCTCGCGCGCGACGGACGTGCCGCTCAACCCGACCATCAGCGGCGACGGCTCGCGCGTCGTCTTCGCCACGCGCCGCAGCGTCGGCGGCGGCGGCAGTAACTCGGACGGCGGCGTCGAGCTCTACCTCTACGATCTCCCGACGAACCAGCTCTCGCGCCTGACCGACGCGCCCGCCGCCGCCACCGCCGAAGTCGTCGCCTCGCTCGACGACGCGGGCTCGCTCGTCGCCTTCAACTTCCCGCGCGTCATTGCCGCCGCGGTCTCGTCCGAAGAGTTCGCCAACGACTCCGAAATCTTCCTCGCCGCGCCCGCCGCGCGCGCGCCGTTCTCATCCGATCTGAAGTTCCGCCACGGCGCGATCCCGAATCGTGATCTCGCCGCCGCTCAGCCGCTCGCGCCGGGTCAGATCGCCATCGCGCGCGGAGCGAACCTCGCGCTCGTAACCGCCCAAGCGGGGCGGCTCGCCGACGGCACGTTCCCGCGCTCCTTTAAAAACTGCTCCGTGGCGGTCGACGGCCGCGCGGCGCAAATCCTGTTCGTCTCGCCCGCGCAGGTCAACTTCCAAATCCCCGACGAGACGCAGACCGGCGCGGCCGAGATCGTCGTCACTAACCACGACGGCTACGAGTCGCGCTCGCTCGCGCAGATCGCAAGCGTCGCACCCGGCGTCTTCACCGAGCGCGGCGACGGGACGGGCGCAGCCGTCGCGCTCGACACCGCGACGCAGACGCGCGCGCCCTTCGATCCGCGCGACGGCGCGAACGGCCCGCGCCGCGTCACCCTCTTCGCCACCGGAGTCCGCCACGCCGAAACACTCTCCGTCACGATGGCCGGTCGCGAGCTACAGATCGAGTCCCGCATTCCCTCACCCGATCTCCCCGGCCTGGACGAGATTCGCGTCAGGCTGCCACTCGCGCTCGCGGGCGCGGGCGTCGTGCCGCTCTCGCTCACAGCGGACGGTCGCACAAGCAACCGGTCGAGCATCGAACTCGCCGGCGCGCGCCGCGCCGCCCGCATCTCCCTCTCGCCCGCCGACGCGACGCTCGGCGTCGGTCGCTCCCTTCACTACGACGCGACGGTCTTCGACGAGGAAGGCGAAGAGATCGCCGGCGCGCGCGTCGATTTCAACTCCGACGACGCGGGTGTCGCGTCCGTCGATCCGGACGGGCGCGCGCACGCCCTGCGCGAGGGCGAGACCCGCATCAGAGCGTCCGCGGGGGAAGTTACGGCGGAGGCGACGCTGCGCTGCCGCGCGCTGTCGCTCGTCGTCAACGAGGTGTTGGCCGACCCGCCGGACGGCGCTGTCGGAGACGCCAACCGCGACGGGCAGCGCAGCGCGTCGCAGGACGAGTTCGTCGAGATCGTCAACGCATCGGACGGTGATATCGACCTCGGCGGCTACCGCGTCGCGACGCGCGACGCCGGCGGCGCGCAGATCATTCGTCACACTTTCGCGCCCGGCTTCGTCCTCCCGCCCGGCACTGCGGCGGTCGTGTTCGGCGGCGCGAACGCAGCGACCTTCAACCCGCACGACGCGGCGTTCGCGGGCGCGCAAGTTTTCCTGGCTTCCGCCGGCGGCCTCTCGCTCCTGAACGGCGGCCATACGGTCGTGCTGCTCGACGCCTCAAGCCGGATCGTCGAAGAGATGTCTTACGGCGACTCGACAGACCTCGAAGGCGACCGCAACCAATCGCTGACCCGCTCGCCCGACGTGACCGGCGACTTCGCGTTGCACCAGACGGTCGCCGTTGCACGGGGCCGCCCCTTCTCGCCGGGGGTGAAGGCGGACGGCGCGCCCTTCCAGACATCAGCGCCGGTCGCACGCGTCGAGGTGGAACCCGCGCGCTGTGACGCGCAGGTCGGCGCGACGTGCCGCTTCACCGCGCGCGCCTTCGACGGCGCGGGGCGCGAGCTGCGCGGCGTCATCTTCGACTGGCAAACTGGCGACACGACTATCGCGACGATTGATCGCATTGGCGTCGCGCGTGCCCTCCGGCTCGGCGTCACCGGGATCACGGCTGGCGCACGCGGGACGCGCTCCGCGCCCGCGCCGCTTTCGGTCGTGCCGCCGCCGCGCCGCGTCTTCCGCGTTGTGGTGACGCCCAGCACGTCGGCCGTGAACCGGGGCGGCACAGTTCAATTCACCGCGCGCGCCTTCGATCAGACCGGAGGGATCGTGCCCGACGCGAGTTTCGCCTGGGTCAGCGATGCTGCGGCCGTCGCGACCGTCGACGCGAGCGGTGTCGCGCGCGGCGCGGGCGTCGGCGTCGTGAATCTCACAGCCACGACCGGGGATGGCGCGGGCGGAACCGTATCGGCGGGCGCGATGCTCGAAGTGAGACTGCCCGTCATCATCAGCGAGGTTCTCGCCGACGTGCCGCCCGACGACGCCGCGACCGCCGCGGTCGAGGGCGACGCGAACCGCGACGGCGTCCGCAACTCCGGCGACGACGAGTTCATCGAACTCTTCAACCCGTCCGACGACGCCGTCGATCTTTCGGGCGTGCGCCTCGCGGACGCGACCACAGATCGCTTCACCTTCCCCGCCGCGACCACGCTCGAAGCCGGGCGCGCGCTCGTCGTCTTCGGCGGCGGCAAGCCGCCGGCAAGCGATCCCGCCTTCGGCGCGTCGCTCGTGCGCGTCGCCTCCTCGCTCAGCCTGAACGACGGCGGCGACACCGTCTCGCTCAAGTTGAAGGTCGGCGCTCAGGAGATCACGCTCGCCTCGCTGGCCTACGGCGCGCCGGGAGCGACGCCCGCGCCGGCCGATCAATCACTCACGCGCGAGCGCGACGCCGCGGGCGGCCTGGGCGCGGGGCTGGTCGCGCACCTCTCGGCGTCGGACTCGGCGGCGCGCGCCTTCTCGCCCGGCACTCTCCCCGACGGCACGCCGTTCGGATCGGCCCGCATCACGCGCATCGAGATCGCGCCGCCTTCGGCCTCCATCGACATCGGCGCGTCGCAGGTCTTCACGGCCCGCGCCTTCGCGGGCGGCGGCGCGGGCGAGATCGAAATCGAGAATGTCTCCTTCGCGTGGGACGTGAGCGTTCCGGCGGGCGCGTCGCCCGCGCCGACGAGCGGCGCGACGACGAGCGTCACCGCGCACGCCTCCGGCGGGTTCACCGTCCGCGCGCGCGCGGGCGGGCGTGAAGCCGTCGCGGCCCTCACCGTCAACCCGCCCCCGCCGATCCTGACGCGCGTCGAGTTGTCTCCGACCTCCGCGACGATCTTCGTCGGGGGAGCGCAGCAGTTCACGGCCCGCGCCTTCGATCAGTTCGACCGTCCATACGCGGGCGCGCGGATAACCTTTTCTTCGAGCGAAGCTGACATCGCCGCGGTCGGCGAAGGGGCTCCCGGCACCGGGGACGGGAGTGCGACCGCGAGCGTCGCGGGGCTGAGGGCGGGCGCGGCGTTGATCGTCGCGAGCGCCAACGACGGCGCGCGTAACGTGGCGAGCGGCGGGGCGATGTTGCAGGTAGTGCAGCCCCCGCCGGTGGTCGCGCGCGTCGTCGTCAGTCCCGCGGAAACGTCCGTCAACCGCGGTCAGGCGCGTCAGTTCACCGCGCAGGCTTTCGATCAGAACGATCAGCCCGTGGCGGACGCCTTGTTCGACTGGGCGACTTCGGATTCGCACGCGGCGACCGTTTCGAGCGACGGAATGGCGCGCGGCGTCGGGATCGGGACGGTCAATATAATCGCCACGACTCCGAGCGGCGGGCGGACGATCTCCGGTCAGGCCGCGCTGACTGTGCGCGCGCCGCTCGTCATTAACGAGATTCTCGCGGACGTTCCGCCCGACAACGCGGGCACCGCGAACGTCGAGGGCGACGCCAACCGTGACGGCGCGCGCAACTCTGACGACGACGAGTTCGTCGAACTATTCAACAACTCTAGCGCGGCGCTCGACCTGTCCGGCGTCGTCGTCGCGGATTCCTCCAGTAACCGCTTCACCTTCCCCGCCGGTACGACGCTCGCCGCGGGGCAAGCCGTCGTCATCTTCGGCGGCGGATCGCCCGCCGCGCACGATCCGGTTTTCGGCGGCGCGCTCGTCTTCACCACCAGCTCGCTCGGCCTCAACGACGGCGGCGACACCGTCAACGTCAAGCTGCCCTCGCCCGGCGGCGACACCCTCATCGCCACGCAGTCATACGGCGGCGCGGCAGTCGGCACGCCCGCCGCGCCGGCCGATCAGTCGCTCGCGCGCGCGCCGGACGCCGAGGTCGGGGGCGCGGGCGGCGTCTTCATCGCACACGGCGCGGCCGCGCGCGC
>DATLMC010000123.1:0-5755 GCA_035537435.1 Pyrinomonadaceae bacterium | reverse complement strand
CGCTGAACAACGATGCGCGATCCTTCGTCATAGAATGATCGCGCATCGTTGTTCGCGCCGTCGCGACCGAGCGGGCAGGGACGAGCCCCGCCCCTACAGTTGTGGCGGGCGGTAGTGACTTAGAGCAGCCGCCTGAGCTTGACGCGAAAGGTCAGCGTCTCGTCGCCGCGCTTGACCGTCAGCGTGCGCTCCTCGCCTTCGCGCCGGAGCAGCGCGCGAAGCTGTTCGAGCGTGAAAGAGGAGGCGGGGCGTCCGTCGAGCGACACCAAAATATCTTCCTCCTTGAACCCTGCCTCTGACGCGGGCGAGTTACCCGTCACTTCGTTGACGACGTACTGCCGGAAGTCGTCGCCTTCGCTCGCGAACTCCAGGCCGCTCATGTCCGTCTCGACCGGATCGTTTAAGCCCGCGTTCGGTTCGAGGATGACGCGGCGGCGCGAGTAGTCGACGACGAGCTTGAAGCGGCGGAAGAACTCTCCGCCGATCACGCCGTCGAACTTCTCCGTCGCGTACTCGCCGGAGCGCGCCTGAATCAGCGTGACGATCGGGCGCTTCAGCGTGAACCTGCCCAGGCGCACCGACGCGACGCGACCGTCGGAGGCCCCCACCATCCCGCCCGCCCCGCCGCTGTTGGCCGCCCTGCGGTTCGGGATCAGCTCGCCCAGCCCGTGCCTCTTGACGAAGGGCGTGCTGACGACCATCACGCCGTCGCCGCCCGTGTCGATCTCGAACGTGCCCTCGAACGACTGCTCGTCGCTCACGGCGAGCGTGGCCCTGACCCAGGGCTTGCGCTCGATCAAGTTGACGGGGATGATCTCGCCCGCGCCTTTGTACACGTAAGCAGCGGGCTCGTAGAGGTTGAGCAGGCCCGCCGCGTAGTCGATCTCTATGACGAACTCCTTGATGAAGTCGTAGCCGATGATGCCGCCGACCGCTCGCCCCGCGATGGGCGCGAACTGGTCGAGCGGGAACGCGCCGACGGTCTGCGAGGAGACGCTCACGCCGGGCAGCGAGAGCGAGACGCCGTCGATCATGCCGACCTCGATGGGGCCGCCCGTCCCCGTACCTTTCTCCCTGCGACCCGCGCGCAGGCCCAACCCCTTCGCCACGCGCTCGTTCAGGATGGACGCGCTCGCGCCCGTGTCGAGGATGAACCACAGCGGCTCCGAATCGTTCACGCGCGTCCGCACGTAGATGAGATTGTCCGCCAGCTCGAACGGAATCCGCAGCGCGGCGCGACCCGACGCGAAGCGGTGGCGCGACGCGGGCGTCTGCGCGTCGCGCGCCGAACTCTTAGCTTTGCCGTGCGGCTGCGCCTGCGCCGAGCCCGCCACGAGCACCAGCATGAAGCCGTACACGACTGCGCGCACCGAAAAGACGGATGACATAAGCATCTGCAACCTCTCTATGAGTGACGGGGCAGGGGAGAGAAACAGGCGTGAGCGGCGGTATCTCGAAAGAGGCGACTTACTGTTCGAGCGCACGATCTCACCTTCAAACGCGCCGCCCGCCCCGCACTGAGGCAAACGACGACAGTCTCATTGACGCTTGAAGGGAAGCCTCCGTTAACAAAAAGCTGTTAGCTATCAGCTAATAGCCAACAGCCAACAGCTAACAGCCAACGGCTAACGGCTAACGGCTAATAGCTAATAGCCGCTCTACCTCAGCAGTCGCGCCGCCTCGCGCGCGTAGTAGGTGAGGATCACGTCGGCCCCGGCGCGGCGGATGCTCGTCAGCGTCTCCATCATCACGCGCGGCTCGTCGATCCAGCCGCGCTCTGCGGCCGCCTTGATCATCGCGTACTCGCCGGAGACGTGATAAGCCGCGAGCGGCAGATCGAAGCGGTCGCGCACCTGCCGCAGGATGTCGAGGTAGGGCAGCGCGGGTTTGACCATCAGGAAGTCCGCGCCCTCGGCGTAGTCGATCTCGGCCTCGCGCATCGCCTCGCGCGCGTTCGCCGCGTCCATCTGGTAGGCGCGGCGGTCGCCGAAGGCGGGCGCGCTGTCGGCCGCCTCGCGGAACGGCCCGTAGAAGCCGGAGGCGTACTTCACCGCGTAAGCCATGATCGCGACGTGCTGGAAGCCCGCGGCGTCGAGCGCCTCGCGGATCGCGCCGACCTGACCGTCCATCATCGCCGAAGGGGCGACGATGTCCGCCCCCGCCTCCGCCTGGCTGACCGCCGTCTGCGCGATCAGCTCCAGCGACTCGTCGTTCAGAACCTCGCCCCCGCGCACCACCCCGCAGTGCCCGTGCGACGTGTACTCGCACAGGCACGTGTCGGCGATCACGACGAGCTCCGGCGCGCTCTCCCTGACGGCGCGGATCGCCCGCTGCACGACGCCGTCGCGCGCGTACGCGCCGGTCGCCGTCTCGTCCTTGGCTTCGGGCAGCCCGAAGAGAATGATCGCCGGGACGCCGAGGTCGAAGGCCTCGGCCGCGTCGCGCGCGATCTCGTCGACCGAGAGGTTGAAGACGCCCGGCATCGAAGAGACCTCGCGCCGCACGCCTTTGCCCCCGCACGCGAAGAGCGGCAGCACCAAGTCCTCGCGCGCGAGCCGCGCCTCCCTGACCATCGCGCGCAAACCCTCGCGCCGGCGCAGCCGCCGCGGTCTGTGAATCAGATCAGCCATGATGAATCCTTAATCGGCCGGAGGACGCCCGACCCGGCGTGTGAATGTCGCGCCCAGATGATACGCGCCCGCCGCGCGGCCGCGCAAACACACCCGCCGCGGCGCACATGCTTGACCTTCCGACACCCGTCCTTATAATTGAACTCAATCACCATGTGGCGGGGTAGCTCAGCCGGTTAGAGCGTCGGATTCATAACCCGAAGGTCGCGTGTTCAAGTCACGCCCCCGCTATTACTTCCCATCTCTGGCCTTCCTCTTCAAAGCACGTTCGTCCCAGTGCGCCTTACGATGGCAGTTCGCGCAAAGCACGCGACACTTAGCTATTTCAGCCTGCAGTGCTTTCATGCTCGGGCGGTCGCGCCGCGTACTGACGGAAAACCTCTTCTCGCGTGGATCGCGGTGATGGAAATCCAGGCAGGCGGGGTGATTCTCGCCGCAGACTTCACAAGGAAGAGTTCTTTTGTAGTCTCTGAACCACTCTTGTATCTTGCCGTCGCGACTGCGGACGTAGCCGATGTGAGTTGCCTTGTTGGTTCAATACCAGCGCCTCACGTATTCCCGCTGGTATTGGCGTCTTTTTTCGGGGTCTTTGTAAGGCATAAGCTGTGGGTGAAGAGTAATTAATGTAAGGGCTGGGCAGGATTATCTAAGAGGTCGAGGGTTCAAGTCACGCTCCCACCACCATACATTTCACCCTGTTACGAAAAGTTTTTTCGACAGCGGGCGCACTGCGTTAGCTCGTCATGTGTCGCGGGGCGTGAGACTGGGCGACGGGGAGGCGAATCTCGACGGCGAAGCCGCCGCCCGCGAGGTTCTTCGCCGCGACGTCGCCGCCGTGGAGGCGGACGGCGCGCTCGGCGATGGCGAGCCCCAGCCCCGCGCCCCCCGTCTCGCGCGTGCGCGAATCATCCACGCGGTAGAAGGGGCGGAAGATGTCGGAGAGCGATTCTTCGGGCACGCCCGCGCCTTCGTCGCGCACGCTGATGACCGCCGCCGCCTCGCCCCCCGCCGCGCGCGCGCGCCGGAGCGAGACCCCGACCTCCGTGCCGGGCGGCGCGTGGCGCACGGCGTTGCGCACGACGTTCTCCACGGCGCTGTGCAGAAGCGACGGCGTCCCCGCCACCTCGCACTCGTCGCACTCGACCACGCGCACCGTGCGGCCCTGACTGCGCGCCTCGAAGTCGGCGTCCTCGGCCACCTCGCGCACGAGCGCCGAGAGATCGAACGGCCCCCCGCGCGCGCCGTCCGCGCCGGTCTCCCAGCGCGAGAGCGTGAGCAGTTGACCGATCATCTCGTTGAGCCGCCCGGCCTCGCGCTCGATGCGCGCGAGGTCGCCCGCGGCGGCCGCGCCCGCGCGCTTGCGCGCCAGATCGAGCGCGACGCCGAGGCGCGCCAGCGGCGAGCGCAGCTCGTGCGAGATGTCGCGCACCAGCCGCGACTGCGCGCTCAGCAGCGCCTCGACGCGCGCCGCCATCGCGTCGAAGTCGCGCCCCATGTCCGCCAGCTCGTCGCGCCGCCGGCTGAGCGTCGGCGTGACGCGCGCCGAGAAGTCGCCGGCCGCGACGAGCCGCGTCGCCTCGCGCAGCTTGATGACGGGCGAGGTGATGTAGCGCGCCAGCCCGTAGCAGAGCAGCCCGGCGGTGAGCAGCACGGCGAGGACGCGCAGGGCCTGCGCCCACGGGTGATCGGAGAGCAGACCGCGCGGAGTCATGGAGTCGACGAGCACGAAGCGTCGCCCGCCGTCGGTCGTCGTCGGGTGTGCGACGAACGCGCCGGGCGCTCCCCTGACGACGACGCCCGACGACAACGCGCGTCGCGCCGCCTCCCGGATGGCCGGGGGCGCGTCGCGCCCCGTCACCTCCGCGCCCCGCTCGTCGAAGAGGTAGAAGACGACATCGGGCGTGTCCCCGAAGTCGCCGAATAACTTAACGAGTCCTTCCCGCCCTTCCCGCTCGAACGTCACCGCGGCGAGTCGCGCGAACCCTCCCATCGCCCTGTCCATCCCCGTCGACAGGGGGAAGTGTTGTCGCCGTCGCGTCAGCTCCGTGGTGAGCACAAGCGCGCCGATGACGAGGGCCATCGCCAGCCAGAACCAGAGGAAGACTTTAAGGAAGAGGCTGCGCATCAGCGTCCGCGCTCCCGCGCCCCGTCCGGCTCGGCGGCGGGCGCGGCCTCCTGAGCCGCCGCCGCCGAGCCCGCCCGCGCGTAGATGTAGCCGACGCCGCGCACGGTCTTGATCCGCTCGACCTCGCCGATGCGGTGTCCGAGCTTCTTGCGCAGGTGGCTGATGTGCATGTCGACGCTGCGGTCGAAGGGCGAGATTTCACGACCGAGCACGGAGCGCACCAGGTCGTCGCGCTTGACGACGCGGCCCGCCGACGAGACGAGCAGCAGCAGGATTTCGTACTCGACGTTGGTGACTTCGACCGACCGCCCCGCGCGCCTCACGTGGCGCGTGCCCGTGTCGATCTCCACGTCGCCGGCCGAGACGCGCTCCGGCTCCCTCTGCCGCGACGCGTGGGCTTCGCCCTCGTCGCCGTGTTGCGTGCGGCGCAGGATCGCGCGGATGCGCGCGACCAGCTCGCGCGGGTTGAAGGGCTTGGGCAGGTAGTCGTCCGCGCCGATCTCCAGCCCGACGATCCTGTCCACGTCGTCGCCGCGGGCGGTGAGCATCAGCACGGGCGTGCGCGAGCCGGCCGCGCGCAGGCGTCGCAAGACCTCGAAGCCGTTCACGCCGGGCATCATCACGTCGAGCACGACCAGCGAGTGCTCGCCCGACGACGCGCGCGCGAGCCCCCGCTCGCTCTCGTTAGCCACCTCAGCGTCGAAGCCCTCTTCGCCCAGCAGCTCGGCGAGCAACTCGCACAGCTCCCTGTCGTCGTCGATGATCAGCAAGCGCTCCATCTCTGTCCCCCCCGGCGGGCGGCCCGCCCCGCGCGCAAAAAACGACATTCTAACCTAACGACCGAACCACCGGCCGTAAAGAAGTGTCGGGCTGACGAGCGCCCGCGTTGACAAAACTTTACACGCGGTTGACCGAGGTGAGGGCGGCGGCGCAGTCGCGCGCCCGGCTCGCCTGAGCCTTCAGGTGCGTGGAAGAGATCGAAGCGGGGGGGGGGGGGGGG
>DATLMC010000122.1:0-41259 GCA_035537435.1 Pyrinomonadaceae bacterium | reverse complement strand
GGTTCGCGGGCATTCCGCCCGAACCGCGCCGCCCCTCTCTTTTCGCCCGCCCGGCCCAAGCGCGACTCGCCGCCCCCCGTCTCCCTTTTTGACCCCGCGGTCACACTGCCCTAAAATCTCCGAGCACCCTACGGACGGGTTACGGGAACTAAACTCGTCGCGGCTGGTTTAATCGTGGGAAGGGGAAAGAGGTTTTCCGTGCGCGCAATCAGATTCGCCTCGCTCGTCCTGGTCTGCGTCCTCGCGCTTGGCGGGGTCGCTTCGCTCCCGCTCGCGGAGACTTACGCGGCCGTTGTCGCCGCGCCCCTCGCTTACCCCGCGCGCGAGACTTTGAACCGCGTCTTAGCCACAGAGGGGGACGCGCCCGCCACGTCGCCCGATCAATCCGCCGACGCCCCGGCGCGGAAGAAGCACGGCAACGCTTTCGTCCGCGTGCTGACCGCGCCTTTCCGGGCCATCGGCAGATTCTTCGCCGGCAAAAAGAGTTCGCGGCAGGCCCAATCGGCGTTGGTCAAGGTCGAGACAAAGCCTGCGCTCCCCGCAGACCCGGCGGCGGCGGGCGCGACAAGCCCCCCTGCGGAACCGACTCGCGCGCAGGGCGACGCCGCCAGCGCCGCGGCGTCGGCGACCGACGCGACTTACGCACCCGCGCCGAGCCTGCTCGCACCAGCCAAGACTATTGAACCCGCGGTGACGACTCCCGCGGCACAGCCGCAGATCGTCTCGATGTCGCAGCCTTCGTCCGAGGCGGCGGCCTCGACGGCGAACGCGCCGTCGTCGGTGTCGCCCTCGACGCTCCCACCTAATCCGTCCGCGATTGAGGTCGCGCCGCCGTCAGCGGCGGCGGCGGCGGCCCCGTTCACGCCGCTCATCGTCGGCGTGGCGGGCGATCCGCTCTCGCAGGGGCGCGCGCTGCTCGAACGCGGCTACAAGACCGAGGCGATCCGCGAACTCTCCGTCGCCGCCGTGACCGGCGCGAACCTCGTCGAAGCTAACAACCTGCTCGGTCTCGCGCACGACCGACTCGGCAAGCACGCGGAGGCGCGAGCCTACTACGAGCGCGCGCTCTCGGTCGCGCCCGCGGACGCGCGCGTCATCAACAACGTCGGCTACTCGCTCTACCTCGAAGGCCGCTACAAGGACGCGCTCTCGAAGCTCAAGACGGCCGCGCGGCTCGCGCCTGAGAGCCCGGAAATCTACACCAACCTCGGCTTCGTCTACGCCAGGCTCGACAAGTACGACGACGCGCTCAGGAACTTCGCGCGGGCCGGCGGCGACTTCTACGCGCGCGTGCAGACGGGCGCGCTGCTCGAAGTCGGCGGGCGCGACCTCGAAGCCGTTAAGCACTACGAAGCGGCACGGCGCATCGACCCCGCGCGCGCCGACGTGCTGCGCCGCCTCATCTCGCTCTACACGCGCACGGGTCAGCGCGCGAAGGCGGAAGCCGCCGAACGCTCGCTCGACCGGCCGAAGGATAAAGTCATCCCTTCGCCTTCGGGTTGAGTCGACCTGTTCGCTCAGACAGTAAAGACCCGCCGCGGGGGCGGGTCTTTCCGTCTCTGCGCGGGAATAATTCTTATATTCGGCGCGTCAGGTTGTAGTCGCGCAGGCGGCGGTAGAGCGTCGAGGGCGAGATGCCGAGCACTTCGGCGGTCTTGCCGCGGTGCCAATTCGTCTGCTCCAGCGCGGCGAGAATCTGCTGCCGCTCGACCTCGCGCAACGGCGCGGCCCCCTGACCGGCCACGCCCGCGCCCGCGAACGGGGCGGACGGCGCTTGCGCCTGCCGGGGGCTGGCGATCTCCGGCGGCAGCTCGGCGCGCGTGATGACGCCGTCGTTGGCGAGCAACAGGGCGCGCTCCAAACAGTTGCGGAGCTGTCGGACGTTGCCGGGCCAGGCGTATTCGCGCATGGACTCCATCGCGTCGGGCGCGATCTCGGGCGCGCCCTGACCGCCGAGCTGGGCGATGAGGTGGCGCGCGACGGGCTCGATGTCTTCGGGTCGCCCGCGCAGCGGGAGCAGGCTGATCTCGAAGCCGTTGATGCGGTAGAGCAGGTCGGAGCGGAAGCTGCCGTCCGACATCGCCTGGCTGATGTCGCGGTTCGTCGCGGCGATGACGCGGACGTTGACCTGAACTTTGCGCACCGCGCCGACGCGGAAGAACGTCTGCGTCTCGATGGCGCGCAGCAGCTTCGACTGCAAGGGCGCGGGCAGCTCCGTCACCTCGTCGAGGAAGAGCGTGCCGCCGTCGGCCAGCTCGAAGAGGCCGAGCTTGCGCGCCTTCGCGCCGGAGAACGCGCCCGCCTCGTAGCCGAACAGCTCGGACTCCAGCAGCGTCTCCTGGAACGCCGCGCAGTTGAGATCGATGAACGAGCCCTCGCTGCGCCGCGACATCCGGTGGATGGCGTGCGCGATCAGCTCCTTGCCCGTCCCCGACTCGCCGGTGATCAGGACCGACGTGTCCGAGGGCGCGACGCGCTCGACCAGGTGCATCACGTCGCGCATCGCGTCGGAGACGAAGACGATCTCCGGCGCGGCGTTCCGGCGCTCGATCTGCGCGCGCAGCCGCTGGTTGTCCACGCGCAGGCGTCGCTTCTCCGCCGCCTGCTTGACGAGCGCGTCGAGTTCCGTGATGTGGTAGGGCTTGGAGAGGTAGTCGTAAGCGCCGAGCTTCATCGCCTCGATGGCGGTCTCGATGGTGGCGTGGCCCGTCAGCATGATCACTTCGGGCGGGTTCGGCCGCTGGTGGACGCGGCGCAGGAGCTCCATGCCGTCGATGCGCGGCATGTTGATGTCCGTCAGCAGCACGTCCACGTTCAGCTCTTCGAGGAGCTTGAGCGCCGCCTCGCCGTCGGGCGCGACCCGCACCTCGTGGCCCGCGCGCTCCAGCTCTTTTTGCAGGACGAGTCGCAGGTTAGCTTCGTCTTCCGCGACCAGGATTCTCGCGCTCGGCGTCTCACTCAAAACCGTTTCAGTCCCCCTCCAAAGTTTCGCCCGTGAGCGCGGGCAGCGTCAGCGTGAAGGTCGTCCCCCTGCCCACCGCGGAGTCGACCGCGACGTGCCCGCCGTGCTCCTTCACGATACCATAACAGACGGCCAGACCGAGCCCCGTCCCGCGCCCGATCTCCTTCGTCGTGAAGAACGGATCGAAAATCTTCGCGACGTGTTCGGGCGGGATGCCGACGCCCGCGTCCGTGACCTCGACGCGGACGCCGAGCGCGCCCTGGTTGCGCGCGCCGATCCTCAGTGTGCCGCCCTCGTGCATCGCGTCGATGCCGTTCTCGGCGAGGATGATGATCACCTGCTGCAACGCGCCCGCGTCGCCGGAGACGGGCGCGAGGTCGTCCGCCACCTCCGTCACGATCTCGACGCGCGCCGCGCCGCGCCGCTGGTGGCGCAGCAGGCGCGCGGCCGAGCTGATGACCTGCGCGAGCGAGACGGGCGCGAACTGGCCGGCGCGGTTGCGGCTGAAGTCCAGCAGGCCGTTCGTGATCGACTTGCAGCGGAACGCCTCGCCGCGGATGAGCGCCAGGTACTCGCGCAAATCCTCCACGTCCTTCGACTCGCCGAACGCGCCCTCCTTGACGCGCGTCTCCAGCGCCTCGGCGCACGCCGCGATGGTCGCCAGCGGGTTGTTGATCTCGTGGACGACCCCGGCGGCGAGGCGGCCGACGGCCGCCAATTTTTCCGTGCGCGCGACCGCCCGGTTAGCCTCGACCCGCGCCGTGATGTCCTCGCCGACCGTGATCACGTGCGTCACTTCTCGGCCGTCGGCGCGCATCGGGATTTTACTGACGAGCCAGTGCTTCGTCGTGCCGTCGGCGGCGGCGCTCTCCTGCTCGATGCGGTCGATCTCGCCCGTCGCGAAGGCGCGCGCGAACTCCCGCTCCAATACCTCGCGCGGCTGGCGCGTCAGCACGTCGAAAATATTCTTCCCCAACGCCAGCCCGCGCGGCACGCCCTGGCCGCCCAGCTCGCGGTTGCGGTTCCACGCGACGATGCGGCGGTCGCCGTCGATGGCGTAGAGCGAGAGCGGCAGGCTGTCGATGATCGCCTCGGTAAACTTCTTCTGCGCGACCGCCTCGGCCGTGCGCCGCTCGACCTCGCGCGCGAGACTCTCGGACGAAGCGCGCGCCGCCCCGTAGAGCGAGGAGACGTGCGCGGCGAGGGCCGCCTGCTGAGCCGCCGCGTCGATCAGGCGGCTCTCCGTCTCGCCGCACGCCTCGCGCGCGTCGAAGGCGACGACGAGCGCGCCCGCGGCGCGCCCGCCGAAGCGGAGCGGCGCGACGTACTCGACGCGGTGCGCCTCGTCGCGCAGTAAAAACTCTGTTTCGTCTTCGACGACCGAGGCGGCGACGGGCGACGCGGCGAGCCACGCGCGCACGCGTTCGAGCCTGACGAGGCGCGCGCCCTCGGCGCTCCCCTCGCGGTCGAAGACGCACGCCGCGAAGCCGCCGCGCGCGCCGCCCGACCGCCCGACCGCGTCACCCTCACCGCCCGCCCGCGCCTCCAGGACGGCGGCGCACATCACGGCGTTCGCCGCCTCGTAGGTCGCGCCCGCGGCGCGCCGCACCACCTGCAACGGCTCCAACGCGACGAGCAGCCCGCGCCCGAGGTCGGCCAGGAAGCCCAGCTCGCGGTTGCTCCCGACGAGCGCGCGCTCGCGGTGCGCGGCTTCGAGGTGTGCCGAGACGCGCGAGATCAGCTCGCCGCGCGGCGCGCTCTTCGCGACGAAGTCGTCCGCGCCCGCGGCGAAAGCCTCGACCTTACGGCCCTCGTCGTCGAGCGCCGAGACGACGACGATGGGCAGCCGCTTCGCCGCGCCCTGTGCCCTCAGCAGCCGGCAGAGCGCGAGCCCGTCCACGCCCGGCATCTCCACGTCGAGCAGGATCAGATCGGGCGGCTCCTTGTGCAGCGCGCGCAGGGCGGCGGTCGCGTCCTCGGCCGCGACGACCCTGTGCCCCTCGCCCTCGAAGGTCGCGCGCAGAAGCTCGCGCGCGCGCGCGTCGTCGTCGACGACGAGCAGCGTCGCGGTGCGGTTCTGTCGGAGCGCGGGAGCGGGCATGATCTCGACGGGGCGAAGCGCGAGGACGGGCATTAAACTTCGACGAGTCAGAAACTTCGCTGGGCTTTCGCCACAGCCCGAAGCACGCTAAGGATTGAAAGCGATGAGAGCCCCAATGTCAAGAATCAGTCATTAGCCATTAGCCATTAGCCATTAGCTATTAGCCAAGCCGGGACGCAGATGCGTCTTCCGGCTTGGCTGATTGCTAATGGCTAACTGCTAATAGCTAACCGCTAGTTAATCGCCGACGAGGCGAGGTCTTCCGCGGGGGATTCGATGGGGGGTTCGGGCGCGGCGGCGGGGCGCAGGCGGCGCTGTTTGTGTTCGGACTTGACGGAGTACATCGCCTGATCGGCGGCGATGAGCAGGGCGCTTAAGCTCTCGCCGTCCTCGCCGAAGCGCGCCGCGCCGACGCTGACGCCGACGCGGGCGTGCGCCTCCGGGTGGACGCGCAGCGAGAAGCGCGAGACGGCGCGCTCCATGCGGCGGCGCAGGTCTTCGACCTGCGGCTCCGACATCTCCTGCACGACGGCGACGAACTCGTCGCCCGCGTAGCGCGCGAGGAAGTCGTACTCGCGCAGTTGATCCTGGAGTAGCCGCGCCACCTCGCGCAGCATCTGATCGCCGATCTGATGGCCGAAGGTGTCGTTGACCTGCTTGAAGTCGTCGAGGTCGAGCATCACGATCTGGAAGTTCTGGCCCGTGCGGCGGGCGCGCGCCTCCTCCTCCTCGTAGCGCGCGTGCAGCGCGCGCGCGTTGGGCAGGCCCGTGAGCGGATCGGTCAGGGCGTTCGACTCGGTCTCGGCGTGGTGGAGCGCGTGCGCGAAGGCGTCCGAGGCGAGGCGCGCGACGGTGTCGAGCAGCCGCTGGTGGTCGTCCGAGTACGCTTCGAGCTTCGTCGAGTAGACGGCGAGCACGCCGAGCAGGCGCTCGTCCTTGATCAGGGGGAGCGCGACCATCGCGCGGTAGCGCTCGTCCGCCGGGAGCGGGATGTCGCGGAAGTCGAGCATCGGATCGAACGCGCCCGCGACGCGGCGGTTGGCGAGCACGAAGCCGATGACGCCCTCGCCCGGCGCGACGCAGCGCTCGCGCAGCAGCTCCGCGTTGCGGCCGACGGCGTGCGTCACGGTGGCGTAGCTCTTGATCGGGTCGTAGAGGTAGACGACGCAGGTGTCGAACGGGACGACGTGGCCGACCTTGTTGATGAGCGCCTCGCAGCGATCCTCGATCTCCAGGGACGAGCCGAAGGCGTGCGCGATCTCGTAGAGGGCGTAGACCTCCCGGTGCGCGTTCTTGATCTGTTCGAGGTAGGCGGGCGGCGCGAACTGCGGGTGCGTCGGCGCGGGTGCGCCGCCCTCTTCGACGAGCGCGCGCGGCTCCGCCTCCTGCGTCGTGAAGCCGTGCTGGTCGAGCCCGCGCGCCGTGATCTCGGCCTCGAAGTCGGGGAGGTGCTTGAGGAACAGCTCGACGACCTTCGGGTCGAAGTGCGTGCCCGCGCCGCGAATCAGGAGCGCGCCCGCCTCCTCGCTGGAGAGCCCGCGGCGGTAGGGCCGCTCCTCGCGCACCGAGTCGAAGCAGTCGACGACGGCGAAGATGCGGGCCGTCCACGGGATCTCTTCGCCGCGCAGCGCGTCCGGGTAGCCGTAACCGTCCCAGCGCTCGTGGTGGTGGCGCACGATGGGCGTGACGGGGTACGGGAAATCGATCCGTTCGAGGATCTGCGCGCCGACGACGGTGTGAACCTTCATCCGCTCGAACTCGGCGGGGGTCAGCTTGCCCGGCTTGTTCAGGATGTGGTCGGGCACGGCGAGCTTGCCGATGTCGTGCAGCAGCGCCCCCGCCTTCAGGGCCTCGATGTCGTTGTGCGAGAGGCCGAGAATCTTCCCCATCCCGGCGGCGTAAATCTGCACGCGGCGGACGTGGCAGTGGGTCGTCTGATCCTTCGCGTCGATGGCGGTGGCTAACGCCTCGACGGTGGCGAGGTGGAGTCGCGCCAGCTCTTCAGCCTCGCGCGACTTCTCGCTCATGCGCTCGAAGTAAATCTTGTAGGTCGTAAACGTCGCGCCGATGACGGGCAGGCTCAGCAGGACGTAGAGCAAGCCGAGCGTCTGGATCGCCTGGTACATCAGCCCGGCCGCAATCGCCGCGGCGAAGAAGGTGCAGGAAGTCCAGAGGTACTGGTCGTGCCAGAACTTCCAGACGGAGCGGCGGGTCTTGAGCGCGTGCATCGCGCCGACCAGCGCGCCGTTCGCGAGGTAGTGGGCGAGGGCCATCACGACGAGCGCGACGAGCATCTGCTCGAAGCGGGGCGGGGCCGCGCCGACCGCCGCGCGCGAGTAGCCGTACAGGCTCGCGAGCGTGGCGTAGAAGGCCGTGGACGAGGCGAGGACGGTGACGGACATGATCGCGGGCGAGAAGAGCCACGAGGTGGCGCGCTTGTGCGTGCGGAGGGAGTTGACGACGGAGTCGAGCGCGGCGAGCAGGACGGCGGCCGGCGTGCCCAACAGGATCGCGCCGAGGAAGACGAAGCCGTCGCCCGCGGTGACGCAGACGTTCGTGTTCGGGAGTCGGATGCGGAGGAAGGTCGAGACGACGACGAAACTGGCGAGGGCGAGAAGCTCCAGGCCCTCGGCGGACTTAAAGGAGAGGGCGCGCGAGGCGGCCCACGCGAGGATGAACGAGCCGGCGCACACCACCGCGAGCCAGTAGGCCCGCGTCGCGCGGTTGAAGTCCGACATCTCGAGCATCCTCACCTGCACCCTCCGAAACGCGGCAGCCCGTCCGTTAGGGACGGGGCTCCGCCGGAATTTAAAAGGAGCGTCGGGTATTACGACGAACGCGGCGCGCGCCGTGGCAGAGATCGCGCGCCGCGAGGAAAATGATCGAACAACTCAAAACCGAGCCGCCGCGAAGCGCGGTCGCGACGTGCGGCTCAGAGACGGTCGCGCGGCGGCGAAAAAAAACGCCGTCGCCGGGGACGAGGGCGGGAGCAAAAAGCCTAGCGTCCCCCGCGACGGCCGGGCAAGCAGCGAGCGCGTGGCACTCACTCGCTGATTGGGGGTGAGACTGACTGTCGATTCTCTTCTCGGGTCTGTCATTCGCGCGCCGCTTTCGGTCGTCGCCTGAGAACTTGGTGCGGCTTGCGGGAGCCTTGTGCGGAGGGTCCCGCGAAGCGTTTGCACGCTTACTAGCCGCACACTCCCTTTAACAACCCGCGTGCCTCAACCCGGCGGCGACCCGGCGGCGCGAAAACCGTCCGATTCGTTGACGTTTCCGGCCGTCGGCAAGCAAGCGCGCGGCCCTCTCGGACGTTTGTAGTCAGGCTGACAGGTCAGGATGATGAGACCGTCAACTTGCATTCATCAGGCGTACCGGTTCTCGCCACCCCGCGCGTGTTGACAACCCCGGCGGCGCGGGCGCACTCTGACATTCACTTTTTCCAGAAGAAATAATGTGGTGAAGACGACGGGCGAAACGGGTGTCGGGCGCGGCGTGCCCATCGGTTACGTGGAGCTGCTGCGCCGCAACCGCGAGTTCCGCCTGCTGTGGCTCGGCCAGGTCGTGAGTCAGTTGGGCGATTGGTTCGACACCATCGCCGTGATGGCTATCGTGCTCAGGCTGACGGGGTCGGGTCGCGCCGTCGGGCTCATCTTCGTCACGCGCTTTCTGCCGAGCGTCTTCGTCAGCCCGCTCTCCGGCGTCGTCGCCGACCGCTTCAGCCGCCGCACGGTAATGATCGCCTCCGATCTGGCGCGCGCGCTCGTCGTCCTCGGCTTCCTCCTCGTGCGACGCCCCGAACAGGTCTGGATGATCTACGCGCTGACGGTGCTCCAGCTCACCTTCTCGACCTTCTTCGAGCCCGCGAAGTCCGCGGCCGTCCCCTCGGTCGTCGAGCCGGGCGAGATCGTCGCGGCGAACGCGGTCACGTCCGTCACGTGGTCGATCATGCTCACGCTCGGCGCGGCGGTCGGCGGGCTCGTCACGGGCTGGGTCGGCACGGACGCGGCCTTCGTCATCGACTCCGTAACTTACCTCGCCTCCGCCGCGCTCATCGCCGGCATCCGACTGCCGAAGCGCCCGAAGCGCGCGCGCACGCGCCTCACCCTCGCGAAGGCGCTCGGCATCACGGACACGCTCGAAGGCTTCGCCTACGTGCGCGAGCGGCCGCGCCTCGTCGCCTACCTCGCCGTGAAGCCCGCGTGGGGCCTGGGCGGGGGCATCATGACGCTGCTCGCGGTCTTCGGCGAGAAAGTTTTTCCGATCCGCGGGAGCGCCGCCCTCGGCATCGGCGCGCTCTACACGGCGCGCGGCATCGGGACGGCGTTCGGGCCGGTCCTCGCGCGCCGCGTCGGCGGCGAGACGCGCCGCGCGATGCAGGCGAGCATCGGGCTCTCCTTCCTCGTCGCCGGGGTCTTCTACTTCGCCTTCGGCGTCTCGCCCACCCTCGTCGTCGCGCTCGTCGTGCTGTCTCTCGCGCACGCGGGCGGCAGCATCCTCTGGGTCGCCTCGACCGCCCTGCTGCAAATCTCGGTCGAGGACGAGTTCCGCGGTCGCGTCTTCGCGGCGGAACTCGCCCTGATGACGCTCGCGATGGCGGCGTCGAACTACGCGACGGGCGAGCTGCTCGACCGCTTCGGGCTCTCGCCGCGCGTCGTCGTCGCTTGCATAGGAGTCTTCTTCCTGCTCCCCGGCCTGCTCTGGTTCGCGACCGCGCGCCGGTGGGACAGGGGCGGCGCGCGGGCGCACGAGACCGCGCCTCACCCGACCGACATGGCCGTCAAGAGCAACGTCGCCGAGCAGATTCACCTGACGGCCGACTAGGCGCAGCATGGGAAAGCGGCGGTTAACAAACCCGCCCCTTTCCGCTATCATCGACGCTCCAACGTATCGCCGGACGACTCGCGCACGTCGCCACGTTCCCCAGTAGCGGCAGACCGCCCGAACCGTCCACACCCGTTCCAACTTCAGACCTCAACGGAGAATTTCTGATGCGACTGAGGAATACCCTTTCGTCCCTCGCGCTCGCCGCCCTGCTCGCGTGCGCGGCGCGGGCGGCCGAGCCGCGCGACCGCCTCTCCATCGACCTGCTGCTCGACTGGGAGTACGTCAACTCGCCGCAGCTCTCGCCCGACGGCTCGCAGGTGGTCTACACGCGCCGCTGGACGGACAAGATGAACGACACCTACGTCGACGAAGTCTGGATCATGAACGCCGACGGCTCGCACGCCCGCTTCCTGATGAAGGGCTCGCAGCCGCGCTGGTCGCCCGACGGCCGCCGCATCGCCTACGTCACGCAGGGTCAGCCCTCCGGCGCGCAGCTCTTCGTCAAGTGGATGGACTCGCCCGGCGAGACGCAGCTCACGCACCTGGAGCGCAATCCGGGCAACATCCGTTGGTCGCCCGACGGCAAGCGCATCGCCTTCACGATGCTCGTCCCCGCGACGCAAGCCTTCAAGGTCAACATGCCGCCGCGCCCCGCGGGCGCGAAGTGGATCGATCCGCCGCGCGTCGTCGACCGACTCGACTACCGCAACGACAACGCGGGCTGGCGTCCCGAAGGCTACAACCACATCTTCGTCGTCTCCGAAGACGGCGGCACGCCGCGCCAGTTGACGGAGGGCGACTACAACGGCGGCGCGCCCGAGTGGATGCCCGACTCGGAGACGATCCTCTTCACCTCCCTGCGCAGGCCCGACGCCGAGTACATCTTCCGCGACTCGGAAATCTACTCGGTCAACGCCCGCACGAAGGAGATCCGCGCGCTCACCGACCGCCGCGGCCCCGACTCGAACCCGACCGTCTCGCCCGACGGGAAGACGATCGCCTACACCGGCTTCGATCACTCGGACGACACCTACCGCGTCTCGAAGATGTATCTGATGAACTCGGACGGCACGGACAAGCGGCTCCTGACGGGCGAGTTCGACCGCGCCGTCTCCGACATGGAGTGGGCGCGCGACGGCAGCGGCCTCTACTTCACCGCCGAGGATCGCGGCACGGACAACCTCTGGTTCGTCCCCGTGCGCGGCGGCGCGCCCAGGCAGATCACGCAGGGCACGCAACAGTTCCGCCTCTCGTCGATGAGCGACAACGGCACGGTCGCCGGCACGCTCTCGACGCCGCAGTCGCCGGCGGACGTGGTCGTCTTCAGCCTCCGCCAGCCCGCTGTCGTGCGCCGTCTGACGCACGTCAACTCGGACGTGCTCGAAGGGCGCAAGCTCGGCGCGGTCGAAGAGGTCTGGTACGACTCGGTCGGCGGCAAGAAGGTTCAGGGCTGGATCATCAAGCCGCCCGACTTCGACGCGTCGCGGAAGTACCCGCTGCTGCTCTACATCCACGGCGGGCCGCACTCGATGTACGGCGTCGGCTTCAACTTCGAGTTCCAGAACCACGCGGCGAACGACTACGTCGTGCTCTACACGAACCCGCGCGGCTCGACCGGCTACGGCGAGGCGTTCGGCAACGCCATCAAGAACAACTACCCCGGCGAGGACTACAACGATCTGATGACCGGCGTCGACGAGGTGATAAAACGCGGCTACGTCGACACCAACAACCTCTTCGTCACGGGCGGATCGGGCGGCGGCGTGTTGACCTCCTGGATCGTCGGTCACACGGATCGCTTCGCCGCGGCGGTCGTGATGAAGCCGGTCGTCAACTGGTACTCGTTCGTCGGCACGACCGACTCGTCCTCCTGGTACTACAACTTCGCGAAGCTGCCGTGGGAAGACCCGGCCGAGCACCTGCGCCGCTCGCCCATCACCTACGTCGGCAACGTCAAGACCCCGACGATGCTGATGGTCGGTGAATTAGACCTGCGCACGCCGCTGGAGCAGACCGAGCAGTACTACCGCGCGCTCAAGATGCGCCGCGTGCCGACGGCCATGGTGCGGCTGCCCGACGAGTACCACGGCTTCAACGCCGACGCGTCGAGCCGCCACCCCTCCAACCGCATCTCCCAGATTCTCTACCTGCGCGCGTGGTTCGATAAGTACAAAAGGAAATAGCTGTGAGCTGTTAGCGATTAGCTGTGAGCCGTTAGCTTCTCCCTGTGAGCAGTCGTGCTTTTCGGGTTGGCTAAAAGCTCACAGCTAATCGCTAACAGCTTGTCGGAGACGCCATGGACTTCGGCTTGAAAGGTCGCGTCGCGCTGGTGGCCGCGGCGAGCCGCGGCATCGGATATGCGGCGGCGCGGGAGCTGGCGCGCGAGGGCGCGCGGGTCTTCCTCTGCTCGCGCGACGAGGCGCGCGCCGCGGAAGCCGCCCGCAAGATCAGTGACGAGACGGGCACGGAATGCGTCGGCATGCGCGCGGACGTGACGAGTGACGAGGACGCCGCGCGTTTCGTCCGCGAGGCGCACGATAGAGCCGGCCGCGTCGACGTGTGCGTGACGAACGCGGGCGGCTCGCCGGCGACGACGTTCGAGACGACCGATCTCGAACAGTACCGGCGCGCCTTCGAGCTGAACGCGCTCTCCGCCGTCAGGCTCGCGCGGCTCGTCGTGCCGCTGATGCGAGAGCGCGGGTGGGGGCGTCTCATTAACATCACTTCGATCTCGGTCAAGCAGCCCATCGACGGCTTGCTCCTCTCGAACACCGTGCGCCCCGGACTCACCGGCTGGGCGAAGACGCTCTCGACGGAACTCGCGCCCGCGGGCGTCACGGTCAACAACGTCGCGCCGGGCTGGACGCTCACCGAGCGGCAGGACGAGGTGGCGGAGGCGCGCGGCCGCGCCGAGGGCAAGACGAAGGAGGAGATGATCGCCGGGTGGGCTTCGCAGGTTCCGATGCGCAGGCTCGCGCGCGCCGAGGAGATCGCGGCGGCCGTCGCCTTCCTCGCCTCCGAGCGCGCGTCCTACCTGACGGGCGTCACGCTGCAAGTCGACGGCGGCTGGGTGCGCGGGCTCTTCTGATTCTGACCGACGAAGCGAGGCCGCGTGGACACTGCAACGCCGACGAATATGAACGCCGAGGTCGAGGCGCTGCGCGTCGAGGGATCGCTCGCCGTCTCCGATCTCGATCACGACGCGTGGGCGCGCGCGCGCGCGGTCACGATCACGCGCTACTGGTCGGGCCAGTCCGCGCCGCCCGCGCGCCACGCCGAGGCGCGCGTCGCGTGGACTGACGAGGGGTTGCTCGCGCGCTTCGCGTGCCCGCAGTCCGAGCCTCTGATCGTGAGCCCGGAGCCGCGGCTCGATCAGAAGTCGTTGGGATTGTGGGATCGGGACGTGTGCGAGATTTTCGTCGCGCCGACGGCGGGCGGGGTCAGTCGCTACTACGAGTTCGAGGTCGCGCCCACGGGCGAGTGGCTCGATCTCGCGATCGAGGTGACGCCGGCCGGGCTCGCGCGCGAGTGGGACTACCGCTCCGGCATGGCGGCCGCCGCGCGCGTCGGAGAAGAATCGATCACGCTCGCCCTGTGCGTGCCGTGGTCTGCGTTCGGCCGCGGGCCGCGGGCGGGCGAACGCTGGCGCGCTAACCTGTTCCGCTGCGTCGGCAAAGACCCGACGCGCGGCTACCTCGCCTGGCAGCCGACCCACGCGCCGGAGCCGAGTTTTCACGCGCCGGAGAAGTTCGGCTGGCTCCGCTTCACTCGGTGATGAGCTTTTATTCGAGACCGCGCAGGTGTGCCTCGTATCGCGCGCGATCTTCTTCCTTCATCTCGACGATGCGGACGCCGACGAGGTAGCCTTCATCCCCGCCCCCCTCTTCGCCTTCGGGCGCGAGCCTTTCGTAACGGACGGACTTCACGACCATCTCTATCGCGCCCGCCGGGTGTTCGAGCCGCAGGAGCAGCGTCGAGTCCGTGAGGTAGCGATCGTTGATGCGGATCGCGGGCGCGATGATGGCGACGCCGGTCGCGGAGAGATCGCGGGTGATGGCTTCGAGTGTCGGCTTGCGCCTCGCTTGATTCGTCTGGCGCGGGTCGTGGAACGAGACGAGGCAGGGCAGGCGGGCGGCGCGGCGAGGGCTCGCGCGGCGGTTGGCGACCACCGCGCGGAGGCGTCCGGCAAGGTTGCGCAGCAGCTCCGTCACAATTCAACTGTGAGGCGTCGCGCGCGCGCGCGTCAAGGGCGCGGCGGCTGTCCTCACCCCCCTTGCGCCGCCGTCGGCCTCGGCCAACGCGGTCTGCCCGGGCCGGAGGCCGACGGCTCGTCCCGCCCGACGGGGCTACTCGGCGGCGGGTTCGCCCGCGGGGAGTCGCCGCAGGCTCGCGACGAGCGCGAGGATCGAGAGGGCGAAGGCGAGGCCCTTGACGGCGGCGACCCACGCGCCGGGCAGATGCGAAGGGTCAACCATGCCCTGCCGGTTGAAGTAGAGCTGCGAGAAGAAGCTCGCGTAGCCCATCCCGCACGCGACGCCCCACGCCGCGGAGAGGAAACGCTGCCCCGCGCGCGCGTCGCGCCCGACGCGCCACGCGCCGTAGATGAGCAGCGCGCCGATGAAGTAGTCGTCGAAGAGCGCGGACGGGTTGTCCTGCCACGTGCTCCAGCGGCGGACGGTCTCGCCGAGCGGCGCGAGCACGCCCCCGACGTATGCGAGCCAGCGGGCGAACTTGATCGTCATGGCGTACCTCAGACTTGATCCGCGAAGCGAGGCGTCGTTCCTGCAAAGCTGTCCGAGAAGTCCCGTGAGGGGCGGGATGTTTATGGCTCGCCGTCTTCTCCGTCGCTTCCGAGCCCCGCGGGGGCGACATACAGGTCATGCCGCCCCGCGGGGCTCGGTTTTTCATAGACTGGCTATAAACATCCCGCCCCTGCGGAGCGAAGAATCCTCGGAGAGCTTTTAAGACTTCTTCTTCTTCGCGGGCGGCGGGTTGAAGGGCTTGCCGCCGTTGTCCTTCTCCTGCCGCCCCGTGGCGTCCATGTAGTAGGAGAGGCGACCCGTGCGGCCGTAGCGCGCGGGCTCGGCGTTGACCTTGTACGAGCGGGCGTCGGAGGCGACGGAGAGCGTGAGGCGGTAGCCCATCGTGGCGAGCGATTCCACGTCCTCGCGCAGGCCCAGCCGCATGCTCATCTCGCTCTGCGCGAGCGCGCCCAGGTCGGCGTAGCGGCCGGCGTTCTGCGAGGCGTAGACGGCTTCGGCGTTGGCTATTTTGTCGAGCACCTTGCGCATCTCCGCGTGGTGCGTCTCGGCGCGCGCTTTGAAGAAGAAGTCTTTGCCCTCGCGGCGCACGGCGTCGTAGTTCTCGCCGCTGCCGACGACCCACGCGCCGCCGACGCGAATGAGATCGACCGGCTCCTGCTGCGCGCCCGGCTCCGCGCTGATGCGGGCGAAGACGGTCGCGCGCTCGCCGCTGATCTGCTCGCCGTTGATCTCGATCTTTTCGGGGACGGCCTCGCCGAGCTTCTCGAACTCGGGGCGCAGCTCCTCGAACTCCTCGGCGCTCAGCGGATCGACCGCCGGCCTGTAGATCGAGAGGGCGAAGGCGTCGCGCAGGCGTCGCTCGCGCAGGGCCGCGTAGAAGGCGCGCACCGTCTCGCTCGGCGTCTGCGGCCTCGCGGCCGTCGAAGGTTGCGGGGTCTGCGCCGCCTGCGGCGTCTGCGCGGGCTGTGCGTTCGCCTGCGTCTTCGTCTGCGGCGAGGCGCAGTTGGTGAAGACGAGGACGAGGAGCGCGCTGCACGAGAGCCTGCACGCGGACGCGCGGCGGGGTTTCGGATGGGACGGCATGGGCGATCTTGTCCTTCGGAAAAACTCAGGAGTGTGACGCGGGGCGCGCCGCCAAGCGTGAATGTGCCGGCGGCGCGCCGCGGAGAAGATTATAGATGATCGACGAAGAAAACGCCCCGCCCCGCTACAGGCGGCGCGTGTCCGTCGGCGAGGGCGACGGCGAGCCGGTCGAACTCTTACCCGGCGCGAGCCACAGCTCGCGGCCGACGACGTAGAGCAGCAGCGTCATCAGCGCGAACGGGATGAGCGCGAGCAGGTCGGCCTGGTCGCCGTGGAAGAACGGGTTGTTCGCGCCCGCCCACTTCTCGATGCCCGTCAGCCGGTTCGCGATGGACTCCTTGAGGTTGAGGAAGGCGTGGACGACGCCCGCGAGCGCGCCGCCCGCGATGTAGCCGGAGGCGAGCAGCACGCCGCCGCTCTTGTCGCCCTCGGCGACGAGCTGCTCCTCGGAGAGTTTCTTGTGCGCGAGCTTGCGGCGCAGGTACTTGTCCACGCCGTAGCGCACCATGCCGCCGACGAAGATCGGGGCCGAGGTCGAGATCGGCAGGTAGACGCCGACGGCGAAGGCGAGCGAGGGGATGCCGGAGAGTTCGAGCACGACGGCGATGAAGACGCCGAGCAGCACCAGGCCCCACGGCAGTTGACCGCTGAGGATGCCCTTGATGATGTAGGACATCAGCGTCGCCTTCGGCGCGTTGTACTTCGTGACGGTTCCTCCGCCGGGCCGCTCCGTGATGACGCCGTTGATGCCGGGGTCGGAGAGGTAGACCGCCGCGCCCTGCTGGTTGACGAGGTAGCGGCCGACGGGACCCGCCGTGGTCTCCGTGTTATGGCAGACGTAGTAGTCGGTCGCATCGCCCGCCGCCTGCGAGCCCTGAACCTTCTCCGTGCGCGGCGCGCCCCCGCTCTGCTCGCAGGCCGCCGGATCGAAGCGGTGGCTCGCGATGGCGCTGTAGTCAGCGTTGCCCGCGACGGGCACGTAGACGGTCGCCGACTGGTTGAGCCAGAGCAGGATGTATCCGAGCACGAGGGCGGAGGCGAGCGCGCCGACGAGGATGGCGATCTGCTGCGCCCGCGGGGTGGAGCCGACGAGGAAGCCGGTCTTCAAGTCCTGCGAGGTCGTGCCGCCGTTCGAGGCGGCGATGCAGACGATGCCGCCGATGGAGAGGGCCGTCACGAAATACGGCGGCGCAGTCCAGCCGATGACGAGGAAGACGAGGCAGGTCAAAAGGAGCGTCGCGACCGTCATGCCGGAGATCGGGTTCGACGACGATCCGACCTCGCCCGTCAGTCGCGAAGAGACGGTGACGAAGAGGAAGCCGAAGGCGACGATCAGGAGCGCGCCGAGCAGGTTGAACCTCAGGTTCAACTGCGGCGCGAGCATGATCACGACGAGCATCGCGACGATGCCGCCGATGACCCACTTCATCGAGAGGTCTTGATCCGTGCGCGGGGCGTCGTCGCGCTGGGCCTGCGAGCCGCGCAGGTCGGCGAGTCCGCCCTTGAGGCCGCTCCAGATGACGGGGAGCGAGCGGAAGAGGCTGATGATGCCGCCCGCCGCGACCGCGCCCGCGCCGATGTAGAGGACGTAAGCCTTCTGAATCTGCCCCACGTCCATCGCGGAGATGAGGTGCGCCGTCTCCGGCGCGAGCGGCGCGGTCATCCCCGCCCCGAAATACTTGATCATCGGGATCAGCACGAGGAACGAGAGCACGCCGCCGCCGAACATGATCGACGCGATGCGCGGGCCGATGATGTAGCCGACGCCGAGCAGCGCCGGATTGTTCTCGATGGAGACCGAGCCCGCCTCGAAGGGCCGGCCGAACTCTTTGGTCGGGATCTCCTTCCACGTCTTGAAGACCTGTTGCAGCGCATAGTAGACGAAGCCGATGCCGAAGCCCGCGATGATGGTCTTGCCGCCGACCACCGAGTCGTCGGCGGTCGCGGCCGTCGCCGGGTCTTCGTGCGCCGCGGCGCGCGACTCGGCGCTCGCCCCCGCCTTCAGGACTTCCGCGCACGCCGTCCCCTCCGGGTACTTGAGGTAGCCGTGCTGCTGCACGATGAGCGCGCGCCTGAGCGGGATCATCATCAGGATGCCGAGGAGGCCGCCGAGCACGGCGACGAGCATCACGCGCGTGATCTCCAGGTCGAAGCCGAGGATCATGATCGCGGGCATCGTCACGCCCAGGCCGAAGGCTATCGACTCGCCCGCGGAGCCGGCGGTCTGCACGATGTTGTTTTCGAGAATCGTCGCGTCGCGCATCCCTAACTTCGAGAGCACGCGGAAGAGCGTGATCGAGATGACGGCCACGGGGATCGAAGCGCTCACCGTCAGGCCGACTTTCAGGACGAGGTAGAGCGACGACGCGCCGAAGACGATGCCGAGCAGCGTGCCGATCACGAGCGGCAGGATGGTCAACTCACGCAGCCTGGCGCTCGCGGGCAGGAAGGGGCGGAACACCGCGAGGTAAGGGTTCTCTGGTTTCGCGCCCACGATGTCCGGGAACTCGTTCGTGCTCGCCACAGGGTCGTCAGCAGTCGCCATCTGGAAGTGACCTCCGGAACCGAAAGATTCGACTTAGAGCGGGGATGCGTAGGGGAGTAATTCGGCTGCTACTTTACACGCGGTTTACACGGAAATCAAAGCAAAATCGGCTCGGCGCGACCCTTGGGCGGTTGCCGGGCGGGGGGCCACGGAAGAGCACGGGGGCGCACAGAGAGAAACCGGATCGCTCCACCTGCTCCGGCATTCAAGCCTGCGCGCCCCGTCCGCGGCCTCTGTGCCCCGGCGGTGAGTCTTTCCCCTACCTCTTCCTCATCCATCCCTCATTTGCTAAACTCCCGCCCGCAACTTCCCTCTTGCTCTCGACAACAAACCACGACGGGGTCTTCCGTAAGCCATGCACGCACGCACACTTTCGCTCGCGCTCGCCTTCACCTTCCTGACTCTGACCTTCGACTCGCCCGCGCAGACGCGGCGCGGGCGCCAACCCACCCCGCCCGCCGGCAAGCCCACCGTGGGGATCGACTACGATCGGCCGCCATACGTGCCCGCGCCCGCGGACGTGCTCGGCTTCTCGCCCGGCGACGACCGCAAGCTCGCAAGCTGGTCGCAGGTCGTTGACTACTTTAAGAAGCTCGACGCGGCGAGCGACCGCGTCAAGTTCGAGGAGCTGGGCAAGACGACGATGGGCGCGCCCTTCGTGCTGGCGACGATCAGCGCGCCCGAAAACCTCGCGCGCCTCCCGGAGTTCAGAGAGATTCAGCGGCAGCTCGCCGACCCGCGCACGCTCGGCCGCGACGCCGACGCACGAGCCGCGCAGCTCATCGCGCGCGGCAAGACCGTCGTCCTCATCACCTGCGGCATCCACTCAACGGAAGTCGGCGGCACGCTCTCAAGCATGCTCATCGCGCACAACCTCGCGACGCGGAGCGGCCCCGAGACGTATAAGATTTTGCAGGAGACGATCATCCTGCTCGTCCCCTCGCTGAACCCCGACGGCGTGGACATCGTGAAGAACTGGTACGACAAGACGCTGGGCACGCCTTACGAGGGCACTTCGCCGCCGGAGCTGTACCACAAGTACACGGGTCACGATAACAACCGCGACTGGTACACCTTCACGCAGGTCGAGACGCAGTTGACCGTGGATAAGGTGCACAACGCCTGGCACCCGCAGATCGTCCACGACATACACCAGCAGGGCGAGGCGGGCTCGCGCCTCTTCCTCCCGCCCTACATGAAGCCGGTCGAGCCGAACGTGCCGCGCCAGATCGTCGAAGGCTACACCGAACTCGGCAGCTACATGGCGGCGCAACTCCGCGCGCTGGGCTTTAAGGGCATCACCACCGACTCGACCTACGACGCCTGGACGCCCGCGCGCGCCTACTCGCACTACCACGGCGGGGTGCGCATCCTCTCCGAGACCGCGTCGGCGCGCATCGCGACGCCGATGACCGTCAAGTTCTCGGAGCTGCGCTCGCGCGAGGGCTACAACCCGCAGAAGGAGTCGGCCAACTTCGGCCCCGTCTGGCCGGGCGGCGAGTGGCGCCTGCGCGACATCACCAGCTACATGACGAACGCCGCCTTCGCGCTCATGAATCACGCGGCGGATCACCGCGAGGAGTGGCTCCGGCGCTTCTACGCCGTCGGCAGAGACGCCGTGCGCGCGCGGCGCAAGGGCGAGCCCCACGCCTACGTCCTGCCGAGCTACCAGTCGGTCGCGGCTCAGAAGGACGCGCGGCGGCTGATCTCGATCCTCGAACGCGGCGGGGTCGAAGTCGACTACGCGGGCAAGTTCACGGCGGACGGCGTCGAATACCCGACGGGCACGGCGATCATCGAGATGGCGCAGCCTTACGGGTCGTTCGCCAAAGCGTTGCTCGAACCGCAACACTACCCCGACCTCCGCGACGAGCAGGGCCAACCGATCCAGCCCTACGACGTGACCGCGCACTCGCTCAACCTGCTGATGGGCGTGGCGGCGACGCCCGTCTACGCGCCCGTCAAGTTCAGGAAGATGAGCGCGCGCGTCTTCGGCGAGCCGGTGATCACCAGAGTCCCGACGCCGCCGCGCGCGCGCCTCGCCCTCTACAAGTCGCACGTCCCCGCGCTCGACGAAGGCTGGACCCGCTTCGTCCTCGAAAAGCAGAATGACATCCCCTACAACTCGCTCGAAGACCGGGAAGTCCGCGCCGGAAACCTGCGGGCGAAGTACGACGCCATCGTCGTCCCCGATCAGTCGCCGCGCGCGATCCTCGGCGGCTACCGCGCGGGCGCGATGCCGGAGGAGTTGACGGGGGGCCTGGGCGCGGAGGGCGTGAAGGCCCTGCGCGAGTTCGTCGAGCAGGGCGGGACGCTCATCGCCCTGAACAACGCCTCGGACTTCGCCATCAACGAGTTACACCTGCCCGTGCGCGACATCACCGAGGGCCTGAAGCAGACCGAGTACTACGCCCCCGGCTCGATCCTGCGCACGGAGCTCGACACGTCGCATCCCGTAGCCCGCGGGATGCCGCGCGAATCAATCGCGTGGGTCGAGAACTCGCCCGTCTTCGAGTTCGACGCGAGGGACGCCGACCGCGTCCACATCGTCGCGCGCTACCCCACCCACGACCCGCTGCTCTCGGGGTGGCTGCTCGGAGGCCGTAAGCTCTGGGGCAAGTCCGCGCTTCTCGAAGTGACGCTGGGCAAGGGCCGCGTCTACCTCTTCGGCTTCCGCCCGCAGTACCGCGCGCAGTCGCTCGCCACCTACCCGCTGCTCTTCAACGCGATCTCGCAGGCGGCGAAGTGACGGGGCGGCGACTTTACAAACTCGAAGCCGCCGCGATTCACGTTCATCGCGGCGGCTTCTGACCTGGCGGGTTGCTGACTAGACGGAAGGACTCACTTCTCCGTGTACATCTTCACCGCCATCTTCGCGAGCTTCCACATCTTGCCCCACTCGATGCGCGTCCCCGAATCGCGGCCCGTCAGCTTGTCGACGACGACCCGCCGGAACTGCCGGCCCTCGCGGCGCAGCATGAAGTCTTTGGCGTAGGGCTTCGCCGTCTCGAAGAAGTTGAACTCGGGGTCGGTGGCGATGCCGATGCCCTCCAGCGTCATCAGCGCGCGCATGATGTAGGTGAAGTGCGACGGCAGGCGGAACGGGTACTCGTAGACCACCTCGGCGAGATCGTAGGTCAGCTCCTTGAAGTTCACCTCGCCGAGTTTCAGGTTCAGGTAGTGGCTGAACAGACCTTCGACGACGGGCCGCACCTTCTCCGTGTCGACGCCGGGCTTCAAAAAATTCAGATCGATCAAGTCCTGCGCGAGCCCCCCCACATCTTTCTCGACGACGTGGAAGAACGCGCCGATCATCTGCGCCTGAAGGCGCGGCGTGATCACGCCCGTCATGCCGAAGTCGAAGAAGGCGAGCCGCCCGTCGCGCATCACGAGGAGGTTGCCGGGGTGCGGGTCGGCGTGGAAGAAGCCGTCTTCGAGCAACTGCTTGAGGTAGGTGCGCACGAGCAGGCGGTTGACCTTGACGGGCGAGATGCGGCGCGCGCGCAGGGCCTCGATGTCCGTCACCTTCTCGCCCCGGATGAACTCCATCGTCAGCACGCGCGAGGTGGTGTGCGACGAATGAATCACGGGGACGTGGACGACGCGCCACGCGCGGAAGTTGCGGCGGAAGCGCTCGGCGTTGCGAGCCTCGTGGACGTAGTCCATCTCCTCGTGGATCGTCTCGGAGAACTCGTCGAGCATCCCCAGCCAGTCGGCGTTCTCGGCGAAGCGGGGGAAGCGCGCCAGCAGGAGCGTGAGCAGGCTGCGCAGCACGTGGATGTCTAGCTGGATCGTCCCGGCGAGGCGCGGGCGCTGGACTTTGACGGCGACCTCCTCGCCCGTGTGCAGACGCGCGCGGTAGACCTGGCCGAGCGAGGCGGACGCAATCGGCTCCACGTCGATCTCCGCGAACGCTTCAGAGATCGTGCGGCCGAGTTCCGCCTCGACGCGCGCGAACGCCTCCGCGGTCGGGAACGCCGGGACCTGATCCTGGAGCGTCATCAGCTCCTTGACGTATGGGAGCGGCAGCAGGTCGCCGCGCGTCGCGAGCGTCTGGCCGATCTTGATGAACGTGGGGCCGAGCCCGAGCAGGCTGCGCTTGAGCCACGCGGCCTGCTTTTGCAGGCGCGCCTCTTTGCCGGCGGAAGCGTCCTCGCCGCGGAAGACGACGTAGCGCAGCGCGCGCCAGAAGCGGTCGAACGCGCGCCGCAGCAACTCGCGCAATCCGGCGCGCAGGAGTTTCGCCCCGCCCGCCGCGCGCGCCTCCGCCAGCCTGCGCTCGCTCATGCGCGCGCCGAATTTCGCCTGCGCCTCGTAGTTGTCGAGGAAGAGGTAGAGGTTCAAGAGCCCGAGCACGCGCGCGACCCGCAGCGCGCGCAGCCACCCGCGCCAGCCCATCCGCGGCCTCTGCGCCGCGGCGTCGCCCGGAGGCACGGCCTCGCCCGCGCCGTCGCCCGCGCTCGCGGCGTCTTCAACGACGCGCGGCGAAGGGGCGAGCGTCAGCGCAGTCTGCGGTCGGCCATTTTGGTCGGCGCGGGCGATGCCGCCCGGCGCTTCGTCGTCGTCCCGCCCGACATCGCCCGCCGCGAGCAGGGCGACCACCTTCTGTTCTTTGAGTGCCATCTGGAATTAGATGCTAGAGCCGCCCTGTCGCAATCCTGTCGCGCGCACATAAAATTCGGGTCTCAAGACCTCACGCCTTCAACTCACGCTCAGCGCGCCGCGCACGCCGCGGCGCGCGAAGAAGGCGCGGGCGCGCACAACGTCCGCGTCGATCTGCGTCTTCAGCTGCGCGACGGAGCCGAACTTCCTCTCCGCGCGCAGGCGTCGCAGGAACCGGACACGCACCACGTCGCCGTAGAGATCGCCCCGCCAGTCGAGCACGAACGTCTCGACCGAGGGTTCCGCGTCGCGCTCGAAGGTCGGGCGCACGCCGACGTTCGTCACGCTGCGCCGCCACGCCCCCTCGACGAGCGTCGCCGTGACGTAGACGCCCGCGCGCGGGATGACGCGGTTTTGCGGTTGCAGGTTCGCCGTCGGGAAGCCCAGGCCCGCGCCGCGCGCCGCCCCGCGCACGACGCGCCCCTCGACGCCGTAAGGTCGCCCCAGCATCCGGCGCGCGAGGTTGACGCGCCCCTCGGCCAGCAATTCTCTGATCCTGCTTGAGCTGATCCGCTGACCGCGCAGGCGCACCTCCGGCACTTCGTCCGCGTGGAAGCCCAGCCCGCCGCTCACCTCGCGCAGCAGCCCGATGTCGCCCTCGCGCCCGTGTCCGAAGGCGAAGCCGCGACCGAGGTAGACCTCGCGGGCGTGCAGGCGCTCGTGCACCACGTCGCGCAAGAACTCCGCGGCGCGCACGCGCGCGAACTCCGGCGTGAAGCGCACGACTATCGTCTGCCCGACGCCGAGCACGCCGAGCGCCTCGATCTTCTGATCGAAAGTCTGTAAGAGTGGCGGCGCTGACTCCGGGTGCAGGACGGCGCGAGGGTGCGGATCGAACGTCAGGACGGTCGGCACGGCCCCCAGCTCTCTGGCGCGCTCGACGACCGTGCGCACGATGAGTTGATGACCGAGGTGCAGCCCGTCGAAGACGCCGAGCGTCAAGACCGTCGGTCGGCCGATCTCCGCGTTGTCCGTGCCGTGGAAAAGACGCATGAAAAGATGTCCGTGGTCAGTTGTCCGCGGTCAGTTGTTGCCGTCGCTTTCATCTGGGCGTTCTTCGGCCACCTGCGACGGACAACGGACAACTGACCACGGGCTAGATTTCAATCTCCAGTCCGTCGTAAGCCCACTCGACGCCCGGCGGCAGAAGCCGCGAGTCGCGCGCGTGTTTGATGTCGTGCGTGATGTGCGTCAGGTAGGTGCGGCGCGGCCGCAACTGCCCGACGTAGGCGAGGGCGGATTCGAGTGTGAGGTGCGTCGGGTGCGGTCGCACGCGCAGGCAGTCGAGCACGAGCGTGTCGAGGTCGCGCAGACGTTCGAGCGAAGCGCCCGGAATCTCGCTCAGGTCGGTCGCGTAGGCGAAGTCGTTGAAGCGGTAGGCGACGACCGGCAGGCGGCCGTGGATGACTTCGATAGGCGTCACGTCCAAGTTAGGACTCAGGCAGAAGGGCGCGCCGTCGACGACCGTGTGCGCGAGGACTTGCGGCAGCCCGCCGCCGAAGTGCGTGGGCTCGAAGACGTACTTGAAGATGCGCCGGATGTCCACCCACGCGCGCTCGTTGGCGTAGACGCCGAGCGCGCCGTGTCGGAAGTTGAGCGGGCGTATGTCGTCGAGCCCGAAGATGTGATCGGCGTGGCAGTGCGTGATGAGCACGGCGTCGAGTCGCTTGAGCCCGACGCGCAGCGCCTGCTGGCGGAAGTCGGAAGAAGTATCGACTAAGACGCTCTGCCCGTCGTGCTCGACGAGGATGGAGACCCTCAGGCGCTTGTCGCGCGGATCGTCCGACGTACAGGTCTCGCACCCGCACCCGATGGAGGGCACGCCCGTCGAAGTGCCGGTGCCTAAGAGCGTCACTTTCATGATCAGCCGTCAGCCGTCAGCCGTCAGCCGTCAGCCGTCAGCTAATCCGATCCTGAGACCATCGCCAGCGCCTTACCGGCGAGTTGTTCGGCTGACTGCTGACTGCTGATAGCTTCTTCACCTTCCCCCCGTGATGTCGCCGCCGGTGAAGCCGCGCGGGGGCGTCTTCGGCGCGCGCGCGTTGGTGAGCGAGACGTACTGCATGCGCAGCTCGGCGAGGAGGCTATCGAGGATCTGCTGCTCCTGCGCGCCGAGGTTGCCGCGCGTCCTCTCGCGGACGGTGGCGAGCAGCTCGATGCAGTGGCGCGCGAGCGGGAGGTCGATCTCGCCCGGCGGCATCGAGGGGTGCTCGGTCATGCCCATCGCCGCCGCCGCGGGCGAGGCGATGAACATGACGAGGTTGGCGAAGGGCGTCGGATCAGTCTCCTCGCCCGGCTGCTCGGCCGCGCCGCCGCCACTCTCGCCCGTCCGCTCCCCCTCGCCACGCGCCTCCGGCTGCGACGCGGCGCGCGTCTCCGCGCGCGATGAGGTCGGGGCTGATTCCGTCCGCGCTTCGTCGGCCGCGGCGCGCGCGGGCGGGTCGGGCGGCGCGGTCGCGGGCTCCACGGCTGGCTCCTCGCGCACCGCGCCGGGGCGCGGCGTGCCGTCGGCGTTGAAGAGCCTCCGATCCGTGACCTTGAAAGTGGGTTTCTCTTCGCTCATCTGGTCTCCGGGAAAGCGGGCGCGAACGGCTCTGACCGGGCGGCTCGCTGCCCCTCTCTTTCGTGAATCCGTCGGAATAAATGTTCTGAGTCGATGGTAGCACCGCCGCGCTTGACGCCGCAACGACACCGCCCGCGCGCGCCGACTTGGAACCTCGGCGCGCGCGTTTTAGACTGCCCCCGCGTCGCAGCCAACTTTCCACCCAGAACTTTTTCGGATCGAGGACTGACTTCATATGCCCGCCACCTTTTCCGACCTGGTCGCGCTGATGGCGCGTTTGCGCTCTCCCGAAGGCTGCCCGTGGGATCGCGAGCAGACCTACGCGACGCTCGCGCCGATGCTGCTCGAAGAAGCATACGAGGCTTTCGAGGCGGTCGAGGAGGCGCGCGAGGGCCGCCCCGCCAGCTTGCGCGACGAGCTGGGCGATCTCCTCTTCCAGATCATCTTCTACGCGCAGGTCGCCGGCGAGCGCGGCGAGTTCACCATCGAAGAGGTCGTCGACGCGATCCACACCAAGATGGTGCGCCGCCACCCGCACGTCTTCGCCGGCGCGAAGGCCGACGACGCGGCGGAGGTCTTGCGCAACTGGGAGGCGATCAAGGCCGACGAGAAGCGCGCCGCCGGAAAGGACAAACCCGACGAAGACTCGTCGCTCTTGGACGGCGTCTCGGCGAGAGCGCCCGCGCTGATGGAGGCGCACCAGTTGACGACGAAGGCCGCGCGCGTCGGCTTCGACTGGCAGAGGGTCGAAGACATCTTCGACAAGCTCCACGAGGAGATCGACGAGCTCAAAGCCGCGATCCGCGAGCGCGACGAGCGGGGGCGCGGGCGCGCCGCCGCCGAGCAATCTGATTCGGCGTTCGCGCGGACGAACGCCCAAGCGAGCGAACAACTCCGACGCGAATCGCCGTCGCGCCCCGCGCGGGACGGGGAGGCGGAGCACGAGCGCGTGCGCGAGGAGTTGGGCGATCTGCTGTTTGCCGCGACGAACATCGCGCGCCACCTCGGCGTCGAGCCGGAGGCGGCTTTGAAGCTCACGAACCGCAAGTTTCGCCGCCGCTTCCGCCACATCGAGCGCGGCCTGGGCGCGCGCGGGCGCGCGCTCGACGAGGCGTCGCTCGACGAGATGGAGCAGTTGTGGCAGGAGGCTAAAGGCAGTGACAAGTAACTGCGCGCGAGTTTAAAATTACTTTCAAGGTTCGGGCCTGAAGCCCGCCCGTCGTTCAATTTCAGGGGGAGGAATTGTTCTCGATGTCTCTCATCCGCTTCGTCCGCAACTACGACGACCTCTCGACCGACCGCGGCTTCCAGTTCAAGTTCTACTGCGACAAGTGCGGCAACGGCTACCTCTCCGCCTTCCAGACCTCGACGCTCGGCGCCGCCGGATCGCTGCTTCGCGCGGCGGGCGATCTCTTCGGCGGCTGGGCTTCGAGCGCGGGCAACTCCGCCTACGAGATTCAGCGGCAGGTCGGCGGCAAGGCGCACGACGAGGCCCTCCAGAAGGCGGTCGAAGAGGCGAAGCAGCACTTCCACCAGTGCTCGCGCTGCGGCAACTGGGTCTGCCCGGAAGTCTGCTGGAACGCGTCGGCGGGGCAGTGCGAGGCGTGCGCGCCCGACTACGACGAGGAGCTGGCCTCCTCGCACGCGCAGGCGAAGGCGGACGCCGCGCGAGAGCAGTTGCAAGAGAAAGCGCGCGCCACAGACTACGCCTCGAAGATCGACATGGGCGCGGGCTCGGTCTTGAAAGCCCCGACGCCGCCCGCGCAGGCCGCCGAGACGGCCGCCCCGGCGGATCGTTGCGCGTCGTGCGGGACGGAGGTCGGCAAGGCCAAGTTCTGCCCGGAGTGCGGCGAGGCCGTGCGCCCGCCGCGCCCGACCTGCGGCTCGTGCGGCCACCAGCCGGAAGCGCCGACTAAGTTCTGCCCGGAGTGCGGCGGGAAGATGGCGGCCGCGGGCTAATCGACGGTCAGGCGGAAGGGGGGCGCAAGTTATCTCTGACATTGAAGGGCCGGAGTTAAAAGGGCGGCGGGTGAGGCCCGGCGTTATGCGCTTTCCCCCGCCCGAAGAAGTATCGGCGAACCTACCGGCTCGCAGAATCGTATCTGAGCCACGGGGTTAAATTACATGTATTGCCCATCCTGCGGCGCCGCACTGACAAAGGAGATGAACTACTGCAACCGTTGCGGGATTGACCTGAGTGTAATCAAAGGCAGTCATAATTCTAAGTCACTGGAAAAATCGATAGAGTCGATCATATGGTCTATCGTCATAGCCACCGCCACGGTGCTTGGCATCATGGTGGCCGTGATGGCTCTGATGAAAGGATTCCAGTTAGGCGGAGAAGTCGTTGTCTTGTTCATGGCCCTGATGTTTCTGATCTTGCTGGGAATTAACGGCGTACTCACCTGGCAGTTATCACGCCTGAATAGTCTTGCCAAAGAAGCACGGAGCGCGTCTCCATTGGAGAGCCGCGAGACAATAGCACTTGGCGCGAAGCGGGAGCGGACGCTCGTCGAGCCCCGGATGAGTGTCACAGAGGACACGACGCGAATACTAGAGCCGACATACGAAGAGCGGAGAACGAAATAGGGTTTGCGTCGCATAGACGCCCGTAGCTCATAACAAGTCGTAATGCGTAGCGTTCTGCGAAATCTAGAGCCGCCGAAGAACCTCGCCATCAACCTAAAATCGGCGGCGCTCATCAGCCTTATCCTCGTGCTGCCGTTCGCCATCCTGGAAGCCCTGAATAACACGATCACCGGGCAGAATGCCCCCGGCGTCATCATCTTGTTCGGCCTCTTGTGGCTCATGCCGACGGCCTTCATCCTCATCCTCGTGTCGGTAGTGCGGGCCGTGCGGGACGGGAACAGTGTCATGGCGCATCCGGCCAGTCTGTTGTTGAGAGTCGCTTTTCTGGCGTTAATCGCGATGATGTGGGGAGGCATCCTGACAGACCAGATGCCCTGTCTCATGGGCGTCCCGAACTGCGATTAGGCGTTTTCCGGGAGTAGGCAAAGTGAAAAGGTCTGACCGCCGCGCGGTCAGACCTTTTCACTTGTAGCCGATCAAGTTTTAACCGCAGCCGCCGGGGCGGGCCTCAGTACTGATCGTTGAGTTGGAGCGTGCGCATGATCTCGGAGAACGTGCGCTGGTAGGCGTTCGACTCGTCCTGCGGCGAGACCGCCGCCATGTAGAAGATGTCGCCGCTGCGCAGCATCGTGGTCAGGATCGTGACGACCTCGTTGCGCCCCGTGATCGGCGAGCGGCCCGAAAGCGTCGTGTAGAGCGCCTGCCGGTTCGCGACCGTCGTGCGGCGGAAGCCGCCCGACTGGCGCAGGTAGTTGTTGCCCGCCGCCTGGAGCAGATCGTTGACGTACTGCTGCGAGGCGCGCTGCAAGTCGTTGTACTGCTCTCGATCCGTGCCGAACATCACGCCGTGCGTGATCCCCTGCGAGCCGTACGCGCCTTCGGGCGCGTAGGTCACCGAAGTCTGGTCGCCGCCGAGCTGACGCCAGTTCGACGGGATCGAGGCGCGGAACAGGTTGTTGCCCGCCTGCTGGTAACTCGCCGAGGGGTACGCCACGCGCGAGCCGCGCGCGTAGGTGTCGTTCTGCTGCGGGTAGTTGTTGCCGTTCGGGTTCTGCCGACCGCCGCGCGCGATCTCCTCCATCGAGGGCGCGCGACCGCCGCCGCGCAGGCGCGCCTGCACGTTCTGGAAGTCGCGCGAGTTCTGGTAGCCCTCGCCCGGGGTCACGCGGAAGACGCGCGCCATCTGCTCGATGCAGGCGTAGCGGTTGCCGGGGTTCGGGTGGCTCGACATCCATTCCGGCCCGCCGCTGCCGCCGCCCTGCCGCTCGATGGTGCGGAACATGTTGGCGAGGTCGCGCGGATCGTAGCCGGCGCGCGCCATGATCTCCGCCCCGAGCACGTCGGCCTGCGTCTCGTACTTGCGGCTGTACTTCAGCGCGCCCGCGCCGAAGCCGATCTGAGAGCCCGCGCCGATGACCGCGCCCGCCGGGCCGCCGATGACCGCGCCCGCGATCTGTCCCAGGACCGATCCGATCTGATACTTCTGCGTCTCGGTCGCCTGCGCCGTGGCGTGCCGCAGGGCGGCGTGGCTGATCTCGTGCGCCATCACGCCCGCCATCTCGCCCTCGTTGCGAGCCGCCTCGATCATGCCGCGGTTGACGTAGGAAGGCCCGCCCGGCAGCGAGAAGGCGTTGATGTCGCGCGCGTTGACGACGCGGAAGCTGTAGCGGAACTCCCGGTGCTGGAACTGCGAGGGGATCGAGGAGACGAGCCGCTGGCCGATGCGGTTGATGTAGTTCTCGATCTCCCTGTCGTTCATGATCGGGAGTTGGCGCTCGGCCTCTTGCGCCGCCTGCTGCCCCGCCTGCACGTCCTCCTGAATGCTGTACCTGTTCTTCGGAGCCGCCGTGACCTGCTGGCACTGCGCCAGCGCGCTCGCCGGGATCGCGAGCACCGCGAACGTCATTAACGTCGCCACCAGACGCCGCGAGGCGCGTCGACCGTGATAAAGATTCTTCATTGGACTCTCCCCTCCAAAACGCTCTGATGAAATTCCGACCCGCTTACACGAGCGCCGTTTAAACTTAAAGCGGCGCGCCCGCCGAAGACCCCGGAGGCGCGCCGCCCTGAATTCGGAAACGCTCCCCCGCTGGCTGCTCGCACGACCCGCGAACCCTTACCTTTCGGATGCGGATTCGCGCGCTTACAGGGAGAGTCGTAGACAACTTTCGCGCCGGAAGCCATCGCGTCGCCCGACAGCGACCGCCCCGACACCTCTTTGATGAACCGGTCGGCGGGCAAGTTTGCCCTCTAACTTCAACCGCGCCTGCGCCGCGCGCCGCGCCGTGTCAAGATTTTCTTACGATTCGGTTGCCCCGGCCCCGCCGCTCCCTGCCCCGCGGCGGCGTCCGCGAAGCGCACAGACGCGCCCGCCACCGCGCGCGGTATCGAAACGGCGACGAACGGAGAAGTTATGACCTGCGTTGTAACGTCTCCGGACGCCGGACGCCGCTCCCTCACACGTACTGCAAGCACAGTGCCATCGCGCCTGATCTCCTCGACCGCGACGCTGTAGCCGCCCGTCCGCTGCTGCCCCTGGTAGGCGACGACGACCGAGCGCCCGTTGAAATTCACTTCCGGCAGCGGGCGGCCGCCGCCGATCTGCCCCCACGCGCGCCGCCAGGCCCCGCCGTCCGTGATCAGCTCGACCGAGCGCCCGCCTTCGTGACCGCTGTACGCGCCGTAGGCGAGCACCGAGAACTCGACGACGTTCGTGCGATCCTCCCCGCCCGCAGACGGCTCAGGCGCGGGGGACGCGGCGCGCGCCGCGTCCCCCAGGAGGGCCATGCGCAGAATCTTGACGGGCGGCATCCCGTAGCTCAACAGCCTGTCGTGAAACTCGCCGAGGCGGAAACTATCGCCCTGGAGCCGCCTGTAGTCGTCGCGCAGCCTCATGATCTCCATCTTCCCGAGCGTGTAGACGAGGTAGGTCGGATCGAGCGTGCCGCGCCGGGCCTCTCGCTCCGCGTTCGTGCGCTCCATGTAGCCCTCCCGGACGAAGAACTCGACGCCCTCCTCGTAGCTCATCCCGCGCGCGTGCATGCTGATGCCGACGAGGTAGCGGCACAGTCTGGTCAGCGCGGCGTGGAGTTGTGCGAGTCGCAGCCGGGGGTTGCCGCCGCCGAAGCCCTCGTCGAGCATCATCTGCTCGCAGTAGTGCGCCCAGCCCTCGACGAACGACGCCGCGCCGAGCGCCGAGCGCACGCGCGAAGGGGTGCGGCGCAGCGCGAGCAGTTGGTAGTAATGACCAGGGTAGACCTCGTGGATCGAGACGACGGGGAGCTGGTAGCGGTTGTAAAAACTCAGGTGCTCTTCCCTGCGCCGCGCGTCCCAGGCCGGGTCGGGCGGCGTGACGTAAAAGTAGCTCTCGGTGGCCGTGCGCTCGGACGCGCCGGGCGCGTCGAGCGAGGCGAAGCTCGTCCCGCGCGCGAACTCCGGCGTCTCGGCGACGATCAGGTTTTCGCGCGCGGGCGGCGTCAGAATATTTTCCGCGCGGACGAAGGCGCGAATCCGATCCAGCTCGGCGCGCGTCTCGCCGACCAACCCGTCGGCCGTCGGGCGCTCGCGGCCGAGGGCGCGCAAGACCTCCTGCACGCCCGCGCCCGGCGCGATCTCCGAAGCCACCTCGCGCATCGCGTTCTGCGTGCGCCGCAGCTCGCGCTCGCCGTCCCGCAGCAGCGCCTCGACGGGCGTGTCGCACATCTCCTCGTAGAGCAGTTTCCGTCGGAAGTTCTCCGCGCCGATCCGGAAGTCGCCGCCGGAGCGCGGCAGCAGTTCGTCGCGCAGCCACGCGGCGAACTCGCGCAGCTCGCCCACGACGCGGTCGTTCGCGGCGACGAACTCGGAGCGGCGGGCGGCCGAGAGGCGGCCGCCGCCCGCGCGCTCGAACATCTGCGGGACCACGTTCGCGAAGTAGTCGACCGAGCCCTCCGCCTGGAGGATCGCCGTCTCGGTGTAGACGCGCGGGGGTTGCAGCAAATTCGCGCGCGCCTCCGCGAGCAGCCGCCCCGTCTCGCGCTCGCGCGCGAGCAGCGCGTCCAGCCGCCGTTCGACGGGCGCGTAAGAGCGCTTGAGGATGTTATCCACCGAAGCGGCGGCGATGCTGTTGTAGAGGCTCGCGTCGCGCTGCCACATCTTCACGTCTTCGAGTTCGAGGAGTTGGGCGCGCGCGTGCGACTGCATCCAGAGAAAATCGTAGCGCGCCTCGCTCGTGAGCGCGCCCTCGCGGATTTTCGAGAGCGCGGCGAGCGTGGATTTCAGCCTGCGGACTTCCGCCGCGACCGAAGCGGCGCTGCGCCGCTCAAGCTGAGAGTCGTACTCGTGCAGCCCGGCGGCGGTCGCCTCCGTGGGGTTGAAGGCGTAGTAGCCGCGCAGGTATTCGTCGGCGATCTGCGCGACGCGCGCGTCCTGCGCGCCCGCGGCGGCCGTGCGGCGCGGCCGCCTCTGCGCGAGCGGCGCGGGCGCGGCGAGCTGCACCGAGACGAGCGCGCAGAGCGCGAGCGCCAGCGCGCGTGGGCGGAAGAGTCCGCTTCTCTTTGGCAAGGGTTTAAGTCCTCGAAAGCGAAAGATGTCGAGTCCGCACCGGGAGACGGCGCGAGATTACCACAAGTCAAAAGGCGAATGTAGAAAGCCGTGAGAGGGCGGCGCGCGCGTCGACGCCCCGCACACTCCCGGCCCCGCCGCTTCCGGCTCCGGGCTATTTCTTCGGGTCGATCTTGGTGTTGAGCCAGCGCACGGCGTCTTCGAGCGGGGCGATGCGGTAGTCGTCGCCGCGCCAGACGCGCACGAGCGAATAGATGAGGAAGAACAAGGAAGCGGCGGCGAAGAGGAAGCCGCCGAAGTTGCCGCCGGCGATGTTGCTGAAGACCGAGAGCGCGATCTGCACGACGAGGATGCCGAGTTGCAGCGCGAGCCCCTGCGCGGCGTGGAAGCGCGTGCGCCCCTCGGCGCGCGGCGTGATGAGCAGCTCGATGATGGCGACGATGAGCCCGATCTTGAACGGCGCGTAAGGGAGCGCGCACGCGAACTTTTCGGGGATGCCGAGGCCCGCCACGTTGCGCTCCTTCGTCGCGGGCGGCGCGTAAACGCTCGGCGGGTGAGCGGGCGGGGGCGCGTACCCCTGCGGCGCGAAGTTTGGCGGCGGCTGTTGCTGCCCGAACGTGGACTGGCGCGGCGGCTGGTAGGCGGGCGGGACGAAGACCGACTGGTAGGGCTGCGCGAGTTTCTCGTCGATGAGCCGCGTCGGGGCTTCGCCCTCCGGGTTGAGGCGCGCCTGATCGGCGGGCTGCATCGGGCGCGTCGCCCCGCCGAGGTGTTCGGTCGGCGCGTCCTCCATGAGCCCCGTCGCGCCGCCCGACATCTCCTCCGTCCGGCGCGCGAAGTCGGGGTCGAGCGGGTCGGTGTCGTACTTGCTTCTCTTCTCCGACATAGGATTCTTTTAACGAATCAGAGTGCCGCGCGGTTCGACGCCATTCTACTCTTCCGCGATCTCGTATTCCACCCGCTCCCACCGACCCTCGCCCTCGAAGAGGCGGAAGGCGCGCAGCACCGGCTCGCCGCCCGCGAGCCCGATGATGAGGTGGACGGCCGCGGGGGAGTAAGCCGCGCGCACGTCCGACTCGGACGGGGCCGGGTCGGAGGCGCGCGGGTGCGAGTGGTAGATGGCGACCAGTTTCTCGCCGCGCCCGCGCATCAGCCGCTGCGCGTCGAACAACTCCTGCGGCGCGCCCTCGTAAGCGTTCAGCGGATCGCGGGCGACGTTGCTGAGCGGGTAGACGGAGAGCGCCGCGCCGGGCGAGCCGCCGACGAGCCCGCAGCACTCCCCGGGCTGCGCCGCGCGCGCGCGCGCGAACATCTCCGAGACGAGCGGGCGGGGGATCGTGATGGCGGGCGACTCGGTCACGCGCTTTCCGGCGCGGCGAGCGCGCGCTTGAGCACGACCAACGCGCCGAGGTGGTAGGCGTTGTGATCGGCGACGAGCAGCGCCTCGCGCAGCAGCGTCTGGCCCGTGCCGTGCGGGACGGGCGCGTAGAGATCGGTCGCGGGGTTTGCGACCAGCTCTTCCACCGCCCTCAGGCCGGCGCGGAAAGCCTCGACGCTCTCGCGCCACGCCACGGCGTCGGCCTCAAAATCCTTGTCCGCCCAGTAGCCTTCGGGCCACGGGGGCGAGACGTGCCCCGCGTCGCGGCTGAACTCAAGTATGTCCCACTGCGCGATGCGCATGTGTTCGACGACCTGCCAGGGCGTGTACGGCACGCCCGCGACCCGGCGGTTGACGAGTTCGACCGGGAAATCTTTCACCACTTCGTCGAAGTGCGCGTGCGCCCCGCCGCCGCGCAGCAGGTAAAGTAAGTGCTCGCGTAAGCCTTCGTCCCTGTCGTCCGTTTCGGCCATAGCATCCACCCCCGCGCTTGAGCGACAGTTGCGCCCCGGACTCATTTCGCCTGCTTCCCCGCTCCCGGCCGCGTCAGCTCGTCCTTGATGATCGCGCCGCCCTTCATCACGAAGCGGACGCGCTCCAGCTCCGTGATGTCTTTCAGCGGATCGCCCGCGACGGCGATGAGGTCTGCGAACTTCCCCTTCTCTATCGAACCGAAGAGGGCGCGGTCGCCCGCGATCAGGTCGGCGTTGTTGACGGTGGCGGCGCGGATGATCTCAAGCGGCGTCATCCCCGCGTCGCGGTAGGCGCGGAACATCAGCTTGCTCGACTCGCCGCGCGTCTTGCCGGGGGACTGGTAATACTCGTCGGAGCCGGCGGCGATGCGCACGCCCGCCTTGATCGCGCGCGAGAGCCGCGCCGCGCTCGCCTTGACGAACCCCTGCGCGCCCGCCAGAGATTGCGCGTACTGCGGATCGTTTTTGTCCATGCCGCCGAGGTAGAACTCCGCCGGGAAGTCGGTCGGCACGAGATAGATCTTCTTCTCCGCCATCATCTTGAGCACGTCGTCGGGCACGGTGTAGGCGTGCTCGATGGAATCGGCGCCGGCCTCGGCCGCGACGCGCGTGGCGAGGTCGCCGATGGCGTGCGCCGCCACCTTGCGGCCCACGCGGTGCGCCTCGTCGACTATCGCCCTCATCTCTTCGAGCGAGAGGCCGCGCGGGCCTGTGTTGACGATCACCTTGATCAAGTCCGCGCCGTCGTAGAAAGCCTGACGGACGGCGCGGCGCGCCTCCTCGACGCCGGAGACGACCGCGTACTCCTGCTCGATGATCTTCTGCACGTCCGCAGACATCCCGCCGAACTGCCCGCCCGCGGCGGCGATGGCGCGGGTCGACGCGACGACGCGCGGCCCCGTGACCCAGCCCGAGCGGATCGCGTCGCGCAGCGCCACGTCGCCGCCCGCGCCCGAGTTGCCGAGGTCGCGCACCGCCGTGATGCCCGCCTCCAAGTCCTCCATCCCCATCTTGACGCCGAGCAAGGCGCGGCGCGCGGTGCTCATCTGCGTGACGGTGAGGATCATGTTCGGGTCGTCGCCGCCGAGCTTGAAGTCGTAGTTCTGGAGGAGGTGCGTGTGCGCGTCGATGAGGCCGGGCAGCAGCGTCACGTCGCCGAGGTCTTTCACCTCCGCGCCCGCCGGGATTGCGAGGCCCGACCCCGCGTCCGTGATGCGCCCGTTCTCGACGAGCACGACCGCGTTCGTGATGATATTGCCGCTCCGCACGTCGAGCATCCGCGCGGCTCTGACGGCCTGGCGCGGCGGCGCGCCCGCGCCCGTCTGGGCGGAGGACGCGGCGGGCGGGAGAGACGACAACAGGAGCAGAGTCGAGAGACCCGCCATGAAGTTTTTATAAGTTTTCATCGTCAGGGATTTTTAGGGCGCGTCGAAAAAGACTGTAGGGGCAGGGCTCGCCCCCGCCCGTCAGCGCGCCGGCGCGAATCAAGCCCGGTCACCATTCAACGTCAGCGCGGATCAACGCTCGTCATCATTTCAACGTCGGATGATGGCGGGTCGTGTGAGCGAGCTGGCGGGCGGGGACGAGCCCCGCCCCTACAATCATCAGCCCGCGCGCCGTTAAGAACTCTACCCGCGCCCGCGGCTTTTCGTTGATCGGTTTTCCGCCGCGCCCCGTGATTACTCTTCGACGACGCGGACGCGCAGCTCCGCCAGCAGCGAGGCGTCGACCTCGCCGGGCGCGTCGATCATGAGATCGGCGGCGGAGGCGGTCTTGGGGAACGCGATCACGTCGCGGATGTTGTCCGTGCCCGCGAGCACCATGAGCAGGCGGTCGATGCCGGGCGCGATGCCGCCGTGCGGGGGCGTGCCGTATTCGAGCGCGTCGAGGAAGAAGCCGAAGCGCGAGCGCGCCTCTTCTTCGGACATGCCGAGCGCCTTGAAGATGAGCCGCTGCACGTCGCGGCGGTGGATGCGGATCGAACCGCTCGCCATCTCCACCCCGTTGATGACGGGGTCGTAAGCCTTCGCGCGCAAGTTTCCGAGCAGCTCCGTCTCGCCGCCTTCGACGGCGCGCTCCAAAAGCGGCAGGTCTTCGTCGAGCGGCGAGGTGAACGGGTGGTGCATCGCGTAGTAGCGGCCGTGCTCCTCGTCGAACTCGAACATCGGGAACTCCGTCACCCACAGCGGGGCGTAAGTGTTCTCCGGGATCAACTTCTCGCGCCGCGCGATCTCGACGCGCAGCGCGCCGAGTGAAGCCGCGACCGTCTTCGGCTTGCCCGCGACGACGAGCACCACGTCGTTCTTCTCCGCGCCCGCCGCTTCGGCCGCGCCCGCCAACGCTTCCGCGCCCAGAGCCTTGAGCAGCGAAGACGAGACCTCGTCGCCCAACTTGATCCACGCGAGCGCGCCCGCGCCGTAGCGTTTGGCGAACTCCTGCAACTCGTCGAGAACTTTGCGCGAATAGCCCGCGCCCCCCTTGACGACGACCCCTTTAATCTCGCCGCCGGCTTCGAGCGCGGACGCGAACGGCGCAAACGTCGTCCCGCGCAGCGCCGTGGAGAGGTCTTGCAGCTCCATCCCGAACCGCAGATCGGGCTTGTCCGAGCCGTAGCGGCGCATCGCCTCCGCGTAAGTCATGCGCGGGAAGGGCGTGGGCAGATCGACGCCGATCAGGCGGAAGACGCGTGCGAAGAGCCCTTCGACGAGCGCGTAGACCTGTTCGGGCGTGGCGAAGCTGAACTCAACGTCGAGCTGCGTGAACTCCGGCTGGCGGTCGGCCCGCAAGTCCTCGTCGCGGAAGCAGCGCGCGATCTGGTAGTAGCGGTCGAGCCCCGCGATCATGCAGAGCTGCTTGAAGAGCTGCGGCGACTGCGGCAGGGCGTAGAACTTCCCCCGGTGCAGGCGCGACGGCACGACGTAATCGCGCGCGCCCTCGGGCGTGGACTTGATGAGCACCGGCGTCTCGATCTCCCAGAAGCCCTGCTCGTCCATGTAGCGGCGGATCTCGGCGAGCGCGCGGTGGCGCAGGCGCAGGTTCGCCTGCAACTGCGGGCGGCGCAGATCGAGGTAGCGGTACTTCAGGCGCAGGTCTTCCGCCGCGAGGGCGTCCGGCGCGGCGACTTCGAGCTGGAACGGAGGCGTGCGCGCGTCGTTCAGAATCCACAGCTCTGAGGCCTGCACCTCGACCTCCCCGGTCTCAAGCCGTGGGTTGCGCGCCCCCTCCTCGCGCGCGACCACTTCGCCGCGTACGGCGATGACGAACTCGCCGCGCGGCTGTTTGGCCTTCGCGTGCGCCTCCGGCGCGGTCTCCTCGTTGAAGACGATCTGCGTCACGCCGTCGCGGTCGCGCAGATCGAAGAAGGTCAGAGGCCCGAAGTCGCGACGGCGCGCGACCCAGCCCACCAGCACCACCTTCTGCCCGACGTGCTCCGGCCTCAGCTCGCCGCACGTCTTCGTCCGCCGCAAATTTCCCAGGTTGTCCAACATCAATGATGATTCCCCAAGATTCTTTCCCGCACCTTCGACGCCAACTCGCCGCGCGCGATTGATTGCTGCTCGCCCGAAGCCAGGTCTTTCAACGCCACCTCGCCGCGCCCGCGCTCGTCCGCCCCGACGACGGCGACGAACGGCACGCCGAGGGCGGCGGCGTACTTGAACTGCTTGCCGAGCTTGTCGCCGCGCTCCGGGTAAACGTCAACGCGCAAATTCGACGCGCGCAGCTCACGCGCGAGCGCGAGCGAGTCGGCGGCTGACGCCTCGTCCCAGATCGTGACCAGCACGTCCGCCGAGGCGCGCGCGAGGTCGGGCGGGAACATCTCTCGCTCCGTCATCACGACGATGATGCGCTCCAGCCCCAGCGAGAATCCGCACGCGGGGATCGAATGCTTCGAGAACATCCCGACGAGATCGTCATAGCGGCCGCCGCCGCCGAGTGAGCCCGCCAAGTCGGGCACGTTGATCTCCATGATCGCGCCCGTGTAATAAGAGAGCCCGCGCGCGAGGCTCGGATCGACGCGCACGCGCGAGCCGACGCCGGAGGCCCCGGCGAGCTGCAAAACCTGTCTCAACTCGTCAATGCCGCGCGCGCCCTGCTCGTGGTCGCCGACGAACTCGACGAGGCGGCCGAGCACGGCCGTGTTGAAAGCCTCGCGCTGCTCTTCTACGCTCCCGACATCGACCGCGTCCGTCGCCTGTTCCAGCCCCGCCACGCCCTCGAAGAAGCGCAGGAGCATCACGCCCGCCTCGCCCGCGACGCCGCGCGCGAGCAGCTCTTTCGCCACGCCCTCCGCGCCGATCTTGTCGAGCTTGTCGAGCGCGGTCAGCGCCTCCGCGTGCTTCTCCGCGGCGACGCCCGCGCGGTCGAGTACGCCCGTGAGAACCTGGCGGTGGTTGAGCCGGATCGTGAAGTTCGTGAAGCCGAGTTCATTCAAGGCGTCGCACGCGGCGGCGCACAGCTCCGCTTCGACGATCATCGAGCGCGATCCGATGGCGTCAACGTCGCACTGGTAGAACTCGCGGAAGCGCCCGCGGGCGGGGCGGTCGGCCCTCCAGACCGGCTGCATCTGGTAACGCTTGAAAAACTTCGGCAGCCGGTCGCCGTACTCCGCGACGACGCGCGCGAGCGGCACGGTCAGATCGTAGCGCAGCGCCAGGTCTGCCTCGCCGGTCTTCTCGTGCTCGCCGCGCTTGAGGATTTTGAAGATGAGCTGGTTGCCCTCCTCGCCGTACTTGCCCGTCAGCGTCTCGATGTTCTCGACCGCCGGCGTCTCCAGCGGCTCGAACCCGTAGCGCTCGTACACCTCACGGATACGGCGCATCACGTACTCCCGCCGCCGCACGTCCGACGGCAGGAAGTCGCGCATCCCACGGGCTGGCTGGGTGTTCGTCATACGGGTGACGGGTGACGGGTGACGGATGACGGGAAAGACAAGCGGCTGTGCTTGTCACTTGTCACCCGTCACCCGTCACCCTTGTATTCTTTCGTGTATTCGACGTAGTTCTTCCAGAACTGCGCGAGACCGGCGACCTCTTCGTCGGTGAGCTGGCGCTTAACTTTCGCGGGCACGCCGATGACGAGCGAGCGCGGGGGAACCTGCGTGCCCGGCGAGACGAGCGCGCCCGCGGCGACGATGGACTCGGCGCCGATCCGCACGTCGTCCATCACGATTGATCCCATGCCGACGAGGCAGCCGCGCTCGACGTGGCAGCCGTGGAGCGTGACGTTGTGCCCGACCGTCACCTCGTCTTCGAGCACGGTGGCGTGAGTGCCGTTCGAGACGTGGACGACCGTGCCGTCCTGGATGTTGGTGCGCGCGCCGATGCGTATGTGGAACACGTCGCCGCGCACGACCGCCTTGAACCAGACGGAGGACTGCTCGCCGATCTCCACGTCGCCGATGACCTCCGCGCTCTCGGCGACGTACGCGGTCTCGTGAATGCGCGGGTGCTTGCCCCTGAATGGTCTGATCATCTCGCCCTGCTCACGTGCGGGGCCTTGCGGCCCCCGACGGGTGTCGTTAATGAGAGTCGAAACGGTAGCACAAAACCGGGGCGAAAGTTAAAGCGACGGCGGGCGGCGGGAGCCCGCCCGCGGGGATCGTCGATCCCGCGCCGCCGAAAATTTCGCGTTAGCGAGTGGAGGCGAACCAGACCGTGCCCGCCGCGTGAGGCGGGCGAGACTTACGGCGCGGCCTCCGGGGTGAAACCGTGACGCGGAAGCAAAGTCGCCGGGCCAAGATCGCTTTAACTGTCGTCGTCATCGTCCTCGGCCTGCTCTCGGTCGCCAACACCTACACCTTCGGCTGGCGGCCCATCGTCGGGGCGAAGGCGCGCGAGCTGAGCGCGCGGAAGTTCGAGGCGACGGGCGCGCGCCTGGGGCGCGGCCGCTACCTCGTCGAGGGGGCGCTCCACTGCTTCGCCTGCCACTCGCCGCGCGATCCGAACTCCCAGGTCAGCGCGCCGCTCGCGGGGAAGAAGGGCGCGGGCAAGGTCTTCTCGGACGGGAAATTCGGGCTCATCGTCGCGCCGAACATCACGCCCGACGCGGAGACGGGCGCGGGCCTCTGGACGGACGACATGCTCGCGCGCGCCGTCCGCGAGGGGATCAGCCACGACGGGCGCGCGCTGTTCCCGGCGATGCCTTATAAGAATTTTAGTCGGCTCTCGGACGAAGACCTCGCGGCGGTCGTCGTGTACCTGCGCTCGATCCCCGCGGTGCGCAACCCGATGCCGGAGACGAAGCTCGTGCTCCCGTTCAACCTGCTCGTCAAGAGTCTGCCGGAGCCTGTGGACGCGCCGGTCGCGCCGCCCGACATGAATAACGCGGTCGAGCGCGGGGCGTACCTCGCGCGGGTCGCCAACTGCATCACGTGTCATTCGCCGATGGACGGCAGGGGTCAGCCCGTCGCGGGGATGGAACTGGCGGGCGGCTTCAAGATGAAGAACGCGCAGGGGCGGGAGCTCGTGACGCCGAACCTCACGCCCGACCCTTCCGGCATCTCCTATTACGACGAAGAGATGTTCGTGAAGGCGCTGCGGACGGGGCAGGTCGGCGCGCGCAGGCTCGACCCCGAAATGCCCTGGAGCTACTTCCGCAACATGACGGACGAAGACCTGCGAGCCATCTTCGCGTACCTGCGCAGCGTCAAGCCCGTCAAGCACCGGGTGAAGGACAACTGGGAGATCGCCGAACAGTGAGGTGTTCCGAGCGAGCGCCCCCGCACGCAACGGGGCTCGCGGAGCGGGGGCGCAGGGGAAGCGGGGGGGGGGGGGG
>DATLMC010000121.1:0-4275 GCA_035537435.1 Pyrinomonadaceae bacterium | reverse complement strand
CCCCCCCCCCCCGCCCCCCTTTCGTCGAACGCTTCCCTACTTGAACCTGACGCCGGTCATCTCCAGCCTGACGTTGGCGGGCACGTCCTCTTTCTTGAACCCCTCGATGGGGATGGTGACTTTCACGAACTTGTTGGGCTCCAGCTCCTGCTGCCCCGTGAACACGTTCGGGATCACGATCATGGTTCGCTCGCGCACGGGCTTGCCTTCAAGATCGACGGCGGTAGCCTTCAGTTCGAGCCCGCTGATCGTGCGCCCGGTGAAGTTGCGGATGGTGGGCTGCGGGGTGAGCGTGCGCCCGCCGATGGCGCTGATCGAGTCGAGCGTGTCGTTGTCGACGATGTAATCGATGGCGATGCGGTCGCGCCACTGCGCGAACTCCGGCGAGTCGGCGCGCAGGGCGCCCGCGAGGCGCGGCTGCTGCGCGGGCGGCGCGGGCCGCGTCACGAAGTAGACGAGCAGCGCGATCAGGAGCGCCCCGGCGAGCCCGACGACGATGAAGATCGTCTTGCGCGGGGAGTCGGCTTCGTCAACGTTCGTTCTGGTCGAAGACATAGGTTTTATCGTGACAGGTAAACGGTGACAGGTAAAAGCCGGAAGCTAACAGCTAACGGCTAATAACTCTCGTCTTGCTTGTCACCCGTTACGGTTTACGGTTCACGGGTTTTATCATCTGCGCGCGTAGGCGCGCAAGTCCGTGATGTCGCGCGGGCCGTCCTGCTGTCCCTTCGCGCCCGCCGCCGCGAGCGCGTCCGCGTCTTCGCGCACGAGCGAGCCGGTGCCGGTGCGCTGGCGCGCGGCGCGCGGCAGCGTGATCAGGAAGCGGCTGCCCTCCGCGGGCCGGCTTTCGACCGTGATCTCGCCTTCGAGCAGCTCGACGATCTTGCGCGTGATGGCTAAACCCAGCCCGACGCCGCTGTAGGAGCGCGCGAGGTGGTCGTCCACCTGCCGGAACTCGTCGAAGATGAAGTCTATCGCCTCGCGCGAGATGCCGATGCCGGTGTCGCGCACCTCCAGCGTCCAGCGCGACTCGTCGAGCGGCGCGGCGATGATCGAGACCTCGCCCGTGGTCGTGAACTTCACGGCGTTCGAGAGCAGGTTAGACAACACCTGCGCGAGTTTGTTCCGATCTGTCCGCACCGCGCCGAGTTCGGGCGCGACCTCGGCGCGCAGCTTGATCCGCTTCTCCCGCGCCTCCGCGGAGAACTCGTCGAGCACTTCGCGGGCGAGCGCGTCAACGTCCACGTTTTCGAGCACGAGCGCGGCGCGGCCGGCTTCGAGGCGCGAGTATTCGAGCAGGTGGTTGACGAGTTCGAGCTGCGCGCGCGCGTTGCGCTCCATCCTCATCACGGCCTCGGATTGCAGCGGCGCGAGCGCGGGCTGCCTGTCGCGTTCCAGCAGTTGGCACAGGCCGATGATGACGTTCAGCGGCGTCCTCAGTTCGTGCGAGACGTTGGCGACGAAGGCCGACTTCAGCCGGTCGTGCTCGCGCAAGCGCCCGTACGCCTCCATCAGCTCGCGGTACTGGCGGACGTTCTGCGTGATGTCGCGGAAGACGGCGACGAGACCGGCGCGCTCGCCCGCCTCGTCCGAGAGCGGCGTCACGCTCACTTCGAGGATGCCCTCGCCGTCGCCGCGCTCGATCTGCACGTGCTCGCCCGACACCGGCTCGCCGCGCTCGAAGGCGCGTGCGAGCGGGCTCTCCGCGGCGGCGAGCAACTGCCCCTGCGGATCGCGCAGCGCCATGTCGGCGATGAGCGCGTCGAGCCCGTCGCGGAACTCTCCGGGCTTGCGGCCGAGGATGCGGGCGGCCGCCGGGTTGATGCGGTAGCGGCCCCGCGCGTCCACGATGACGACGCCCTCCTCCATCTGGCTGATGACGGACTCCAGCTCGGCCGCGCGCGACTTCTCGGCGGCGAACGCCGCGGTCGCCAGCTTCTCGGCGCGCACGCGCTTGGAGACTTCCGAGAGGATGAGGATGAGATCGCCGCCGCCCTCGCCCGACTCGTTCGTCGGGTAGATGATCACGTCCCAGAAGTTGCGCTCCCCCGGCTGCCCTTCCGCGCGCGCGACGAGTTCGAGCGGCAGGCCGTAGTTGAAGAAGGCGCGGCGCGTGCGGCGCACGTCCTCGATGACCTCGTTCATGGCGGCGAGCCCGGCGGTCGCCTCGTAGAGCCCGCGACCTTCGAGCGGCGCGGCGTCCTCGCGCCCGACGATGCGCGCGAAGGTCGAGTTCGCGCGGCGCACGACGAGGTTCGAGTCTAAGACGACGACGCCGAGCGGCAGGCTGTCGAGCACCTCGGCGATGAAGACGCCCTGCGCGTGCAGCTCGCTGAACTTCGATTCGAGGCGCGTCGCCATCACGTTGAAGCCCTCGGCGAGCGTGCCCACCTCGTCGTCGGTCTCGACGGCGAATCGCTCGTGCAGTCTCCCCTCGCCGAGCGTGGAGGCGGAGGCGGCGAGCTGGCGCAGCGGCTTCGTGAACCTGCCGACCGCCCAGACCGACAAGAGGATCGACGAGAGCAGCGCGAGCGCCCACGTCGTCGCGACGAGCAGCAGGGAGCGCCCCGCCTTCGTGTTTTCGGGCAGCGGCACGCCGACCGCCACGCCCCAGCCCGTCGCGCGGTCGCGCATGACGCTCGTCAGCCGCGCCGTGCCGTCGCCCCAACGCTGCTCGCTCACGCCCTGGTAATACCCTTGCGGCGGTTTAGTCTCGGGGGCCGCCGGATCGGTGACGACCTGACCGCGCGCGTCGAAGACGACGAAGGCGGAGTCGTCGTCGGGCGAGGCGCGCTGGCGCAGTCGCGCGTAGAGTTCGGCGGCGCGCGCGGGGTCGAGCGTGGCTTCCGGGCGCAGCGCGGCGGGGTGAGTTTCGAGCCAGGATTCGAGCGCGCCTTCGGCGGCGACCGACTTCAGGCGCGCGATGGTCGAACCCTGCTCGACGGTGTTCTTGCGGTAGTCGTGGAGCTGTATGAGGCTGACGATGAGCAGCGGCAGAGACAGCACGGCGAGCATCACCAGCAGCTTGGTGCGCACGTCGAGCGGAGTTCTCTTCGCATCACGTTTCCCTACCACGATCCTTCACGATCCGGGTTATCCGTGTGCCGCCGACGCCGGGGCGGGGGCCACTGCGGCGTGCGCGTCCGCACGGGCGGTCGCATCGAGGCCGCGTAGACGATGATCGCCTGTGCGATCAGCTCGTCGACGAAAAGATCGGCGCGCGCCAGGGCGTCGCGCAACTCCCGGAGGTCTCCTTCCGTGACGCCGACACCTTCGCGCCACAGGAAATCTGTCAGAACGCGACGTAAAATCATCAACTCTCGTGCCACTTCGTCGATCAGACAGCCCTGCTGAAATCTGACCTGCGAGTGCATGCGAAGGCTACGCACGCAGACCTCGATCTCGCGCCCGTCCGCGGCGTCGTCGAGCGCTCGCGCCAGCTCTTCCAGGAGTTCGGGGACGCTATCGACGAGTTGCCGGTAGGAGAGCAGCCCGGGCAGGTCCGTGCGCCGCTCGGCGTAGACGCCGTCGACCCACGCGCTGATGAGCGCGCCCTCGTGCTGACGGAAGAGTAAGGCGAAGCGTCCGGGCATGGGAGTAGGGGTCGGGGGTTGGGGGGTCGGGGGCGGGGGGCGGGGAGTTGGTTTGGAATCTCCATCCTCGAAATGTGAGATTTCAATCCAATTCCCTGACCCCTGACCCCCAACCCCTATCCCCTGTTCAGCAGTTTCTTCAAGAGCGCTTCGAGCTGGTCGAAGTCAATCGGCTTGGTGACGTACTCGTTGCAGCCGGCGGCGAGGGCGTCGGCGTGGAAGTCCGTGGTGTCGTGCGCGGAGACGGCGACGATGGGGGTCTGCGAGAGGGCGTCGTGCTGGCGGATGCGGCGCGTGGCGGCGAGCCCGTCGAGTTTCGGCAGGCTCAAGTCCATCAGGATGAGGTCTGGTTGCTCGCCGACGGCCGTCTCGACCGCCTGCTCGCCGTTGACGGCTTCGACCACGCGGTAGCCGCTCATCTCAAGTAACCTTCTCATCATAAAGCGGTTATCCTCGAAGTCTTCGACCACGAGGACGACCGGCTCGGCGGCACCCCTTTGCATCATCCGCTGCTCTCCTGTCGGCGCTTCAGTCTCGGCGGGGAGAAATCGGCAGCTCATGTCGTATCACTAGCAAACACTCGTCTTTTTTGCTAAGATGCGAATCGAAATACAACACACTAAACAACATCGTTCGGGTTTAATCCGTTCGGGCAGCGCGACTTGCGCTGCCTTCGAGCAGC
>DATLMC010000120.1:0-36946 GCA_035537435.1 Pyrinomonadaceae bacterium | reverse complement strand
GTTGACGCCGATCACGTCGGGCGTCAGGAAGTAGACGGGCTGGCCGAGCATGGCCGCCTCCGCCTCGATGCCGCCCACGCCCCACGCGACGATGCCGAGCCCGTTGATCATCGTCGTGTGCGAGTCGGTCCCGACGAGCGTGTCGGGGTAGTAGACGCCGTCGCGCTCGGTGACGCCGCGGGCGAGGTGTTCGAGGTTAACCTGGTGGACGATGCCGACGCCGGGCGGGACGACGTTGAAACTCTCGAACGCCTGCATGCCCCACTTCAGGAACTGATAGCGCGAGCGGTTGCGCCGAAACTCCATCTCCATGTTGCGCATCAGCGCGTCGTTGCTCGACCAGAAGTCGACCTGCACGGAGTGGTCGATGACGAGATCGACCGGCACGAGCGGCTCGATGATCTTGGGGTCGCGCCCCATGCGCTGCACCGCCGAGCGCATCGCCGCGAGATCGACCAGGAGGGGCACGCCCGTGAAGTCTTGCAGCAGCACGCGCGCCACGTAGAACGGGACTTCCTCGGTGCGCTCGCCGGTCGCCTGCCAGTTCGCCATCCCGCGCACGTCCGACTCTTCGACGACTTTGCCGTCGAAGCTGCGCAGCACCGATTCGAGGACGATGCGGATGCTCACGGGGAGCTTGGAGACCGGGCCGACGCCCTCGCGTTCGAGCTGCGGCAGCGAGTAGAACTTGCCCTTGCGGCCGCGGCCGGCGTCGAATTCTTGCAGCGTGTTGAAGAGGTTATGAGTCATCGGATTTTTAGGGTTCGCGCGAAAAGGGGGCGCGCGGTCAGCCTGCGGCGCGAGCCGTGGCACACGGCTTCGTCGTCAGTATGTTTTAGGTTTACGGGTGAACAAGTAAATTCAAGTTTACGAGCCGGGTCGTGAATCGTCAAGGAAGTGGTCTGCGCGCGCGGCGCGCGGGGGTCGTGTGGCGTCGCTCCGCGCGATTTGTTATAGTCCTGAGCAATCAGCAATCAGCCGTCAGCAATCAGCCTGAGCCGACCGTGCGTGCTTTGTCGGCGGCGTTGTTGCTCCGCTTCAAGTGTCCCGGCTGACCGCTGATTGGTGAATGCCGACTGCTTTTCGAGGAGACGAGCGATGCCCAAGAAGAATCCGGAGGACTTCGAGTACCTCAGCAACGATCCCAACTTCGTGCCGAACCCGGAGATCGAGGAGTTCATGGAGGAGGAGATCGCGCGCGCGCCGAAAGACCCGGAGCAGTTCGCGCAGCGCCTGCGCAACAACACCGCCGCCTCCCCCTCGGACTCCGGCGGCGACCCGGACGCCACCTGGGAGGACGTGAACGACAGCGGCGAGGAGTCGGTCGCGGGCGACAACCCGACGCCCGATCAGTCGCTCGTCGAGGAGAACGCGCGCGCCGTCGGCGTCTCCTTCGAGGACAACGAGGAGCTGGAGTTCATCGACAAGATCGACCGCCGCGACCGCGACCGCTTCGAGCTCGACCCGCGCTCGAAGACCGAAGACGACTCGATCTAGTGACGGGTGACAAGCAAGCCGGATCGGTCTTGCCTGTCACCCTTCATTTGTCACCCGTCACCGCTATTTGAAGTTGCTGCGCGGCGCGAGCGTCACGCTCTTGACGAGAACCTTGTCGGCGGGTCGAGACGTGCCTTCGACGACCGGCGCGGTGCTGATGATGTCGGCGTTGTTGAGCCCCTCGATGACGCGCCCGAAGACGCTGTAGCGGTTGCCGGGCTGCTCGAATGCCGGCTGGCGCTTGAGGGTGATGAAGAACTGGCAGTTGGCGGAGTTGATGTCGCCGCCGAGGCGCGCCGCGCCGACAATGCCGCGCTCGTAGGGAACGTCGCTGAACTCGGCCGGCACGTTCGGGTAGGGCGAGTTGCCCCCGCCGTCGTTTTCCGGATCGGCGTCCTTCGAGTTCGGATCGCCGCCCTGGATGATGCCGAGGTTCGGATCGATGCGGTGGATGGCCGTGCCGTTGTAGAAGCCCTCGCCCGCCAACTTTTTGAAGCGCTCGACCATCTTCGGCGCGAGGTTCGGGTAGAGTTCGATGACGATGCGACCGTAGTCGGTCTCGACGACCGCCGCCTGGCTGTCAGCCTCTGGCTTGACGCCCTTCCTGACGCCCGCCTCGCCCTCGGCGTCCGAACCCTTCGTCGCGTCCTTCCCCGAATTTCCGCACGACGCCGCTGAGAGCGCGAGCGCGGCGCAAAGCAGCGCCACGAGAAAAGTTTTTGTCCCCCGATTCATCGAGTCAGTTCCCTCTCGGCTGTTTTTTAAAAGCTCGGTCGATGCCGCAAAGTTTGTACGTCGAAACGCGCGCGATTTCAAGCGGGCGTCGCGCTCAGAACAGCTTGCGGCTGTCGAGCAGCAGGGTGACGGGGCCGTCGTTCACCAGCTCGACCTCCATCATCTTGCGAAAGCTCCCCGTCTCCACCCGCAGCCCCGCGCCCCGCGCCTCCGCCACGAACAGTTCGTAGAGCCCCTCCGCCGCTTCGGGCGGGGCGGCTTCCGCCCACGAGGGGCGACGCCCGCGCCGCGCGTCGCCGTAGAGCGTGAACTGCGAGACGACGAGCAGCGCGCCGCCGCCCTCGACGACCGAGACGTTCATCCGCCCCTGCGCGTCGTCGAAGATTCTGAGGTTGGCGATCTTCTCGGCCAGGTAGCGCGCGTCCTGCTCGGAGTCGTCGCGCGCCACGCCCAAAAGGACGACGAGCCCCGCGCCGATCTCACCGACCGTCCCGCCGCCCACCCTCACCGACGCGCGCGTCACGCGCTGCAACACGGCACGCATCTTCAGAAGGGGAGGTTGACGAGGAGGAAAAAGCCGTTGAGCATGAGGACGAACGCCAACGCGCCCGCGGCGACCGAGCCGAAGACGACGGCGCGCGAGTTGGCGAGGATGGCGACGGAGGCGAGCACGATGGCGATCTGGAAGAGCGCCTCGGCGAAGTCGAAGTTCGGGTCCTGCCGCTGCGCCCGCTCGCGCTGCGCGACGAAGTCCTGCGCGCGCGCGGCGAGCTGCTTCTTGCCCTCACCCCTGAGCGGGTTGTCCGGCTCCTTCTCGTCGGGCTCGCTCTCGTAGCGCGCCGCCGTCTCGCGGTAGGTCTTGATCTTGTCCTCGACGCCCTGCCGCACCTCCGGCTTGAGCGAGTCGCCGTGCATCGCCAGCTCGCTTTCGAGTTCTTCGGCGGCGAGGCGGTAGCCGGTCTGCCGGATGTTCTTCGCCTGGTAGAAAGACCACGTGTCGCTCGCCTGGATGTTGTTATTGAACATGTCCTCGGCGACGTTGCCGCCGCCCAGACTCGTGATCGCCAGCAGCATCGCCATGAAGGCGATCAAAAGCGCCACGCGCGAGCGAAACTTATCGTCCGCCGCGCCCCCCTCCCCGGCCTCCGCGATGTGCTCCGCCGCGTCGCCCGCTTCCATCGTGCGAATTCTCCCTTGTCGCGAATCGGCCGGCGCGTCCGCCCCCGCGCGGGGAGGGCGGACGCGGGCTCTTCATCGCAGTACGAAAGTGAACGTGATCGTGCCTCTCACCTTAACGGGTGCGCCGTTAAGCAGAGTCGGGGTGAACGTCCACTGCCTCGCGGCTTGAACGCTCGCGTCCCGGAGGGCGCGGGGACCGCACACGGGCTCGGCTTCGAGCACTTTGCCCGCCTCGTTGACCAGCACCCTCACCAGCACAGTCCCCTGCACGCGCCCCTGACGCGCCTCAGGGGGGTAGCCCGGTTGGGGCTTACGGATCGCCCTCCCGCTCAGGAGCCCGCCGCTCACGGCGCCGTCCGCCTGAGCCCCGTGCTTGCGCGCGTACCACAACTGCTGAATGCGCCCCTCGATCTCCTTCTGTTCGTCGGACGCGTTCGGGTGAGTGGCCCCCGTGCAGACGTAATCCTGAAACAGGTTCGACGCCTCTTCGAGGGTCGGCTCCGGTGCCGTCGCCGCCATGTCGAGGAGGCGTCTGAAGGTCGCGTCCCGCTTGGCGGAATCACGCGTGACTATGTAAACGTACCCCAGCTCGACGAGCGTGCGCGTCAACAGCCTGTCGCCCGCGCCGAGGGTCTTCTCCCGGCCCGACAGCGTGCGCTCAAGCAGCACTCTCGCCTTACCGTAGTCGCCCTTTTTGAAGTAGATTCCGGCCACGTCCTCGCGGGTCTGGTTCGTCAGCGCGTCGTCCGCGTCCTGCCTCTTCTCCAAAATTGCGAGGGCGCGCTCGTAAGCTTCGAGCGCGCGGTCGGCCTTGCCGAGCGCGCTGAGGACGCCGCCCAGATTGCTGAGCGCGGAGGCGAGCGCGCCGTCCTCCGCGCCGGGCGAACGCTCACCGAGCGCCACGGCTCGCTCCGCGAGCGGCAGGGCCTGCGCGTACTTCCCGGCCTTGTAAAGTTCGACGACCTCGCGGCTCAACCGCGCGGCTTCGGCGGCTTCCGCCCCCGCCTGCGCGGCGGCTGGCGCGCGCGTCGAGCCCGCGAGCAGCACGATGACGATTGAGGCGATGACGCACTTCAAGGCTTCCCTCATTCGCCGCCTATTTCTTCGGCGGGCGGCTCGGTCTGATCTCGACGCGGCTCGGCAGGCTCCGCTCGTCGTGGCGCAGGAGATCGAGGACGACGCGCGCGATGTCCGGGGGCTGCAACTGCCAGCTCTTCGACGCGTCGGGCTCGTCGCCGCCGAACGCGGTGTTGACCGAGCCGGGCATGACGTAGCTGACCTTGATGCCGTCCTGCCTGACCTCCTGCATCAGCGCCTCGCTGAAACCGTTCAGGGCGAACTTCGACGCGTTGTAGGCCGCCATCTCAGGGTGCGGGTTCGCGCCCGCGAGCGACGAGATGTTGATGACGTAGCCGCCGCCGCGCTCCTTCATCAGCGGGATCGCCTCGCGGCAGCAGTGGAAGACGCCGAACAGGTTCGTCTCAAGCACCGCGCGGAAGTCCTCCGGCGACATCGCGTCGACCCGGCCGAACTTGCCGACGCCAGCGTTATTCACCAGCACGTCCACGCCGCCGAACTCCGCGACCGCGTGCGCGAACAGCGCGCGCACCGACTCGTAGTCGCGCACGTCGCAGACCGCGCCCGTCACCCGCGCGTCGCCCAACTCGCCCAACTCGTCCACCGCCCGCTTGATCTCGTCCACGTCCCTCGCGCTGACGCAGACGTTCGCCCCCTCGCGCGCGAGCGCCTCCGCGATGGCGCGGCCGATGCCCTTCGTGCTGCCGGTGACGACCGCAGACTTACCTTTGATATTCATCGTGTTGAATGATCGTCGGGGCAGGACTCGTCCCTGCCCGCGCCGATTCGTTAAACCCAACGCGAATTGTCAGCGACCGACGGGCAGGGACGAGCCCTGCCCCTACGGTTTTAGCTTACGCTGAAGGATTTCATTCACGAGCTTCGGGTTCGCCTTGCCCTGCGACGCCTTCATCACCTGGCCGACGAAGAAGCCGAGCAGCGACTCCTTGCCCGCGCGGTACTGTTCGAGCTGCTTCGGGTTCGCGGCGACGACCTCCGCGACGATCCGCTCGATCTCGCCCGCGTCCGAGACCTGCGCGAGCCCCTGCTCTTCGACGATTGACGAGGCGGACTTGCCCGTCCCGAACATCTCGACGAGCACGTCCTTCGCCTGCTTGCCGCTGATCTTGCCCTCGTCAACCAAGCGCACGAGCGCCCCCAACTCTTCCGGCGCGACCGGCGACTCGTCGGCCCCGCGCCCCGCCGCCTCCAGCTCGCGCAGCAGCTCCGACCTGATCCAGTTAGACGACGCGCGCGCGTTCCCCGAAGCCTTCGCCGCGCGCTCGAAGTAGTCCGCGAGGGCGCGCTCCGATGTGAGCTGCGCCGCGTCCGCGTAGGAAAGCCCGTACTCTTCCGCGAAGCGCGCGCGCCGCGCCTCGGGCAGCTCCGGCATCTCCGAGCGCACGCGCTCGTCGAAGCCTTCGGGCAGGACGAGCGGCGGCAAGTCCGGCTCGGGGAAGTAGCGGTAGTCGTGCGCCTCCTCCTTCGAGCGCATGACGCGCGTCTCGCCCAGGTGATCGTCCCACAGACGCGTCTCCTGCGAGACCCGCCCGCCCGACTCGATCAGCTCGATCTGCCGGCCGATCTCGAACTCGATGGCCTTCTGCATGAAGCGCACCGAGGTCAGGTTCTTCAACTCGACCTTCGTGCCGAAGCCCTCGCCCGTGCGGCGCACGGAGACGTTCGCCTCGCAGCGCAGGTTACCCTTCTCCATGTCGGCCTCGCTTGCTCCGACCCACTGCAACGCGCGGCGGACGTGGTTGACGTAGTCGTAAGCCTCCCAGGACGTGCGGAAGTCCGGCTCGGTGACGATCTCGGCGAGGGGCGTGCCCGCGCGGTTGAGATCGACGTAGGAGAAGCGATCCGTCTCGGGCAGACCCTCGTGGACGTTCTTCCCCGCGTCCTCTTCGAGGTGCAGCCGCGTGATGCGCACCTTCATCGGCTGCCACTCGCGCGCGTGCCCCGACTCGTCGCGGGTGGCGGTCATCACCTGAAGCTCGCCGCGCTCCGAGAACGGCTTGTCGTACTGCGAAATCTGGTAACCCTTCGGCAGGTCGGGGTAAAAATAGTTCTTCCGCGCGAAGACGGAACGCCCGTTGAGTTGCAGCCCCAGCGCGAGCGCGGCGCGCGCGCCGAGTTCGACCGCGCGCCAGTTGAGCACGGGGAGCGCGCCCGGCAGTCCGAGGCAGACGGGGCAGGTGTTCGAGTTCGGCTCGTCGCCGAAGCGCGTCGAGCAGCCGCAGAATATTTTCGACTCCGTGCTGAGCTGCGCGTGAATCTCCAGACCGATGACTACTTCCCAGCCTTCTTTGATCATGTGTCCGTTGTCCTTTGTCCGTCGTCAGTCGTTGCTCTCTTGACGAGCGTCCGTGTTCCCGGCGGAAACGACTGACGACTGACGACTGACGACTGACAGCTTTTCGGCTCCAGCGGAAGACCCGCGTCGCGCCAGGCGTCGACGCCGCCGACGAGGACGTAGAGGTCTGTGAAATCGTACTCTTCGAGGATGAGCGCCGCACGGGTGCTGGAGTTCTCGTAGTGTCAGGCGCAGTAGGCGACGACGGGCCGCCCGCGCGGCACTTCGTCGATCCGGGCCTCCAACTCGCCGCGCCAGATGCGCAGGGATCGCGGAATCTGCACGTCGCTCTGCGCCCAGTGTTTCGCGTTGCGCGTGTCGAGGAAGACGGGGTCGCGCCCCTCTTCGACCAGCCGCCACGCCTGCGCGGGGCTGACCCGCCGCGGCTCACGAGGCCCACTCATCCGTTCGCTTCCACCGACTTTGCTCACGAGCTTTTTGCACGCTCCCCGGCGGCGGGGGAACGCCGAGCCAAGCCCCGCACGCACCCCTCAAAAGTCGCGTTTGCGCCGAGTATAGCACCCGTTTCGAGCCCCCGCGAAATTGCCCCGCCCGCGGTAAAAATCGTGGCATCGCGCGCCGCGAAGTGGTGTACAATCCATCCGGTTTCACTCCATGTCCGTAGTTCAAGGGCGGCTGCGACTGCCCCGCGCGCGTGCGGGAGTTTGCCGCGCGCGTGATTCCACACCTTTTCTCCCTAAGGAGGCTACTCGGTAACATGGCAAAAACGATTGCGACACTAGTCGGCGCGGTGCTGCTTTTGGTCGGCATCGTGGGTTTCATCGTGGGCAAGCCCGCTGATCCCATGACGCCCAACTTCATCGGCACGCACCTGACCTTCTCACACAACATCGTCCACATCCTGACCGGAGCGATCTCACTCTACTTCGGTCTCGCCGCATCGCTCAGCGCGGCGCGCACCTTCGACATCATCTTCGGCGTCGTCTACGGGCTGCTCGGGGTCGTCGGCTTCCTGCTCGGCACGGGCAGCGACCGGATGTTCGAGGCGCTCTCAAGCCTCGGCCTGCACCTCGGCACGATGGATCACGTCGTCCACATCCTGCTCGGCGTGCTCTACCTGATCGGCGGGCTGATGACGAAGGCCGTCGTCAACAACAACGGCAGGGATCGCGCCTAGTCTCGACCGACCCGCCGGGTCGCCCCGCGTAAAGAAAGCAGGGACACGCCGGCGCACGGGCGACTTGAGTCTCCCGCGTGCGCCGGCGTGTCCCTGCTTTCTTGCGCCACTTTGCCGCCCGCCGCCCCGCCGGGGTAAGATGCCGGGTCGTCATACGCGCGCGCGAGTCGGGAGAGGTTCCGCGAAGACCCGCGCGCTGAATTTTTCTCCGGGGTGTTCCGAAGCGATGATCAAGACCGTGGAGTGGACCGACGAGGGCGTGCGCATGATCGATCAGCGCCTGCTGCCGACCGAGGAGAAGTACCTGACGCTGCGCTCGTGCGAGGAGGTGGCGGACGCGATCAAGCAGATGGTCGTGCGCGGCGCGCCGGCCATCGGCGTCTCCGCCGCGATGGGGCTCGCCGTCGGCATGAAGCAGGCGGTCGCCACCAACGTCGCCGACCTTTCCTACGACTTCGACTACATGTGCGACGTGATGGGGGCTACGCGCCCCACGGCCGTCAACCTCTTCTGGGGCATCGAGCGGATGCGCGAATGCTTCCGGCGCGCCTGCGCCGAAACTTCGGACGTCGAATCCATCAAGCGCAGCCTCGTCGAAGAGGCGAAGAAGATCCACGACGACGACATCGCCTCGAACCGCGCCTTGGGTCGCTTCGGCGGCGAGCTCATCCCCGACGGCGCGACGATCTTAACGCACTGCAACGCGGGCGCGCTCGCCACCGCCGGCGACTACGGCACGGCGCTCGGCGTTATCCGCGGCGCGCGCGACGCCGGCAAGCGCGTCGCCGTCATCGCCGACGAGACGCGCCCCTTCCTGCAGGGCGCGCGCCTCACCGCCTGGGAGCTGGCGAAGGATTCGATACCCGTCACGGTCATCACCGACAACATGGCGGGGCACGTGATGAAGCGCGGGGAGGTGGACGCCGTCGTCGTCGGGGCCGACCGCATCGCGGCGAACGGCGACACGGCTAACAAGATCGGGACTTACATGGTCGCGGTGCTGGCGCGCCAGCACGACATCCCCTTCTACGTCGCCGCTCCCGTCTCGACCGTCGATCTCAACATCGCGGGGGGCGACCAGATACCCATCGAGGAGCGCGACACGCGCGAGGTCACGCACCTGCGCGAGCAGCAGCTCACCCCAACAGGAGTCCCCGCTCACAACCCCGCCTTCGACGTGACGCCGAACGAGCTGATCGCCGCCATCATCACCGACAAGGGCGTCGCGCGCCAGCCCTACACGACGAGCCTCAAAAACCTCGTGACAGGTGAACCGTGACGGGTGACAAGTCAATAATGGGTAACAAGCGATCACCCATCACCGATCACTTCTTACCTGTCACCTGTCACCTGTCACCTGTCACGGCTTTTCAGCGAAGCGGCTCTGCGCCCACCAGTCAATCGTCTTCTGCAAGCCCTCTTCCATGCCGACGCGCGGCTCGTAGCCGAGCAGGTCGCGCGCGCGCGTGATGTCGGCGAGGCTGTGGCGCACGTCGCCCGCGCGCGGCTCCCGGTAGTCGGTCTCCGCCCCGCCTCGCCCCGTGATCCCCTTCAGGATGGTCAGCAACTCGTTGAGCGAGGTCTGCCGACCGTTGGCGACGTTGATGACGTGCCCGACGGCGCGCGCGCTCTCGGAGGCCAGCAGATTCGCCTCGACGGCGTTGGCGACGTAGGTGAAGTCGCGCGTCTGCTCCCCGTCGCCGTAGATGACGGGCGTCTCCCCGCCGACGAGCGCGGCGATGAAGCGCGAGATGACGCCGGAGTATTGCGACGAGGGGTCCTGCCGCGGGCCGAAGATGTTGAAGTAGCGGAGCGCCACGGTTTCGAGCCCGTAGGCGCGCGTGAAGACCTGGCAGTAGTACTCGCCGACGAGTTTCGCCGCGGCGTAAGGGCTCAGCGGATCGGGCGGCATCGTCTCGATCTTCGGGAGCGTCGGCTGATCGCCGTAAGCCGAAGAGGATGCGGCGTAGACGAGGCGGCGCACGCCCGCGTCGCGCGCCGCCAAAAGCAGTGAGAACGTCGCCTCGACGCAGGCGTCGTGCGTCTCGCGCGGGTTCTCGACCGAGCGCGGGACGCTGGGGATCGCCGCCTCGTGGAAGACCAGTTCGACGCCTTCGAGCGAGCGCCTGAGAGCGTCGGCGTCGTTCAGGCTCCCGCGCACGAAATCAACGTCGCCGCCGATCTCCTCCAGATTCTCCCGGTGGCCGGTGGAGAGATCGTCGATGACGCGCACGCGCGCGCCGCGCGAGGCGAGAGCCGCCGCGATGTGCGAGCCGATGAACCCGGCCCCGCCGGTGACGAGTGCGATTCCTGAGAGAGCCATAAAAGTCGTGACAAGTAAACGGTGACGGGTGACAGGCAAGACAGGCGACAGGACGAAGACACGGTTTTTCTTGTCACCCGTCACCGTTTACTTGTCACGGCAATTAGTTATCTTCCCACGCCGACGTACTCGAAGCCGAGGCGGCGCATGTCTTCGGGCTCGTAGATGTTGCGCAGGTCTGCGACCTTCGGCGCGCGCATCAGGGAGCGCACGCGCTCCATGTTGAGCGCGCGAAACTGGTTCCACTCGGTAATGAAGACGAGCAGGTCTGCCCCCCTGACCGCCTCGTACTCGTCCGCCGCGTACTCGATTTCGGGCAGCAGCGGGCGCGCCGCCTCGGCCGCCACGGGGTCGTACGCGCGCACGCGCGCGCCGCGCTCCAGCAGAGCCCGCACGATGTCGATCGAGGGCGCGTCGCGCATGTCGTCCGTCTCCGGCTTGAAGGAGAGTCCGAGCACGGCGACCCTCTTGCCGTTCATCTCCGGCAAGAGCCCTTCGAGTTTTTGCACCATCCTCCCGCGCTGTCGGCGGTTGACCTCGATGACCGACTCGACGATGAGCGAGTCGCTGCCGAACGCGCGCGCGACGGAGGCGAGCGCGCGCGTGTCTTTGGGGAAGCAGGAGCCGCCGTAGCCGGGACCGGGGTGTAGGAACTTGCGCCCGATGCGGTTGTCCATGCCGATGGCTTTCGCCACGTCGTGCACGTCGCAGCCGATCCGGTCGCAGAGGTTCGCGATCTCGTTGATGAAGGAGATCTTGGTGGCGAGGAACGCGTTGGCGGCGTACTTCGTCAGCTCCGCCGCCTCGACCGAGGTCATGACGAACGGCGTCTCGATCAGGAAGAGCGGGCGGTAGAGGTCGCGCATGATGGCGACCGCCTCCTCGTCGCGCGAGCCGATGACGACGCGGTCGGGGCGCATGAAGTCGTCTATCGCCGCGCCCTCCCTTAAGAACTCCGGGTTCGAGACGATGCCGAACTTCGCGCCGGCCCGCGCTTCCGAGACGAGGCGGCGCAGGCGCTCGCCCGTGCCGACGGGGACGGTCGACTTCGTCACGATCACTTTGTAGCCGTTCAGGTGCGCGGCGATCTGGCGCGCGGCTTCCTCGACGTAGCGCAGATCGGCCGAGCCGTCCTCGCTCGGCGGCGTGCCGACGGCGAGGAAGATGACGAGCGCCTGCTCGACCGCGGTCTTGAGATCGGTCGTGAAGGAGAGCCGTCCCGCCTGCGAGTTCTTCGCGACGAGTTGGTCGAGACCCGGCTCGTAGATGGGCAACTTCCCGTCCCGCAGGTCGGCGATCTTCCGCTCGTCCACGTCGACGCACGTGACGTTGACGCCGAACTCGGCGAAGCAGGCCCCCGTGACCAACCCGACGTAGCCCGTCCCGATGACAGCGATGTGCATTAAATGCCGAGGGTCGAACCTGGGCGACCGCGCCGGGCTCGCGCGAACAAAATTTTGCGGGTCACGCGGCGGTTATAATCCGCGTGACCCGCAAGTGGATGTTCCCGTCTACGTGTGCGAAGTGCTACGCACGCACGACCGCGAGAGACTTTCGCCGTCACCCGCCGTGGGAATACTTACCTCGACGGGCTGATGACGATCGGGGTGCCGCCGAACAGGAAATCGTTGTCTTCCCGCGCCGCGATGATCGCCGCCGCGACCGCGCCGCCGATGCCGAGCAACAGCGCCGCCAGCGCGCCGCCGCTGAGCGCCCCGAACGACGTGCTGCGCGTCAGGCGCGTGCAGCGCGAGCCGGGCTGGGCGGTGCCGGCGGTATCCTGGCTGCCCGCGGCGATCTGCTTGACGGCGTTGCCGGCGCGCAACTCGACGCGACCCGACTGGGTGGCGACCACGGTGTTGCCACACTCCACGTCGACGACGTAGACGTTCGGCACGGCGTTGTCCGCCACGGCGTTACCGTCCTTCGTCATGACGCTCGACGTCACGCCCGAAGAGGTGGAGAAGCGAACCTTGCCGGCGTCGAGCGTGCCGGACACGCCGTTGTCGGTGAAGCTGAGCTTCAGGCTGGAGTTGGGCATCACCTCGACGCGGCCGAGTTTGCCGAGGCTGACGACGGCGCTTGAGTTCTGCCCGGTGGTGATGGCGCTGTCGGTGAAAACGGTCGCTCCCGAGATCGCGCTGGCTCCGTTGACGGAGACCTCACCGACCACTGACAGCTCGCCCGAGGGCTTCTGCTGCGCGGCGAGAGCCACCATCGAGTACGTGCAAACGATGGCAACCGCTAAGCAAGTCGCGACGACCGAGCGGCCCCAGTTTCTGCTATTCATCATTCTCCTCCCGTAGACTGAAACAAAATTTTAGAGAGCGCGCCGCAAGTATCCTTGGGACTTGGCAGGAGACGAGTTCAGTTTCCTCGCACAATCCCGCCTCAAACTCTAGTTGCGCCCGTGAAAGATTCCCATTAAAGCAGGTCAGCGAGCCTCTGTGGGCTGCTTCGACCTCGTGTTTTTACACGAATCGACGGCCCATGTCAACACTCATTTAAGTGAAATCATAGCCTTTTTTGGCTTTACGGGCGCGGCGTCGGCAGGCGGGCGGCGTCCGAGCGCGCGCCTAAATCAGGCCCGCCGCTCGAAAAGGTAGGCGCTCTCGTAGAGCCTGCCCCTGCCGCCGTCGGGCGCGGCGGCGAACTGCCGACGCCGCACCTCGCCGCGGCCGGAGACCGTGCCGCTCCAGATCGCAGCCCCCGCGAACTCGCCCTTCTTGTTGAGGGCGTAGAAATTTACGTCGATCTCTTTGAGCCGCTCCAGGTCGTTCCCGTAGCGCGCGGCGACGAGCTTGAGGGCGTCGAGGCACGCCTGTTCGGGCGACGCGCCGCGCTTCATGTACTCGACGATGGTGCGCGCGCCGTTGATGTAGATGACCTCCTCGCCGCGCCCCGTCGAGCCGGCCGCCCCGACCTCGTTGTCGACGTAGAGCCCGCAGCCGATGAGGGGCGAGTCGCCGACGCGGCCGGGGATCTTCCAGGCGAGCCCGCTGGTCGTCGTCACGCCGCTGATGTCGAAAGAGTTGTCGAGGGCGATGCAGTTGATCGTCCCCGTCGGGGGCTTGCGCGCCACCTCGTCCGCCCAGGCGAGCAGATCGTCGCGCCGCGCGAAGTTCCCGCCCGCGTATTGCTCCGCCAGCAGGTAGCTCGGCCGGCTGCGCTCGAGCGCGATCCGCCTCTGCCCGGCGGGCGAGGCGGGCGCGGGCGTGTAGGGGCTCGGCCCCCACTTGTCCGTCGGCGACATCGTCTCCTTCCAGCGCAGCCAGGCGATGCGCGACTCTTCCGTCAAAAGGTTCTCGTTCTCGAAGCCCATCGTGGTGGCGAAGTCGCGCGCGCCCTGCCCGACGATGAGGATGTGGTCGGTGTGCTCCATCACCGCCTGCGCGACCTTCGAAGGGGTCTTCACGCCGCGCAGGGACGCGACCGCGCCCGCGCGCCGGGTGGGTCCGTGCATCACGCTCGCGTCCAACTCCACGTCGCCGCGCTCGTTCGGCAACCCGGCGTAGCCGACGGAGTTGTCTTTCGGGTCGAGCTCCACGATGTTGACGCCCGCGACGACGGCGTCGAGCGTGTCGCCGCCCGCCTGCATCACCTCGACCGCCTTCGTCACGGCGGCGACGCCGTTCGCGCTGGAGACGGCGAGCGGCGGCTTCGACGTGCGACCCTGCGCCGCGCCGCCGCGCGCGGGCTGCGCGGCGGAGGCGAGGGCTTCGAGGTTCAATGGCGTGACGACGGCGGCGGTGACGCCCGCCGCGGCGCGACCGAGAAACTTCCGGCGGCTCTTATTCATCTTCGTTGGCTCAAGTCCGCGCCCGCGCGTGTCTGGTATCGCGGGAGCAGGTAGCAGGCTGTGACGGAATTTAGTGCGCGCATCCTAGCAGATGAGGGTTGCGGGCTCAACGGCTTTTTTGATCGCGCTTCTCGCGCGACCGAAGCGGCGAGACACGAGTGCGGAACCGATGAGACGGGGGCGGGCGCGCGCAAATCAGTCTTCGACGCCTGCCGTCCCTTCGGCCGACTTCGTCGCCTGTTCGTCGTAGAACTCCCGCGCGCGCTGTGACAGTTCCGCGCCGACTGTGACGCGGTACGGGTGCTTGGCGACGAATGGCGGGACGCGCCGGACGCGCGCGCCGAGCGATTCGAACGCGGCGACAGACGCCTCGTCGCCCAGCTCCTCGACGCCGAGGTCTTCCGCGGCGCGACGCAGCGCGCCGCGCAGGCGATCCAGCGCCAGCTCACGCCCGGCGAGGGCGAGCCCGCGCGCCTGAAACTCGCCCAGCGCGTAGAGCGCGAGCCGCTCGGCCTCCGCCGCGCCTTCAATCTTCTTCGTGCCGAAAAGTTTTGCCTGCTCCATCGGGGCGATTGTTCTGCGGGATCTGGCGACGAGAGTTTAACGGCCCGGTTGACGGGCGCGAGCACGCGCGAGGTTCGGACGCGCGCCGGATGCTCAGGGGGGGCTGACGCGGCGCGGTCGTGTCGCCGCCTCGCCCTGCGCCCGCGTGCCGGCGGGCTGTGAATTAGTCGCGCCCGCGTGCTGCGCTTCCGCCTTTTTGATCAGCTCCGCCTGCTCGTAGATGTCGAGTCGCGCGAAGAGGTAGAACGGCTCGTTCGCGCGGACGGTGCCGAGGAAGCGGAAGGTGTTATTCAAGACTTCGCCGACGCGAAAGGTCGCCGGGCTGGGCGGCGTCTCGAAGAGCGTCCCCAGCTCGTCGCGCGCCACGGCGTACAGCTCCGGCACGTAATCGTTGCGTGAGGAGCGCGCGATCTGGAGCGCCATCCGCCTGAGCGCGCTGATGCGGTTCGAGTTGCGCCGGACGTAAGCGGCGCTCACCTCGCGTCGGCTCTCGCGCGCGTCCGTCACCTCCTGCTCGGCGTTCAGGTAGCCGAGGTAGGCGCGCACGACGGGGCCGAACTCACGCTCGCCCGCCGCGCCCACGTGCTGCGCCCAGGACGACTGCGCAAAGCACAGCGGCAGCACGCAGACCGACAGCAGCCGCACCACACAGAGCTTGATTTTGTTCGTCTCTTCGCGCATGGCCCGACGCAATTGCACCGGCAAGTTTAGACGGTCGCGTCCTGTTCGGGGGAACAATTTTCGGGGGCGACTGAAAGTGTACCACAGCCGGAGGCCCGGCTCGGAAGCGGAGTTCGCGGGGGCGGAAAGAGCCCCACGCCACTCGGCCCTGTCGCGTCAGTCTCCCCTTACGGACGCGGGCGCGAAATTGCGCCCCGGCTCGGAGCGATGATACATTTTCGGCGCGCCAGCCAAAATTTTAACTCGACTCTCGGCGGCTTCGGTTCATCCGATGACGGTCAACGACAACACAGGCGGAACGGGCGACGCCCCGAAGGCGGACAAGCGCGTCGCCCTGGCGGTGTCGGGCGGCATCGCCGCGTACAAAGCCGCCGAGGTGCTGCGCGGTTTGCAGCGCGCGGGCTGCCGCGTGCGCGTCGCGATGACCGAGCACGCGACGAAGCTCGTCGCGCCGCTGACCTTCCGCGCACTCTCCGGCGAGCACGTCGTCGTCGACGACTACGCGCCCGACAACCCCGACCCCATCGCCCACATCACCTTCGCGCAGACGGTCGATCTGCTCGTCGTCGCGCCCGCCACCGCCGACATCATCGCCAAGTTCGCGAACGGCGTCGCCGACGACTTCGTCTCGACCACTTACCTCGCCTGCGACGCGCCGGTGCTCGTCGCGCCCGCGATGAACACGACGATGTGGGAGCACCCGGCGACGCGGCGCAACGTCGAGACCCTGCGCGCCGACGGCGTCCACGTCATCGAGCCCGACGCGGGCGAGATGGCTTGCGGCACCATCGGGCCGGGACGCCTCGGCGCGCCCGAACGCATCGTCGCCGCCGCGCTCGAAATTTTGCGCGGTCAGACGGAAGCGGCCGGCGGCGGCGTGGGTTCTCACGTCGGGCGCGATCTCGCGGGCGAGAGAGTTTTGATCACGGCGGGCGCGACGCGCGAGGAGATCGATCCCGTCCGCTTCATCTCTAACCGCTCGTCGGGTCGCATGGGCTTCGCGCTGGCGGAGGCGGCGCGCGCGCGCGGCGCGGAGGTGACGGTCATCGCGGGGGTGACGAGCGCGACGCGACCTGCCGGCGCGCGGCTCGTCGAAGCCGTCTCGGCCGAGGCGATGATGAGGGCCGCGACGGCCGAGTTTAAAAGCGCCACGGTCTTCATCGGCGCGGCTGCCGTCGCCGACTACCGCCCCGCCGCGCGAGCCGTCCAGAAGTTGAAGAAGTCGGATGCCGCGCTCACGCTCAAACTCGTGCGCACGCCCGACATCCTCGCCTCGGTCGCCGCCGCGCGTCAGCCGGGGCAGCTCGTCGTCGGCTTCGCCGCCGAGAGCGAGAAAGTGCTTGAGCACGCGCGCCAGAAATTACGCGACAAGCGGCTCGACGCCATCGTCGCCAACGACATCACGCGCGACGGCGCGGGCTTCGACGCCGAGGCGAACGCCGTCACGATCATCACGGCGGATCGCCCCGAGGCGGTCCAGCTCCCGCTCATGTCGAAGCTCGAAGCCGCGCACAAAATTCTCGACGAGGTGGTTCGCCTGCGCGGCGGGCGCGCGGAGAAGTCGGCGCGCGCGAAATAATTTTTGCGCGCCGGGTAAATTGTTATGGCTGACGACGCGAGCCGGGCGGAGTTTCTGTCACTGGTCGAGGAGCTGGGCAACCAGCTCTCGTACCTGCGCGAGCTGGGCGTCGAGGGCGTCGCGGCGGGCAACTTCGCGGCGACGCCGGTTCGAGCATCACGCGACGAGAACGCGCCGTTGAGAAAGTCGCCCGCCGCGACAGCGCCCGCGTCGAATTCGCACGCGCTCCGCCGAAACGCCGAAGCCGAATCGAGACAGCCGCCCGCGGAAGTCAGTCCCGCGCCGCGGCAGCCGCCGACGCGCGTGCCGCCTCCTCAGCCGCCCGCGCGCCACGAGACCCCGAACGTTCTGTACCAGACCGCCCCGGAGCCGAACGACATGGCGACACGAAAACCCGTCCGCAAGCCCTCCGCGAACCCGCCCGCGCCGCGCGAAACGCTCTTCGGCGAGATCACGCCGCAGGACGAGCTCTCCCTGCCGCGCCCCGGCGAAACGCTCGAATCGATCAAGCAGGACATCGGCGAGTGCATGCGCTGCCCGCTCTGCTGCGAGGCGCGCCACACCATCGTCCACAGCGAGGGCAACCCGAAGGCGCGCCTGATGTTCGTCGGCGAAGCCCCTGGCGCGGACGAGGACGCGTCGGGGCGGCCCTTCGTCGGCCGCGCCGGTCAACTCCTGAACAAGATCATCGAAGCCATCGGCTTGAAGCGCGAAGACGTCTTTATCGGCAACGTCAACCGCTGCCGCCCGCTCAACAACCGCACGCCGACGATGGCGGAGGCGGCGACGTGCAAGCCGTTCCTGCTGCGCGAGATCGCCATCGTGCGCCCGGACGTGATCGTCGTGCTCGGCAACACGGCGATGAAGAACCTGCTCGACACGAAGGAAGGCATCACGAAGCTGCGCGGCAAGTTCCAGGACTACAAGGGCATCAAGGTGATGCCGACCTTCCACCCGGCTTACCTCCTGCGCGACCCCTCGAAGAAGCGCGAGACGTGGGAAGACATGAAGACCATCCGCGACTACCTCGCCCGCTCGAAGCCGGAGAAGTGAGCGACCCGTTTTAGATCGTCATGGCAGAGCTTTCACTCTTCGGCGACGAGCAGCCGCCCTCCGACGAGACGGTCGAGGAGATCAACGCGGAGCTGTTGCGGCGCGCCAAGCAACTGCCGCAGTACCGCGAGCGCGTCTTCATCTTCGGCGAGGGGAGGAAGGGCGCGCGCGTCGCCGTCGTCGGCGAGTCGCCAGGCCCGCCCGACATCGATTCCGGCAAGCCCTTCATGGGGCCTGCCGGGCAGATGCTCGAACGCATCCTCGCCTCCGTCGGCCTGCGCCGCGCCGACTGCTACCTCACCAACGCCGTCAAGATGATCTCGACCGGCGACGAGATCACGCCCGAAGTGCTCTCCCTCTTCACGCCCTACCTGCACCGCGAGCTGGCCGCGGTTAACCCGCGCGTTATCATCGCCTTCGGCAACACGCCGACGCGCGCCCTGCTGCGCACCAAGCAGCCCATCTCGAAACTGCGCGGCGAGTTCCACGCCTACCACGGCGCGCAGCTCATGCCCACCTTCAACCCCGCCTACCTGTTGCGCGACCCTACCAAGAAGCGCGAGGTCTGGGAGGACATGAAGAAGGTGCGCGGACTGCTTGCTGGTTCGTCGGAATGATCGTTTTGCCACCGCTCCGGTGATTGTCTCTACCGTCGCTTCCCCTTTTCCGCGCCACAAGTTAATTTGTTCGCCGTGCAAAGCCCGAACGTCCCCGCACCGACTTACGCCGCCGTAGACGCACCCCACCGGCAGCGCGAGACGCGCGCCCCGCGCTTCGCCGAGGTCGCCGTGCCGCTGCGCGTCCGCGGGACGTTCACGTACCGCCTGCCCGAATCGCTGCGCGAAGAGGTGAGAGTCGGCTCGCGCCTGCTCGTCCCCTTCGGTCGCCAACTGTTGACGGGCTACGTCGTCGCGCTGCACGAGGAGTTGGACGCCTCTGTCGAAGTCGCCGAGGCTGAGATCAAGGACGCCGAGGAGCTGCTCGACGCCGAGCCGCTGTTCACGCCGGACGTTTTGGAGATCACGCGCTGGATCGCGGACTACTACGCCGCGCCGTGGGGCGAAGTCCTGAAGGCGGCGCTCCCCGCGGGCCTCAACGCGACGGTCGAGCGCGTGCTCGCGATCACCGCCGAAGGGCGCGACGAGCTGGCGCGCCTGCCCGCGCGCCGTGCCGCGACGGCGAAGACTCAGGCGCTGCGCCTGCTCGCCGAAGAGACGGACTTGCCGCTGCGCCGGCTCGCGCAGGAGTTCGGGCAGGCGCGCGCTTTGTCGGTGACGCGGCAGCTCGAACGCGCGGGCTGGATCACCGTCGCGCAGCGCCAGCGCAGCGCGCAGGCGAGGGCCAAGCGGCGCAAGGCCGTGCGGCTCCTGCCGGTCGAGCGGCACGAGAACGGCGCGGCTCGCGCCCTGACCGAGGCGCAAAAGCGCGTCGTCGAAACCCTGATCGCGCGCGGCGGCGAACTGCTCTTCGCGGAACTGCTCGACGCCGCGGCGGCGGGCGCGTCCACCGTACAGACGCTGGAGCGGCGCGGCGTCGTCGAAATCCTCGTCAGGGACGTGCGGCGCGATCCGCTCGCGCGGGCCGTGCTGCCCGACGATCAGAGGTTGACGCCGACCCCGGAGCAGCGCGCCGCGCTCGACGAGATCGAGGCCGGGATCGCCGGGCGAGCATACCGCGCCTTCCTCCTGCACGGCGTCACGGGGAGCGGCAAGACGGAGATTTACATCCGCGCCATGCGCGCCGCGCTCGAACAGGGGCGCGCGGCGATGATGCTCGTCCCCGAAATCGCGCTCACGCCCGTCTTCTCGCGTCGGCTACGCGCGCACTTCGGCGACGAGGTCGCCATCTTCCATTCGTCCTTAACGACGGGCGAGCGCTTCGACGAGTGGAGCCGCATCAAGCGCGGCGAGGCGCGCGTCGTCATCGGCACGCGCTCAGCGGTCTTCGCGCCGGTCACCAACCTGGGCGTGATCGTCGTGGATGAGGAGCACGAGTCCTCTTACCGCCAGCAGGAGTCGCCCTACTATCACGGGCGCGACACCGCCGTCGTGCGCGCGCACCGCGAGCGCGCCGTTGTCGTCCTCGGCTCCGCCACGCCCTCGCTCGAATCCTTCCACAACGCGCGCGCGGGCAAGTACCGCTACCTGCAACTCTCGAAACGCATCGCCGACCGCGCGATGGCGCGCGCAGAGATCGTCGACATGCGCGAGGTCTTCGCGCGCGAGGGCAAGCAGACGGCGCTCTCCGAGGAATTACTGCGCGCCGTCGGCGAGACGCACGAGCGCGGCGAGCAGGCGATCGTGCTCCTGAACCGGCGCGGCTACTCCGCCTTCGTCCTCTGCCGCTCGTGCGGCGAGCGCATGCAGTGCCCCAACTGCGACGTGACGCTCACCTACCACCAGCGCGAGCGCAGCCTCGTCTGTCACTACTGCGACTTCCGGCAAAGGCCGCCCACGCAGTGTCCGGCGTGCAAGGGTCAGTACATCTTCTACGTCGGCGAGGGCACGGAGCAGATCGAGGAGTTGATCCGGCAGAAGTTTCCGTCCATGCGCATCGCGCGGCTGGATCGCGACACGACGGCGCGGAGGCACACCTACGAGGAGGCGATCCTGCGCTTCGCCGCCGGCGAGCTGGACATGCTCGTCGGCACGCAAATGATCGCGAAGGGGCACGACTTCCCGAACGTCACACTCGTCGGCGTCGTCTCGGTCGACGCCGGCCTGGCGATGCCGGACTTCCGCGCCTCCGAGCGCACCTTCCAGCTCATCACGCAGGTGGCGGGCCGCGCCGGCCGGGGCGACCGCGCCGGGCGCGTGCTGATCCAGACGTACCACCCGCAGCACTACGCGCTGCGCCACGCCTGCGCGCAGGACTACGACGGCTTCTACGAGGAAGAGATACGCTACCGCAAAAACTTGAGCTACCCGCCCTTCGTCTCGCTCGCCGCGCTGCTCGTGCGCGGCAACGATCTCGGCCGCACGCTCGCCACCGCCGGAGACCTCAAGGACGCGCTCGACGCGGCGAACACGGATCGCTCCTGCCGCGTGCTCGGCCCCGCGCCCGCGCCGCTCGCGCGGCTGCGCGGCGAGCACCGCATCCAGATACTTCTGAAATCGCGCAGCCGCCCCCGCCTGCGCGCCGTCCTCGACCTCGCGCTCGCCGACGCCGCCGCGCGCGGCTGCGACCTGCACGCCGTCAACGTCGAGATCGATCCGGTGAATCTGATGTGAGCCGCGCGCACGCAACTGTAGGGGCAGGGCTCGTCCCTGCCCGTGAGTGTAGGGGCAGGGCGCGTCCCTGCCCGCGAGCGACCGCGAGGTCGCTCAACCGATCCGCGATCATCATCGCTGAGTGATCGCGATTCCTTCTTTCGCGCGCTCGCGCTCAACGGGCAGGGACGAGCCCTGCCCCTACAAAGACTGCTATGAAACTTTCAGAACTCGCGAAACAGTCCGGCGCGACGGTCGAGCCCGAAGGCGCGGGCGAGATTGAGATCGCGGGCGCTGCCGGTCTCGACGAAGCGGAGGCGGGTCAGGTCACGTTCCTCTCGAACCCGCGCTACACGCCGCGCGTGCAGACGACGAAAGCCTCGGCGATCTACCTCGCCGAGGGCGTCGAAGCCGGCAGAGGGATCGCCGTCCTGCGCGCGCGCGACCCTTACCTCGCCTACACGCGCGCGCTGCGCCTGTTCCACCCCGAGCCGGCGGTCGAGCCCTTCGTACACCCCTCGGCCGTGATCGACGAGTCGGCGCGCGTCCACGAGTCGGCGCGCGTCGGCGCGTGCGTCGTCGTCGGCAAGGGGGCCGTCGTCGGCGCGGGCGTCCACCTCCACCCGAACGTGACGATCTACGACGGCGTCGAGGTCGGCGAGGGCTCGGTCATCCACTCCGGCGTCGCGCTGCGCGAGGGGACGCTCGTCGGCGCGCGCGTACGCATCCACAACAACGCCGTCCTGGGCTCGGACGGGTTCGGCTACGCGAAGGACGAGGAGGGGCGCTGGCTGAAGATTCCGCAGGCGGGGCGGGTCGTCGTCGAGGACGACGTGGAGATCGGCGCGGGAACGACCATCGATTGCGCGTCGGTCGGCGAGACGCGCATCGGGCGGGGCGCGAAGATCGACAACCTCGTGCAGATCGGCCACTCCTGCACGGTCGGCGAGGACGCGCTTCTGTGCGCGCAGGTCGGACTGGCGGGCAGCTCGCGCGTCGGGCGGCGCGTCGTCCTCGCCGGCCAGGCGGGCGTCGCGGGACACCTGACCGTCGGCGACGACGCCGTCATCACCGCCAAAAGCGCGACGAGCCACAACGTCCCCGCCGGCAAAGTCATCTCCGGCATCCCGGCCTTCGATAACCGCGAGTGGCTGCGCGCCACGGCGGCCTTCCGCCGCCTCGGCGACCTCGCCCGCACAGTCCGCAAACTCGAAGAGAAGGTTAAATCGATGGGGGAAGAGTCGGCGGACTTGGATCGTGAGTGAGGAGTTGTCAGTTGTCCGTTGTCAGTTGTCCGTCGTCAGTCGCCTGTGCTTCGCGATCAGCTCGCTTCAAGATTGTCTCGAACAACTGACAATGGACAACGGACAACGGACAATCTTTATGTCACCGCGCCGCCGTCGATGATGACGATCTCGCCGTTCATGAAGCTGTTGCGATCCGACACCATGAAGGCGGCGTACTCCGCCAGCTCTTCGGGCCGCCCCATGCGCCCCTTCGAGACCCAGAACTCGTGCATCTGTATGAGGCGTTCGGGCAGCGTGTGCGCCAGATCGGTGTCGAAGATGCCGGCGGCGATGGCGTTGACGGAGACGCCGAAGTTCGCCGCCTCGCGCGACAGGCATTTGGTGAAGCCGATCATCGCGGCTTTGGACGTGGCGTAGTGGACCGAGGTGGGGAGCGCGCGGATCGCGCCGACCGAGGTGATGTTGAGGATCGCGCCGCTGCGCTGGCGGATCATCTGCTTGTAGATCGGCTTGGTGACGGCGAAGAGGCTGCCGACGTTCGTGTCGACGACCTCGTCCCACGAGCGGTCGGTCGTCGTCGCGAAGTTGTCGCCGCGGTTGATCGCCGCGTTGTTGACGAGCACGTCCACGCCGCCCCACTCCTCGACGAGCTGGCGCGTCAGCCTCTTCATCCCCACCCGATCCGTGACGGAGACTTTGAACGGGTGCGCGCGGCGGTCGTGCGCGCGCACTTTCCCAGCGACCTCTTCGGCCAGGTCGTCGCGCGAGTTATAGCTGAACGCCACGTCCGCGCCCTCGCGCGCGAAGACCTCGCACATCGCCGCGCCCAGGCCCCGCGTCCCGCCGGAGATGAACGCGCGCTTCCCTTCCAGCAGCAGACTCAATTCGGTCGCGTCTCCAAAAAAGCCCGCTGCGTGCTTGGAGACGAGCGGGCGGGTTGTCTTGAATGGCTAGATTAAACTTGAAGCGGCCTCGCGCGTCAACTTGGCGGGGCGCGGGCGCGCCGTCACGCGACCTGCTCGGCCGCCGCGCCGTCCTCTTCCGAGAGCGCGTGCGCGGGGATGAGCGCGGCGATCTCTTCGACGATGCGGCGCGTGGACTGCGGGATGGCGAGCCCGGCGGTGGCGGCCCTCATCTGCGCGTAGAGCTTCGCGTCCGTGGCGAGGCGGCGCACGGTCGGCACGATGTCCGACGCGCGCTCCAGCAGGACGCCCGCGCCGCGCCGCGCGATGAGCGAGACGGTGCCGGACTCCTGCGGCATCGGCGGCGTGATCGCGTCGGCGATGATCGGCACGCGGCAGGCCAGGGCCTCGAAGGTCGTCAGGCCGCCGAGCTTCGAGATCATCACGTTCGCCGCCTGCATCAACTGCTCGACGTGCTCCGAGTAGCCGATCACCTTGACGGGGAACTTCGCGCCCGCCGCGATCTGCTCGGCCTCGGCGCGCAGCTCCTCGTTCTTCCCGGCGAGGAAGATCGCCTGCACGTCGAGTTCGCCGCGCACCAGCTCGCGGAAGATCTCCGGGATGTTGCCGCCGCCGACCCAGCCCGCGTTGACGAAGACCGTAAACTTGTCGGCGTCGAGCCCGAGCGCGCTTCTAGCCGCCTGCGCCGTGCGCTCGTCCGGCAGATCGAACTTCGGGTGCACAGGCATCCCCGACACCTTGATCCGCTCGGGCGCGATGCCGTAGTCGAGCAACTGTTGACGCGCCTCGTCGCTCGCGACGAGGTAGAGCCGCACGTCGTCGCACGCCCAGCCCTTCCAGAACCCGTAGCAGGGGTCTGTCACGACCGTCACGAGCGGGATCGTCTCGGCGAGCCCTAACTCTTTCAGGACGCGCGCGAAGATGTGCTGCGTCAAGGGGTGGACACTGACGACGACGTGCGGGCACCACTTCTCGAACAGCTCGCGGACGAAGCCGATGCAGCGGCGGTGGAAGAACTCGCGCGTCTCGGGGCGGACGCGGTTGATCGCCCAGTAGAGGTATTTCATCCAGTGCTGGCGGTTGCGCAGCACCCAGTTGTAGAGGTTGACGAGCTTGCCCGTGACCGCGTGCGACTCCTCGACCGCGCGCACGACCCTCACGGCGTAGTTGTCGCTCTCCCAAAACTTCTGCACGCCGGCCACGATGGCCGCCGCCGCCGAGCGGTGGCCGCCGCCCGTGTCGGACGAGATGATCAGAATTTTCGGTCCTTTAACTCCCGACATCTTTTCTCCCGCGCCCTTCAGCACCCGCACCCGCCGGAAGCTCTAACCGTCCGCGTCCGCCCGCCCTTCGTGACCGTAATCACGGCCGACTTCGAGAGAGTTTCACAGGTCGGCTCGTCCGGAGGGCACACCTCCGTGATCGTGGACCTGACAATCACGCGCGCGCCGCCGCCCTCGTACTCCTCGACCGAACGCTGGCCCACCCTCAGCGGGCCGCCAGCGCGCTCTCTACGTCTGACGAGTCGCAGCATCACGTCCTGGCCGTCGATGTTCATCTGCGCCTGGTCTCTGAGATCGGCTACCGTGAAGACCATACGGACTTCAACGTCATCAACGCCGCGGCGGCGCTCGGGCAGGTACAGGGTGCAGTTGCAATCGTCCTGGTTGAAGGTCCGCTGGATGGTGCCGATCTTCGGCGGCGCGCCCTTCGCGGACTGGGCCGACGAAACCGACGAGCCGCCGGCCACGACGGCTAACAGAAGTGACGCCACGGCTGCCGCCGCGACGCCCCCCTTTGAAAGAACGCTGCTGCCCGCGACGCTCATCCCTTACGCCTTTACCGCCAACCCTTCAGCCTTCTCTTCCCGGTCGAGCAGGTCCTTGCGCGCCTTCTTCATCTCGCGCTCCAGCTTCTTGATCTGAATCAAGTGCTTCGGGTTGAACGGCAAGGAGGGGTAGTAGCTGTTCGACTCGTGCGTGCAGAAGCAGCCGGAGGCGGCCTTCTGACGGCGCGCCTGCATCGCGGGCGAGACCCAGAGCTTCTGGAAGTCCCAGTCGAAGTCGCGCAGATTCCCGACGGCGTCCAGGTTCTCGCACGAGGAGACGGTGCCCTCGTCGTAGATGACCGCCCCGGCCGTGCCCGCGTAGCAGGTCATCTGCGCTTGCTGCGTCTCCTGCGTCTTGGCGATCAGGCCGTGCATGTAGATGTCAATCGCCGCCTTGAAGTAGCCGGCGTCGCCGCCGTAGTTGTTCTTAATCGCCGCGTGGCGCGAGTCGTCGTCGATCATCGCGGCGAGCTTACTGTAGCGCGCGTGGTCGATGTCTAGCTCGACGGGGTCGGCCGAGGGCGGGCGGATGTAATTGAAGTTGACCTTGTCGGGCTTCAGGTCGTACTTCAGGAAGTCGTACCACTCGAAGATCGTGTCCTGGTTCGTGTTCATGAAACAGGTGCAGGTCTGGATGTCGAGGCGCGGGTGCTCGCGCTTGATCTGCTGGAGCTGGCGCGCCGTGTTGATCGCGATGTCCCACGAGCCGGGCTTCTGGCGAATCTTCTCGTGCTGGCTCTTGAGCCCGTCGATGCCGAGCGCGACCGCGACGTTCAGGTTCGGGCACTCTTCGAGGATGCGCGTCACGTCCGGCATGATGCGCTTCTGAATCTGCCCGTTCGACATCAGGTAGACGGATTCGAGCTTGTTGTTCTCGTAGAAGGCGCGGACGATCTCTGGCAAGTCCTTGCGCGTGAACGGCTCGCCGCCCGCGAGGATGAGCACGCCGAGGTTCCCGCCCAGCGTCTCCGAGATTTTCTGAATCTCGTGCGTCTTCATCTGCAACTTCTTGCGCGGGCGGTCGTCCAGCTCGTCCGTGAAGAAGCAGTGCGTGCAGCGCATGTCGCACACCGAAGTGACGAGGATGTTCAGCAGCACCGGCGCGAACGGCTGCTTCGTCGCCAGCTTCCAGTAACGCTTCAATAACTCTTTCGTCGTGAAATCCATGATTGCCTTTCGATCAAACGCGCGGCGCGGTCAATAAACTGCCGCGCCGCCCTCGCCGCAGACTGCGGCGACTCAAACTTTAACAGATGCGCGCTCCCGCCGCACGTTTCAGCGCGCCGACGAGTTAACTTTCCCGGCCCGTGGCGCGCACCGAACTTTGATGCTAATTCCCGTTCTCGCGGTCGCCGCGAACTCGTATGCCGAGCGCGCGCATCCGCCGGTAGAGGTGGCTGCGGTCGACGCCCATCAGCTCCGAGGCGCGCGTGACGTTGCCCTCGGCTTCGGCGAGCTTCTGCCGGATGAACTCGCGCTGGTGCGCCTCGCTCGCCTCTTTAAATGACGAGAATTTCGTCGGCGTCGGGACGGGCTCCTCGCCGCCGAGCGGCGGGAGGTCTGCCGCCGAGACCTTCTGCTTCGCGTGCATGATCACGACGCGCTCGACCGTGTTCCTCAGCTCGCGCACGTTCCCCGCCCACGCGTAGCTTTGCAGCGCCTCGACCGCCTCCGGCTCGAACCTCTTGCGCGACTTCCCGTAGGCGCGCGAGAACTTCTCGTTGAAGTGCTCGACGAGGAGCGGCACGTCTTCCAGGCGGTCGCGCAAGGGCGGGACTTCGAACGGGATCACGTTCAGGCGGTAGAAGAGATCGGGGCGGAAGCTGCCGCGCTCGATCTCCACGTCGAGGCGCTTGTTCGTCGCCGCGATGACGCGCACGTCCACTCTCACCTGCTCGTTCGAGCCGACGGGCGAGAACCTCTGCTCTTCGAGCACGCGCAAAACCTTCGCCTGCACGCGCTGGCTCATGTCGCCCACCTCGTCCAGAAAGAGCGTCGCGCCGTCGGCCAGCTCGAACTTGCCGCGCTTCGCCCCGGTCGCGCCCGTGAACGCGCCGCGGACGTGACCGAGCAGCTCCGACTCGATCAGCTCTTCGGGGATCGCCGCGCAGTTCACCTCGACGAACGGCGCGCCCGCCCGGCGCGACTGCGCGTGGATGGCGCGCGCGACCAGCTCCTTGCCCGTGCCCGACTCGCCGTAGATGAGGACGCGCCCGTCGGTCGGCGCGACCGCCGCGATCTGCTTGCGCAGCGCGCGCATCGCCACCGACTCGCCGATCATCACGTATTCCTCGCCCAACTCGGCGGCGAGCGAGGCGTTCTCCCTTTCGAGCGCGTGCTGGCGCAGGGCGTTGCGCACGGCGAGCAGGGTCTTCTCAATCGAGAGCGGCTTCTCGACGAAGTCGAACGCGCCGAGCTTCGTCGCCCGCACGGCGGTCTCGATGTTGCCGTGGCCCGAAATCATCACGACGGCGCAGTCCGCGCCGGATTCTTTGAGGCGCGAGAGGGTTTCGAGCCCGTCGATGCCGGGCAGCCACACGTCGAGCAGGACGCAGCCGAAGCTGCGCCCCGCGACGGCTTTGAGCGCGTCCTCGCCCGTGGCGACCGCCTCGACCGCGAAGCCCTCGTCTTCGAGCACGCCCCGCAGCGTCTCGCGGATGCCGCGCTCGTCGTCGACGATGAGGATTTTCTCAGACATGAAAGGGTGTCAGTTGTCCGTGGTCAGTTGTCCGTGGTCGGTGATTGCCGGTCAGTAGTCGATAGTTGGTCGCCAGGGTCGGTGGAGGGCAAGCTATGCCCGTTCGCTAATCCGTGCGACGGACAACTGGCCGCGGACGACTGACAGTTATTACGTTTGCTTCGCCTCGTCCGCCACGGGCAGCTCGACGAGGAACTTCGCGCCGCGGGGCCGGTTCCGCTCGGCGCGGATGCGCCCGCCGTGGTCGTTGATGATGTGCTGGACGATGGCGAGGCCGAGGCCGGTGCCGCGACCGCGCGTCGAGAAGTAGGGCTGGAAGAGGTGCGGGAAGTCCTCGCGGGCGATGCCGTGCCCGGTGTCGGCGATCTCCAGTAGGAGCAGCCCGCGCGAGGGGTCGTGACCCGTGGCGACGGTGATGCGGCTCTCGCCCTCGGCGTGCGCGGTCGATTCGAGGGCGTTGTCGATGAGGTTGACGAGGGCGCGGCGCATCTGTTCGGCGTCGAGCTGCGCCGGGGGGAGCGCGTGCGCGAGCAGCACGTCGAGGCGCACGTCGGCGAGGCGATCCTCGTAGAGCGCGACCGCCTGCCGGACGACTTCATTCAAGTCCGCCGCTTCGAGGCGCGCGCGCGGCAGACGCGAGAAGCGCGAGAACTCGTCGACCATCGCCTTGAGGCTCCCGACCTCGCGCGTGATCGTCTGCGTGCACTCCTCGACGACGCGCGCGACGCGGTCGTCGCGTTCGTGCCCGTTGCCGCCGATGTCGAGAATCTGGGAGCCGCCCTCCTCGGCGCGCGCGGCGCGCGTGAAGTTGCGCGCGATGCGCTCGGCCGAGAGTTGGATGGGCGTGAGCGGGTTCTTGATCTCGTGCGCCATGCGGCGGGCGACCTCGCTCCAGGCGGCGGCGCGCTGCGCGGCCAGCAGCTCGGTCAAATCCTCTATGACGAGGACGACGCCGCGCGCCGCCGCGTCCGCCTGCGCGCCGAACGCCGTCGCCGTCAGCGCGACGGGGACGACGCCGTCCGACTGCTGCGCGCCGCGCGTCAGCTCCATCTGCCACGCGGCGCGACCCGTGCGGCGCGCGCGCGCGAGCACGCGTTCGAGCACGGGCCGATCTTCGGGGTTGACGATCCCGGCGAGCGGCGTGCCCGCCGTCGGGGGTTCGTCGAGCCGCAGCATCTGGACGGCGGCGGCGTTGATCGTCGTCAACCTGTCGTCGGCGTCGAGCGAGACGACGCCGGTCGAGAGCGATTCGAGGACGGTCTCGATGTAGGCGCGGCGCTCGTCGAGCGCGAGGTTGGTCTCGCGCAGCGCGTCGGAGTTCGCCTCGATGTGGCGGCGGTTCTCTTCGAGCTGCGCGGTCATGGAGTTGAAGGTGTCGGCGAGCACGGCGAGCTCGTCGTCTCCCGTGACGCTGACGCGGTGGGCGAGGTTGCCGCGCGCCACCTCGCCGGCGGCTTCGGCGAGCGTGCGGATGGGCGTGCCGATGCCGCGCGCGACGTGGATCGCCGCCCACGTCACGGCGAAGAGCAGCAGCATCGTGAGCAGGCCGAGCGACGAGAGTCCGAGCAGGCGTATCTTGCGCTGCCGGCGCTTGGAGTTGTCGAAAGTCTGACTGCTCTGGATCAGATCGGAGAGGTGCGAGTCGCTGCGCCTGGCGCGCGCGGCGATCAGCTCTTTGACTTCGCCGACGGGCAGCCTCATCACATCGAAGACCTTCCCGCCCGCGCCCAGCTCGCCCTGTCGTTCGTCGTTGGCGGTCGCCTTGCTTGCGCCGAAGAGGATCGCTTCGACCTGCCCCCGTTCGAGCCCGCGCACGGACGACACGGGGTCAAACTCTTCGCCGCCTCTTATCTGGAGCAGCGACAGATCGCCCCTGTCGGTCAGATCGTCGAGCGCGGCCTTGAGATCAGCCCCGCCGTCTGTCACGGGCAGCGCTTTTTGCGCGACGAGGACGGTCTCCCTGAAGTCCCGCGCCTGACTGCGCGACTCGTTCATCTTGATCTCGCGCGCCTGCTGGACGACCCCTTCGGGCAGGCTGCTGAACCACTTTTCGAGCGTGCGGTTGAAGAAGAGGTAGGAGAAGACCGCCATCCCGGCGATGGGCAGCAGGCTGACGGCGATGAAGTAGACGACGAGGCGCGTCTTGATCCTTGAGCCCAATACCTGGGCGCGCCGCTCGCTGCGCAGCTTCAGGAGGCTGCGCACGAAGATGAAGCTGAAGACGACGAAGGCGACGAAGTTGAGCGTCGAGAGGGCGTAGAGGGCGAGCGTGTCGGTCGCGTTGTCGGGCGTGACGAACTCCCAGATGCCCGACACCTGGAGCGCGACGAGCGTCGCCAGGAGGATGAGGACGAGGCTGCCGAAGAACCACGGCGCGCTGCGCCGCCGCGGCGCGGGCTCGGCCTCACTCATCGACTCGCTCGGCTGTTCGTGCGCTTCCCTCATCGGCATCGGGCGACGCGAGAGTTTAGCACGCGCGAGCGCCGGGCGGGCAGGGCGAGCCCGGCAGGAGAGAGCGACTTTCGGCCGCGATCTCGTCTACAATCGCGCGGCTCTCGACATCCACAACGCTTCAGCGGACGAAGACCGATGACCCCTCTCGACATCTTCCTGAACCGGCAGGAACGCCTGCGCAGCGGCTGGCGCTTCGCCGTCTTCGCCGCCGCCTACTACTCGCTCGTCGTCGCGTTCGTCCTGCTGCTGCGCGGCGGCCTCCAACTCGCGAGCCCGCAGTCGGTCGGGGATTTCAACCGGCTGCCCGGCGCGGCGCTCTACCTCATACAGTTCTTCATCCAGTTCGTGCCCGCACTCCTGCTCGGCTGGGCTTGCGGCAAGCTCTTCGACGGCGTGCCGCCCCGCGCGCTCGGCTGGTCGCTGCACGCGGGCTGGCTGCGCGACCTCGCGCTCGGAACGGCCGTCGGCTTCGCCGCGCTCGCCGCCGCCGCGCTCCTGGCCTCAGCCTTCGGCGGGTTCCACTTCAGCCTCGCGCCCGACGGCTTCGGCGCGGCGTTCGTCAAGACGTTCTTCGGCGCGCTCGTCGTCTACGTCCTGCTCGCCGCCGCCGAGGAGGCCATCTTCCGCGGCTACCCCTTGCAGACCTTGATGCGCTCGCTCCCCTTCGCCCTGGCCGTCGTGCCGTCTTCGCTCATCTTCGCCTACGTCCACGCCGACAACCCGAACGTCCCGCGCGGCTACCTGTTCGCGCTGATGGCGGCCAACACGGCGCTCGCCGGGGTGTGGCTCGCGGTCGGCTACTTCCGCACGCGCAGCCTGTGGCTCCCGCTCGGCCTGCACTGGTCGTGGAACTGGGCGATGGGCTCGGTGCTCGGCCTGCCCGTGAGCGGCATCACGTCGCTGACGCGCGCGCCGCTGCTGCGCGCGGCGGACGCCGGCCCCGCGTGGCTCACCGGCGGCGCCTACGGCATCGAGGGCGGCGCGGCCTGCACCCTCGCGCTCCTCGCCGCGACCGCGTTCGTCTGGCGCGCGAAATTTTTGCGGGCTGACGAAGAGTTGAAACGGCTCACCGACGGTGAGGTGCCGAAAAAACCGTCAACCGTAAACAGTGACGGGTGACAGGAGAAGGCGCGTTGCCTCTTCCCTGTCACCCGTCACCTGTTACCTGTCACGGCTCTTACCGCTGTTCCATCGGCGTGTACTTCAGACCGCGCGGCCCGACGTACTCGGCGCGCGGGCGGATCAGTTTGTTGTTGGCGTACTGTTCGAGGATGTGGCCCGTCCAGCCCGAAATGCGCGAGACGGCGAAGATGGGCGTGAAGAGGTCGAGCGGGATGCCCATCATGTAGTAGGTCGAGGCGGAGAAGAAATCGACGTTCGGGTACATGCCCTTCTCGCGCAGCATGTACTCCTCGATCTTGCGCGAGATTTCGTACCAGCGGGTGTCGCCGCCGCGCTCGCCCACCTCCTGCGAGAAGCGGCGCAGGTGCGTCGCGCGCGGGTCTTCCGTCTTGTAGACGGCGTGACCGATGCCCATGATCTTCTTCTTCTGCGCGAGCGCGTTCGAGACGAACTCCTCCGCCTTCGGCACGTCGCCGATCTCCAGCAGCATCTTCATCACGTTCGTGTTCGCGCCGCCGTGCAGGGGTCCCGAGAGCGCGGCGAGCGCGGCGGTCACCGAGGCGTAAACGTCCGCGAGCGTGCCCGCGACGACGCGCGCCGTAAACGTCGAGGCGTTCAGCTCGTGGTCGGCGTGGAGGATGAGGCACACGTCGAAGATGCGCGCCTCGCGCTCCTGCGGCAGCTCGCCGCGGAGCATGTAGAGGAAGTTGGTCGCGATGTTCAACTCCGGCTTCGGCGCGACGGGCTCCTGCCCCTTGCGGATGCGCTCCAGCGCGGCGACGAGGACGGGAAACTGCGCCGTCAGGCGCGTCGCGGTCTTCACCGCCGCCTCGCGCGAGATGTCGTGCGGGCTCTCGGTGTACATGCCGAGCGCGGAGACCGCCGTGCGCAGCGTGTCCATCGGATCGACATCCTTCGGGAACGTGCGGATGAGATCGACGATCTCTTTCGGCGCCTCGTAGCACTCGCCGATCTCGCGCTTGAGCGTGTCCAACTCCTCGCGCTTCGGCAGCCGCCCGTTCCAGAGCAGGAAGACGACCTCCTCGAACGTCGAATGCTCGGCGAGGTCGTGGATGTCGTAGCCCTGGTAGATGAGAACGCCCTGCTCGCCGTTCACGTCGCCGATCGACGAGCTGGCGGCGACCACCCCGCGCAGGCCCGCGGCGGCAGTCCCGGCGGCCGCGGCGGACGCGCCGCCCCCAGTCGCGTTGCCCTTCGCGGCGGCAGCTTCCTTCACGTTGTCCATGACGATTTTTCCTTAACTGTCTGTGATGAGTTGAAGATAACAAAAGGGGGTGAACAGTGACAAGTGACGGGTGACAGGCAAATCCGTTTTCTTCTTACTTATCACCCGTCACTTGTCACCTGTCACGATCACGGTCTGCCCGCGCCCCGCGCCGAGGATGGCGGCTGCGGAGGCGCGCGGCGCGGAGATTTCGAGGAAGCCCGCGCTGCCCCAGATGGCGAAGGGTTCCGGCGAGCCGCCTTCGCCGTCGGCGTAGAAGCGCCGGAAACGACGGATCGGCTGATCGCCGACGACGAGCGTCGCGCCGCGCGCGATCTGTTCGTCGCCCAACTCGCGGCGCGTGAGGTTGGTGACGCAGTTGCCGAAGCGGTCGACGTGGATGATCGTCGCCTCGATCGTACCGTCGCCGTCGACGCGCGGGGCGAGCGGGGGGAGGCGCACCCAGTCGTCGATCTCTTCGCCGAGTTCGCGCGCGTCGACCCCCGCGGAGAGCGCGGCGGCGACGGGCGCGAACACGTCGCGCCCGTGGAAGGTGGCGCTCACTTCGCGGCGGAAAAATTTTCGGTTCGTGAGGTGGCGGACGCGCGCCCCGCCGGCGCGCTCGCAGACGTAAGAGAAGAGACCGTTGTCGGGGCCGACGTAGCGCTGGCCGCCGCACTCGGCGAGGACGGCCCTGCGCGCGGAGCCGACGCCGGGATCGACCACGGCGACGTGGAGCGTGCCTTCGGGAAAACTTTCCGAGGCGGCGAGCAGCGTGAACGCCCCCGCCTGAACGTCGTGCGCGGGAATCTCGTGCGTGATGTCAACGATTGTCGCGCGCGGGTTCGCCGAGAGGATCACGCCCTTCAACGCGCCGACGAAGTAGTCCGCCGCGCCGAAGTCCGTCAGGAGGGTGATGATCATCTAGTCAGGAGTCCGTCGTCGCGAGTCTGGAGTCCGGGCTTAACCGGCTCACGACTCCAGACTCGCGACAACGGACTTTATTGAATCCGCGTGTCGGCGGAGGTGCGGATCATCAAATGCTGACCGCGCGGGAGCCGCACGTCCTTGCCGCTCGCCGTGAGCACGCCGCCCGTGCCGACGCCGGCGCCGATCACCGCGCCGATGGCCGCGCCCTTGCCGCCGCCCGCGATGGCCCCGATGATCGCGCCGATGCCGGTCGCCGCGCCCACCTTCGTCACGTCGTCCTTCGTCGTGCTGCGGCCCTTGACGCCGCCTTCGGCGTCCACGTCGCCGACGTTCGTGTCCGTGTGCGTCTCGACGACTTCGGTGACCTGCGCGTTGAAGTTCGCCCAGCGGCCGTCCGTCAGGCGAATCTGCTGGAAGCTGAGCTGCAACTCGCCGGAGCCGCGAATCCTGCCCGGGCGCTTGACGCTCGTGACGCGCCCGGTGACGACCGCGTCGGCGTACTGCGCGGGCTCGACGACGCGCGCCTCGAAGCGGTCGCCGCGCTGGCTCACGTCCGTCGAGAGGTTGTTCAGCAGCTCGACGCGCAGGACGGTGTCGGCGGGGATGTCGAAGAGCGCGCCGGAAGAGGAGGACGAGGCGGCGGGCGTCGCCGTGCGGTCGGCGTCGCGCGCGGCGTCGCGGTTGTTGTCGTCGTCGTCGCGGCGGATGACGGGCCGCCCGCCGGACGTGGTCTGGGCGGCGTCGCCCGCGCTCGTCGCGCCGCGGCGGCGCAGCGTCGTCGGCACGGCGGAGTCGAAGCCGCGGCGGTCGAAGCCCGCGCCGTAGCCCGACTCGAAGCCCTGCTGGTAGCCGTCGCGGTAGTCTTCGTGCGAGCCGTAGGCCGGCAGGTAGACGCGGTCGGCGCGCTGGTAATCCTCTTTGCCCTGGAAGTCGCGCTCGCGCCCCTCGACCGAGTCGCGGTAGCCCGACTGGTAGCCGTCCGAGTAGCCCGTGCGGTAGCCGCGCTCCAGCGCGCCGAACGGCTGCGCGGTATTCTGCGGATCGCCGTCGTCGGCGGCGAGCGCGCGGGACGCGACGAGCGCGGGGGAGGACGCCAATAAGATTGCCAGCGAGAGAGGAGCGGCGGAATAACGCGACAGGGTTTTCATCTTCGATTCACTCCTGAATGAATTGACTCGGCGGCCGCGCGTGGGCGCTTCGGGCGCGCCCATGCTAACACTTCGGCGGCGCGCCGCGCGACCGCGATTTCGACCCGCTTGACCGCCCCACCCGCCCGACATAGACTCGAACGCGCGAAGGGTGACTTCGACAGGGCGAGGCGGCGCGGGAGAGCGATTGAAGAAACCGCGGCTGGCGCCTGCGGGCACACGTCAGATGGTTTGTCGTCCGCGGTCAGTTGTCCGCTAGTTCTCAGTGGTCAGTTGTCCGTCGTCCCTTGTCCGTGGTCAGTCGCTTCCCGCCGTCCCGTAATGTGAATGACTCAGCCGGCGTCTTGCCCGTCAATTCATCAACAACGGACGACGGACAATTGACCACTGACCACTGACCACGGATGACGGACAGTTTTCATGCGCAGAGTCTATCTCGATAACAGTGCGACGACGCCGGTTGACCCGCGCGTGGTCGAGGCGATGATGCCTTACCTGACCGAGAGGTTCGGCAACCCTTCGAGCGTCCACTTCTACGGCCAGGAGGCGCGCGCGGCGGTGGATCGCGCGCGCCGCGAGGTCGCGGCGCTGATTAACGCGCGCCCGAACGAGATCGTCCTCCTCTCCGGCGGCACGGAGGCGAACAACCTCGCCGTGCGCGGCTCCGCGGAAGCCTCGGCCGGGCACGGGCGGCACGTCATCACCTCACAGATCGAGCACTCCTCCGGGCGCGGCGTCTGCGATCAGCTCGAAAGCCGCGGCTTCGAGGTCACGCGCCTGCCCGTCTACGAGGACGGCGTCGTGCGCGTCGACGACGTGCGCGCCGCGCTCCGCCCCGACACGATTCTGATCACCGTGATGCTCGCCAACAACGAGATCGGAACCGTCCAGCCCGTCGCCGAGATCGGCGCGCTCGTCGCGGAGGAGCGCGCGCGCGGCCGCCGCCACCTCAAGCTACACACGGACGCCGTGCAGGCCGCCGGGCGGATGAAGGTCGACGTGGCGGAGCTGAACTGCGACCTGCTCTCGATGTCGGCGCACAAGCTGAACGCGGCGAAGGGCGTCGGCGCGCTCTACGTCCGGCGCAGCACGCGGCTCTCCCCGCAAGCAATCGGCGGCCACCAGGAGCGCGAGCGGCGCGCGGGCACGGAGAGCGTTCCGCTCATCGTCGCCTTCGGCAAGGCGGCGCAGCTCGCGCGCGAAGAGTTGGGCGAGAGGATCGAGAGTGTGAGGCGCTTGCGCGACCGTTTCGAGGCGGGTGTGGCCGGGCGCGTCGAGGCAATCGTCTTCAACGGCGACCGCGCGCGCAGGCTCCCGCACCTCTCGAACATCTCTTTCCGCTACGTCGAGGGCGAGGGGCTTTTGATCAACCTCGACATGCAGGGCGTCGCGGTCTCGACCGGCTCGGCGTGCTCGTCGGGCTCGCTCGAACCTTCGCCCGTCATCCGCGCCCTGGGTCGCTCCGACGAACTCGCGCGCGGCTCGATCCGCTTCAGCCTCGGCAAGGAGACGACCGCCGAAGAGATCGACTACGTCCTCGAAGTGCTGCCGCGCGCCGTCGATTCCCTGCGCCGCCTCTCGCCGCTCTACCAGAAGTCGCTCGCCGAGCGCGCCTGCGTCAACGCGGGAACCGGGGTCGGGGGTTAGGGTCGGAGGACGGGGTTCAAGCCGCAGCTTCGTTCATCCGTTGGTGTCCGTCGGTGACTGTCTGGCGAAGATAAAGGTTCTACAAAAATCACAGCCCTGACCCCTGACCCCCGACCCCTAAACCTTCTCGTGCCCTATTCCGCCGCCTTCAAAGATCACCTCGCGAACCCGCGCAACGCCGGTGAGCTGGAAGATGCGGACGCCGCCGCGGAGTTGACGAACCCGGTCTGCGGCGACCGCCTGCGGCTCTCTTTGCGCGTGCGCGGCGGTCGCGTCGAAGCCGCGCGCTTCCTCGCCTACGGCTGCCCGCCCACGCTCGCCTGCGGCTCCGCGCTCACATCAATGCTCGAAGGACTCTCGATGCACGCAGCCGCGCGTATCACCCGCCAGCAACTCATTCAAGCTCTCGGCGGCCTCCCCGCGCGCAAAAGCCACGCCGCCGCCCTCGCCGTTGAGACATTGCAGGCGGCTTTATCGAGCGTTGACTCCTCTCCGATTTCCGTGCGCTGGAGGACGTGATCCGACTCGATTCAC
>DATLMC010000119.1:0-26015 GCA_035537435.1 Pyrinomonadaceae bacterium | reverse complement strand
CCCCCCCCCCGCCCCTCCGTATCTAGTCGATGCCTTGAGTCTAAAAAAACTCAACGGGCCGTGATCATTTGTAGGGGCGGGGCTCGTCCTTAGCCCGCTCGGGCGCGAGAGAGCGGAAGAAGGGATCGCGATCATCTCACTCTCGAATGACCGCGCATCTTCGTGGGCGGCCTCGCGGACGCCCGGCGGGCAGGGACGAGCCCCGCCCCTACGGTTATTCCATCTCTCAGTTTTTGACGACGGGCTCGCCGTCGGTCGCGGTGAAGAGTTCTTCGAGCGGGTTGCCGACCGGCTGGACGGAGACGAGCCGCGCCCCCGCGACGGTGCGGACGGCGCTGAGCGCCGCGTCAACGTCGCCCTCTTCCGCGACCTCGACGCGCGCCCCGCCGGGGACGGCGACGACGCTCGCGCCTTCGAGCGAGGAGAGCGCGGATTGAATCTGCGCGGCGTCCGAGACGGCGACGACGAGCTCCATCGCGCGCCGCTCGCCCGCGGCGCGCCGCAGGTCTTCGAGCCGCCCGACGTGCGCGAGCCGCCCGCGCCGGAGGACGGCGGCGCGATCGCAGAGCACCTCTATGTCGGAGAGGATGTGCGAGCAGAAGAAGACGGTCGTGCCCGTCGTGCGCAAACCGGCGATGAGGTCGCGCACCTCGCGGCGGCCGACGGGGTCGAGCCCGCTCATCGGCTCGTCGAGGAAGACGACTTCCGGGTCGTTGACCAGAGCCTGCGCGAGCCCGACGCGCTGGAGCATCCCCTTCGAGAACTTGCGGAGCTGGCGGTCGCGGCTCTTCTCGTCGAGGCGGACGAGCGCGAGCAGGCGATCCGCGCGCTCGCGGCACTCGCGCTTCTGATAGCCGAACAGCTCGGTGCAGTAGACGAGGAACTCGCGCGCGGTGAGGTAGTCGTAGAAGTAGGGGTGCTCCGGCAGGTAGCCGATGCGGGCGTGCATCGAGACCTCTTCGATGTCGCGACCGAGGACGCGCGCTCGCCCGCCGGTCGGGTAGATGAGGCGCATGAGCAGCTTCATGGTCGTGGACTTGCCCGCGCCGTTCGCGCCGAGGAAGCCGAAGATTTCGCCGCGCTCGACGCGCAGGGAGAGACCGTCGAGCGCGCGCACCCGCTTCTTGCGGAGGAACCCGATCTCGTAGTCCTTCGTCAGATTGTCGATCTCAATAACCGTCGTCATCTTCACCAAGCCTCGTTAGTAATTGCGTAAGACCCGCGACTCCGCGCCGAGTTCCACGTCGCACTTGTCGGCGAGGAAGTGATACGGCGCGTCGCCCGGATCGAGCGGCGCGCCCGAAGCGTCCTGCCTGAAGCGCGCGGCGCGCAGGGCTGGCGCGAGTTCGCGCCAGCCCGCCGGGCAGCGGCCGCCGCCGCGCTCGCGGTAGGCCGCGATCACGCGGCGGAGCGCGTCCATCTCGTCGAGCGAGTCGAGCTGCGCGAGGCGGTCGAGCGCCATCTGCTTCGTCTGCGCTTCGTCGGTCGAGCGCAGCATCGTCTCGTAGATGGCGCGCGCCGTCTCGCGGCTCCCGCCCTTCGTAGACATCTGCGCCGACATCGCGGCGACCCACGCGGGCGCGCCCTCGACGCGCGCGGCCGCGGCGTAAGCCTCGCCCGCCTCCCGGTAGCGCCCGCGCTGCCAGTAGATGTAGCCGAGGTAGGCGCGCAGCCGCCACGCCCGCGGGTTCGCCTCGATGCCCTTGTTGACGAGCCGGACGGCGGCGTCCGCGTCCACCGACGGCAGCACGACCGCGCCGTACTCGTAGGCGGCGACGAACTGCGGGTCGAGCGTCGTCGCGTTCTCCAGCAGCGGCGCGAGGACTTTCAGGTTGAGCGGGCCGAGATCGTCGATCTGAATCCGGCCGCCGTGCGCGGCGACTTTGCGGCCGACGTACTGGAGCGTGCGCAGCCAGTACCAGTCGGCGGCGATCCCGTTGAAGCCGAGACTCATGCGGCGCGCGGCGCGCGGCGTGACGTAGAGCTCGTCGGAGGATTGCGCCGCTTCCGCTCGGGCCGGTCGTCGCGCATCCATCCAGCGCGCCGTGCCGACGGCCGCGCCGAGGCAGACGAGGAGCAGCGCGACGAGAGGCAGTTCGCGCCGTCTGAGCCTGCGGCCCGCGCGCCCGCTGTCGTCCGCGCGCGGCGCGTCCGTGCTGGTGCGATCAGTGTCGGGCGGCTGGCTCATTATTTGAAGTTGCGGCGGTTGAAGATGAGCGTGGCGGCGACGAGGAGCACGGCGTCGTAGAGAATGGCGTAGAGGACTGCGGCGAGGAACGCGGACGTGGTGGGCGTCGCCCCGTGGCTCGCATCGGTGATGTAGGCGTAATGAGAGAGGTTCGGGAGCAGGTAGTAGAGCGCGCCGAAGAGGAGGCGCGCGGCGCTCGTCCCGTTCGACGCGGCGAGCTGGCGCAGGTCGGCGCTGAAGTGCCCGATGACGAAGACGCCGAAGGTCAGTAGGGCGGAGAGCGCGGGCGAGGAGAACGAGGAGAAGAGGAGCGCCACGGCGACGACGATGGTCAGCTCGAAGAAGACGAGCGCGACCGCCGGGAAGATGCGCGCGGCGAACGGATCGTAGCCGCCGCGCACGTACAGGAGCGCGAGCGCGACGCCGAGCGACATCACCGCGACGTTGACGGCGAGCGTCGCGCAGAGCCCGAGGTACTTGCCGACGAGGAACTCACCCCTCCCGACCGGCTTGGAGAAGATGGCGTAGACCGTCCTGCGCTCGATCTCTTTGTAGACGAGCCCGACGCCGACGAAGATGGCGATGAAGACGCCGAAGATGAGCATCGCCGAGAGACCCATGTCGACGATGATCTTCGACTCCTGCGCGGCGGACAGTTCGCCGAGGAAGATCGCGCCGCCCGTGAGCAGCAGCACGAAGACGACGAGGTTGTAGAGCACGCGGTCGCGCACCGCCTCGCGGAAGGCGTTGCGGGTGATGGCGGCGACGCGCCGCCCGGCCGAGCTGTGTCTGGGGGAGACCTGTCCGGTCGCGGCTGGGGTGGCGTGCTCTCGGATCACTTGTGCGGAAGCGGCGGTTGATCCAAACATGGCGGCGGATGAATTTTTCCGGGTCGGGTTGAAGCTATTCACCGCGGCGAACGTCGCGGAGCATAACACGTGGCGCGACCCGGCCGCACCAGCCTGACGAAAGCGTGGGGCGCGGGCGGCGGCTCGCCGCGGCGGACTACTCGCCGCCCGAGAGGGGCTATTGTATCGCCGAGCTGGCGGCGGACGCCGCGGCTGAAGAGTCGGCGCGGATGACGCCTGACTCGTCCGTGAAGAAGTGGCGCGTGCCGCCGCCTGACACCGGGTCGGCGTTGGCGGTGAAGGTCGCGCCCGCGCCGGTCATCGTGAAGGTGTAGCCCGACTTCGTGCTGGTCGGGGCGGAGCCGAGCATGTCGTCGATCAAGTTCGCCCCCGTCGGGCCGAGCGCGACGAGACCGCTCGCGAAGTTCACGTTGCCGCCGACGGTCTGCCGGTACACCTGCTGGGCGCTGCCGAGGGTGCGCATGGAGCCGATGGCGGCCGACTCGTTGGCGGCCTTGCGCGAGGCGATGAGGTTCGGGATGGCGATGGCGGCGAGGATGCCGATGATCGCGACGACGATCAAGAGTTCGATCAGCGAGAAACCGTCCGGTTTTTTTGTGCGGCGCATAGGTCTTTGAGCGTTTCTGCCGGTCAGGTTTTTTTTATCGGGTCGGGTTAAAGCGATGCGGGGGGCGGGAGTGTCGCTCCCGCCCCCCGCATGACTTCCCGGATGGTGCCGTCACCGGACGGGTTACTGGATGGCTGCGCTGCTGGCGCTAGCCGCGGCGGCCGCGTCGTAGCGGATGACGCCGCTCTCGTTGGTGAAGAAGTGGCGGGTGCCGCCGCCCGACGCCGGGTCGGCGTTGGAGACGAAGGTCGCGCCCGAGCCGGTCATCGTGAAGGTGTAGCCCGACTTGGTGCCGCCGGCCAGGACGCCGTCGATCAACCCGGCGGTGCCCAGGTCGGACAGCGCCGCGGCGTAGGTCGTGTTGCCACCGACCGTGGACAGGTAGGTCGCCTGGGCGCTACCGAGGGTGCGCATGGAGCCGATGGCGGCCGACTCGTTGGCGGCCTTGCGCGAGGCGATGAGGTTCGGGATGGCGATGGCGGCGATGATGCCGATGATCGCGACGACGATCAAGAGTTCGATCAGCGAGAAACCTTTCTGGTTCTTCTTCTGCATTTCGTTTGTTGCTCCTTATGGCAAAGTCTGTGAGAGTTGAAAAGTTCGCGCCGTCGGTCGCCGTCAGTCGCGCCACGCGGCGTGCTTACGAGGTCAAGAGATAACAAGCCTCATGCCATAGCGGGCGGCCTCCGCTCACACGCCGAAAACCGGGCTTATTTGTCAGGGGGCGGGCGCGGGGCGGGTCGGCACGCGGCGTGCGCGCCCGTGGTTAACAAAAGCTGTCATCCCCGTGGTGACAAACTTTGTTAAGGGGCGCGGCCCCGCCGGGCGGGGTGGCGGGTTAACTGATGGGAGTGCTGGTGGCGGCGGCGGGGGCGCCGTCCGCGAAGCGGATGACTCCGGTTCCGTTGATGAAGAGGTGTCGCCAGCGCGACGCCAAAATGCTCGGGGTCGCCGCCGTCTCGTAGTTAGACGTAGGGCCGGAGCCGACGACGGTCAGGGTGAAGTTGTAGCGGCTTTTCGCCCCGGCGCGCAACGCGGGGTCTTGCAGGTAGTTGCCGGCGCCGAGCGCGCTCAGGTCGCCGAAGGTTCCGTGCGTCACCTGATAAGAGATCTCGCTCGAATGGATGATGCGCAGGGATTCGATGGCCGACGCGGTGCACGCGGAGCGTTGCGACTCCATGTAGCTGGGGATGGCGATGGCGGCGAGGATGCCGATGATCGCGACGACGATCAAGAGCTCGATCAGCGAGAAGCCGCGCTCGCGCGGCCGGGGTTGGGAGGTGTGCATGATTGAAGCCGGAGAGTCGCGCAAATCAACTTGACCGAGGATTCGGTCAGACTGCGCTAGCCTTGAGCAAGGTTTGTGCCAGACGGGATGAGTCGCCTTAGTCGTTGCCGCCGCGCCCGGAGTCTGATCTGAGTTGGGCAGTGATGCTGCGGATGCCGTGCTTGTCGAGGAGGTGGCGCAGGGAGCGCACGGAGAGTTGGAGGAGCTGTGCGGCGCGCGTCTGGTTGCCGCCCGTGCGCCGGAGGGCTTCGAGCAGGTAGGTCTTCTCAAGCTGATCGAGGTGCGCGGAGAGGTTGAGACCCTCTTCGGGGAGATCGAACGCCTCGGCGACCCGCGCAGGGTTGTACTGCGTGATCTGTTCCGGGAGTCGCTCGGGCTGCACGGCGTCGGTGCGCTCCAACGCGACGGCGCGCTCGATGGTGTGTTCGAGTTCGCGGACGTTGCCGGGGAAGTTGTAACGCTCCAACAGCGCCATCGCCCCGGGCGAGACGCCCAGGGAGCGACCCGTCTCGGCGCAGAACTTACGGACGAAGTGTTCGACCAGGTCGGGGATGTCCTCGCCGCGCTCGCGCAAGGGGGGCAGCTCGATGGGGATGACCGAGACGCGGTAGAAGAGGTCCTCGCGGAACGTCCCCGCGCCGACCATCGACTTCAAGTCGCGGTTCGTCGCGCAGATGACGCGCGCGTCGATCCCCGTCTCCTCGTGCGCGCCGACGGGCCGCACCTTGCGCTCCTGGAGTACGCGCAGGAGTTTGACCTGCATGGCGGGGCTCATCTCGCCGATCTCGTCGAGGAAGATCGAGCCGCGGTCGGCGGCTTCAAACAGCCCCTTGCGGTTCGCGTTCGCGCCGGTGAAAGAGCCCTTGACGTAGCCGAACAGCTCGGATTCCAGGAGCGTCTCGGTGAACGCGCCGCAGTTGATCGAGACGAAAGGCTTTTCCGCCCGGGGCGAGAGGTTGTGGATGGCGCGCGCGACCAGCTCCTTGCCCGTGCCCGACTCGCCATAGATGAGCACGGTGGACTGGACGGCGGCGACCGTCTCGATCATCTGGTAGACCGCCTGCATCCTCTCGGAGCGGCCGATGATCTGATCGAGCCGCCCCCGCTCGCGCTGGTTCTTGATCAGCGCCTCGTTCTCCGACTTGAGGGTCTCGTTCTCCTTCTTGAGCGCGAGGCGCTCCAGCGCCTTCTCGACGATGAGCTTCAGCTCGTCCACGTCGAAGGGCTTCTGGATGAAGTCGTCCGCGCCGAGCTTGAACGCCTCGCGGGCGGTCTCGACCGTGGCGAAGGCGGTCATCATCACGACCGCCACTTCCGGGTAGAGCGCGCGCGCCTCGCGCAGCAGCGCGATGCCGTCCATGTCCGGCATCTTCACGTCCGAGACGATGAGATCGGCCGCCTGCTCGCGCAACGACGCCAGCGCGCGCCGCCCGTCCTCCGCCGCGCGCACCTTGTGGCCCGCGCGCCCGAAGACGAGCGTCAACAACTGCCGCATCCCCTGTTCATCATCGACGACTAAAATGTTAGCCATAACCGGGCCGTCCGTTGTCCGTCGTCAGTAGTCAGTAGTCCTTGGTCAGTCGATCTCTCATAGTGTCCGAGCCCGTCACCCGCGGGCGAAGGACGACGCACTACTGACCACGGACTACTGACAGCGCTTCGCTCATTTATGATTCCCCGGCAACTCGATAATGATCGTCGTGCCGTGCCTCTCCCGGCTGCGGACGTTTATTGTACCACCGTGATCGCGCACGATCTGATAGGCGATGGAGAGTCCGAGGCCCGTGCCGCCCGCGCGCGTCGAGGAGAAGGGCTCGAAGAGCCGCTCGACCTGCTCGGGCGTCATGCCCTGTCCCGTGTCGGCGAAGCAGACGCGCACGCGCCCCTCCTCGGTTCGCGTCAGGCTCACGCCGAGGGTGCCGCCTTCGGGCATGGCCTGCAAGGCGTTGCGCGCCAGGTTCCAGAAGACCTGGCGCAGCCCCGCCGCGTCGGCGTTCACGTCGACGGGCTGACCCGGGTAATCCTCCGCGATCAGGTGGTCGGGCCGCGTCTCCGGGCTGTGGCGCAGGAGCGTGAAGGTCTCGCGCAGAGACTCGCGCAGGTCGGTCGCGGCGAGCGAGACCTGCCGCGGGCGCGCGTAAGTCAAGAAGTCCGTGATGATGCCGTTCAGGCGATCCGACTCGCGCAGGATGATCTCCATCAACTCGGCCTGCGCGGAGTCGCCGTCCACCTCGGAGCGCAGCACCTGTATCGAGCCGCGCATCGCCGCGAGCGGGTTGCGTATCTCGTGCGCGATCCCGGCGGCGACGCGGCCGACCGCGGCGAGCCTGTCCTGCCTGCGCTGCGTCTCTTCGAGCGCGCGCACCTGCGTCAAGTCCTGGAAGGTGATGATGACGCCGGTCGTCTCGCCGCGCTCGTCGTGCAGCGGGGCGATGCTGTAACCGAGGCGGAGCCGCATCCCCTCGGCGGTCAGGCATTCCGCCTCGAAGCGCGGGTTGATCTTGTCCTCGCCCGCGGCGCTGAGCGACATGCCGATCTGAGCGGCGATGTTGCCGAAGAGGATCGACACGTCTTCGCCGCGCAGGGCGTCCGCCTCGTAGCCGGTGATCTCGGCGGCGGCGGCGTTGAAGGTGTAGATGCGCCCCTGTAGATCGGTGGTGACGACGCCGGAGCGGATCGACTCGACGATGCGCTCGTGCAGCGCGCGCAGGTTGGCGAGCGCGTGCGCCGCCGCGACGAGCTGCACGTCGGAGCGCGCCTGCCGCTCGGCGAGTCGCGCGGCGAGCAGGCCGACGAAGAGGAAGGCGATGTCGTAGAGCCCGACGTTCGTGATCAACTCGCCCGCCGAAGCCGCCGTCATCCCGCCGCCCCTCGCGCGCGCGAAGCCGAATGCGGGGGCGAGCGTCAGCGTCGTGTAGCAGACGGCGCAGCCGACGGCGGTGACGAGCGCCCCTCGCGCGCCGAGGTAGACGCTGGCGAGCGAGATGACGACGACGTAGAGCGCGACGTAAGGCGTGTGCAGATCGTCGGTCGCGCCGACGAGCCACGTCACCGTCACCACGTCGAAAAAGAATTGCGCGCAGGACAGGACGCCCGGCGCGAGCGGCGAGAAGCGCAGCGCGAGCGCGTAGAAGACGCTGAGCGCGAGGATGAAGGCCGCGACGGGCAGGACGCCGCGCAACTCCGAAGGGGAACTCAGTCGGTCGCGCGCCGAGAGCAGGCCGGCGGCTAGCATCACGAGCGCGACCGACGCGCGCCCGGAGATGAGCCACCAGAGCCTGCGCCGCAGTCCGCCGTCCGCCTCCGCTGTCAGTTCGTGCCCGGTCACGGGTCTCTAGCCTATCACGCCGCCGCCGCGCGCCGCCGGAAAAATTGCGGCGCTCACAGGCGAACGGCTCGCCGGGCTGAATATCAGCGGACGAGTCCGAATCAGACTATCGAGAGATGGGGTACGAGTATGACGGCGCGCGACTCTCGGCGCGCTGCTTCATGCGGCGGGCATGAGTGCCGACGCTTTGACGATGCGGCCGACGTTCTCCGGCGAGAAGAATTCCTGTACCGGCACCGTGCCCACCACCGTGCCGAGGAAGCGGCCCGTCTGCTCCCCGTCGCCCCGGAGGGCTCCGAGGAGCCGTATCATTTCGGCTGGCGGCGGCGCGAGCCTCGCCAGTTGACAGGTGTGCTCGAACATCGCCATCACCTCATCGTTGCGCTTCCGCTCGTAACCGGCGAGCGCACCGGTCATCTCCCGCCTGCCCGAGAGGCCTTCGTCGAGCGCCTCCGCGAGCATCTCGGCGTGACTGAAAGCGTTGGTGATGCCTTGAGCCGTGGCCGGGTCTTTGACATAACCCGCGTCACCGACGAGCGCCCAACCCTCGCCGTACGGCTTGCGGAAGAGGTTGGGCAGGAAGCCCGACCCTGCGAACCGCTCTTCGCGGCGGCCCGCGCGTACGCGCTCGGCCAGCGCGGGCGCGTGCTCGTCTAAAGAGCGCATGAACTCGAACTCTATGTTCGAGCGCACGCGGTTGAACTCCTCTTTCGGCCACACGACGGTGACCATGACCAAACCGTCGTTGGTCTTGTCGGCCACAATCATCCGGCCCTCGCGCGGGTAAAGCTCGACCCCGTCGAGCGTCACACCGCTCCAGTAGGAGTAGTAGTTGCAGGTGAGCATCCCTCTATCAAGGTAAACAGGAGCCTGAACGCTGCTGGCGACAATCGAGCGCGGGCCGTCGGCGCCGACGACGACGCGCGCCTTCTCCGTCACGGACGAACCCGCCCCGTCCCGGCCGCGGACGCCCGTCACCACCCCCTCGCTGCCCGTGAGCTCTTCGACCGAAAAACCTTCGCGCAGCTCGGCCCCGGACTCCACCGCCGCGTCGGCCAGAATCTTGTCGAGAACCCGGCGGCGCGGGGCATAGGCCTCCACGTTGCCCTCGGCCGGGGGCGGCGTGCCCGCGAGCGCGAAGGGGCCGACATCGAATTTTATCTCGGTCGTCGGGGGGCAGTTCGAGGCACGAACCCTTTCGAGCAGACCCCAGCGCCTGAGCCGCGCCACGCCGGGCTGGTGTATGTGGTGGGTTGAGACCCTGTCGCTCGGGAAGGTCGCCTTATCGAGCAGTAACACCCGGTGGCCTTTGCGCGCCAGCAGCATCGCCAGCGGAGAGCCTGCGACGCGCGCGCCGACGATAATCGCTTCGTACATATCGAAACCCCCTAAGCGACGAGAACTGACAACAACTGGAAGTATCAACTTCCCACATCAATTAACGCGTAAACCAGCATGGAGGCGGATCAACTCTCGCCAGGTCAGAACCAAAAATTTCCCGCCGGCTGGCGCTCACAAACCATGCAGTGGCTATTACTGATCAGGTGAGGAGCGGTCGAGACGTGACGACCAAAATGGGCACTACGGTGATGACCGCCTACCGAGCTGAAAAGGTCTTAGAGCGCTCCACCACGGGTAGCCGACGCACAATAAACAAGTCACAGAAAAGCGAAAAGCCCGTGGAAACGGGCTTTTCGCTAGGAAAAATCAAATCCCTCGACGGGAAAAATCAAATCCCCGAAACGGGAAAATATAATGTAGCAGCTAAATAAAGATCAGACCTGAACGCCCCGTAAGACATTGATTCTACGTTGGCGTTTTTTCATGCCGTAAAATAAAGATCGGCTCTACGAGACAGCCCCATGTTGATGCTGAATACTCTTCCGTTAAATAAAGATTGGAGCTATGTTTAACACCACGATGCTCAGAACCTTCAAGAGAAGGGTTCTTCAATCGGATATGAGACCTCCACGTGAGAAGCGGAGTTGAGAGAGCGCGGGGATAATATTTCAAGTAGGCGGTAAAAGTCAGCGCTGAGCGGCGTTAGACCGCTACGGGCAGCATTTGCCGGCTTTCATGGTGTTAGACCGCCACTGACGGTAAAAGTCGGCTCTGGTCGAAATAGACCGCCGCCGGCTGTCTAATGAGCGTTAGACGCTTCCTGTTTTCTAGCAGTAATGAGAGGTTGAACGAATGAGACATTCTATGCGGATGGTATGTTTTAGTATTTGGGTTCTGGTGCTTACGGTTCTTTCAGAGCCTTTGCAGACGAACGCTCAACAGCCGAGAAAAGGCACGGATGCGCGGAAGTCTCAGCAGGCTGTGCCGACTCTTCGATTTGATTCAGGCGATAGCGCGTTAAAGATTCCGCTCGACATTGACAACAGCATTATTCGGATGCAGGTCAGCGTTAATCATTCAAAGCCGCTCAAGTTCATCTTCGACACAGGCGCGTCCTTTTCGGTCATTAGTTCTCGGCGAGCCGCGGAATTGGGATTGAAATCGCAGGGCGAAGCTCGCGGCAACGCGACGGGCGGCAAAATTAAAGGCTCTTACACGAAAGGCGTGTCGTTGAGCGTTCAAGGCGCGGAAGTTTTTAATCAGTTGATTGCTTGGATTCCGATTAGCATTCCGCCCGGTTTTGAATTTGATGGAGTCATCGGACAAAACTTCATCGAACAATTCGTCGTCGAGATTGATTATGAGAACAAAGTCATGAATCTCTATGACCCGCGAACCTACGCCTACTCCGGCAGAGGCGAGGTCGTTCCGCTAATGCTCGCCGCAGGAAAAACTCCTCTCATCAGCACCAAGATTATTCTGGAAGGACGCGCTGCTCCCGTCGAAGCCAAGTTGGGAGTGGACACGGGCGCGGACGGCACATTCGTCATTAACAGTCCGTTTGTCAAGAAACAGAAATTGGCGGAAGCCATATTGAAAATGGGTCAAAACAAAAATAATGGAGCGGGCGGTGAGCAGAAAGTTCTCGTCGGGCGCGTCAAAGCCGTGCAGTTAGGGCGATTGATTTTTGACAATCCGCCAGTCGGACTTTCGCATGATACAGAAGGCGAGGGCGCGAGCGAAGAATATGACGGAGTTATTGGCGGTGAGATATTCCGTCGGTTCAAAGTGATCCTCGATTATTCCCGCAAGCGAATGATTCTCAAACCGAACAAGAGTTTCAACGACCCGTACAATGTTGAGATGAGCGGCATTTAGCCGACCACCGCGTCTAACAAGTCCTTCCACCTGACCGCCCGCCGCTTGCCTCTCATCAATCTTGCATGGTAATTCGTAGCTTGTGTGTTAGTGGCGGGCGGCAGGTGAAGTCCAGCGTTAGATTGCTCTCGGCTTGGAATGACGTAAATCAGGAGAGTTGAAATGCGAAAAGTAACATTTCGCGTTGCGAATAGTCTCGATAATTATATCGCCCGTAAAGATGGCGCAGTTGACTGGATTCTTGGCGGTGAGGAAGCCTCTTCCGCGATGACGGATTTTTGGAAGACTCTTGATACGGTGGTAATAGGGCGTAAAACTTATGAGCCGGTGCTGAAAAGTGGCGCGCCTTTTCCGACCTATCCGGGCGTGAAGAATTATGTTATTTCACGCACGTTGAAAGAAAACTCAGATCAGAACGTGGAAATCATACGGGAAGATGCAGCCGAGTTTATTCGCAAGTTGAAAACCCAGGATGGCAAAGACATTTTTGTCATGGGCGGTGGCTTGTTGGCGAAATCGCTTTTTGAGGCGAACTTGATCGATGAAGTCGGAGTGAACATTCATCCGGTATTGCTTGGCTCAGGCATTCCGCTCTTTCATGAGATGAGTCGTCAGATCGATTTAGAGTTGATTGAGTGCAAGAGCTTCAAGAATGGTTGTGTGTTGGTTACTTATCGGGTGAAAAGTTGAGGCGTATTTGACAGCCTGTTTGCACATCATCGGCGCAATCTAACAAGTCCTTCGAGCGCGACGCCTCGACAGCTTCGCTCTCATGTAACTTCCTAAAGTTCATGTCGGATGCTGTTCGCTCGGCGCGGCCCAATTCCGGCGTTCGGCTGCTTGTGATGTGCTCATTAGCAGTGTGAAGGTAGCGAGCCATGAATAAATATTGTCGGCAATGTGGCAGCCAGTTGGAACAAGTCAAATTGGTGGTGCAGCTATGGATTGCTTTTTACAAATGTCCGAAAGCCTGAGATACATATCTTGAAGTAGCTCACCCTGACTGGAGATTCCCATGACTGGACTCATGGCTGCCTTGATGAAGAATGAATTTATGCAAGACCTCCCAATAAGGGGCTTCTTCTACTGGATGGTACAATTGCCGCAAGAGGAAACTGTCAATACGTCAACTTGGCAAATGTGATTGCTTGGCAAACCGATAGAGCCGCCTCTGGTGTTCAACACTAGGGGCGGCTCTACCTTTTCAGGGCGCAACTTTATTTGACTGAGCGCATCTTTATTTAGCTCGGACACAAATCCCTTTGAGGGGCTCAGTGCTGCGTCGAGAGCTTGCCGATGAGCGTGAAGAGCGGCATGTACATGGCGATGACGATGCTGCCGATGGTCACGCCGAGGAAGCCGATCATGATCGGCTCCATCAACGTCAGCAGGTTGGCGATGGCCGAGTCCACTTCCTGCTCGTAGAAGTCTGCGATCTTGCTGAGCATCGAGTCGAGCGCGCCCGTCTGCTCGCCGATGCCGACCATCTGCGCCACCATGTTCGGGAAGATGTCCGTGGCCTTGAGCGGATCGACGAAGCTCTCGCCGCGCTCGACGCCCGCGCGAATCTTCATCACCGCCTCCTCGATGCGCGTGTTGCCGGCGGTCTTCGCCGTGATCTCCAGCGACTGGAGGATGGGCACGCCCGAGGCGAGCAGCGTCGAGAGCGTGCGCGAGAACCGCGCGATGCCGATCTTGCGCAAGACCTGCCCGATGATCGGCAGCTTCAACATCAAGCCGTCGAGCCGGTAGCGACCGCCGGGCGTCTTGTAGTAGAACTTGACGCTGACGACGACCGCGACGATGACGCCCGCGATGGCGAGACCGCCCCAGCCCGCGATGAAGTCGCTGAACGAGACCACGACGCGGGTCGGGAGCGGGAGCTTCTCGCCCGGCCCCAGGAGCCCCAGGAAGATCGCCTGGAACTGCGGGATGACGAAGATCATGATCGCCGCGACGACGAGCACGGCGATGCCGATGACCGCCGAAGGGTAGATCATCGCGGAGACCACGTCGCGCCGCAGCTTGACGATCTTTTCGATGAAGGTCGACAGGCGCTGCAGGATCAGATCGAGGATGCCGCCCGTCTCGCCCGCCTCGATCATGTTGGTGAAGAGGGGGTCGAAGACCTTCGGGTGGCGCGCCATCGCGGCGGCGAGAGTGGCCCCCTCTTCCACGTCCTGCCGGGTCTGGGTCAGGGTGTGCTGGAAGAACTTATTCTCCTGCTGCGAGGCGAGGATTTCGAGGCACTGCACGAGCGGCAGGCCCGCGTCGATCATCACGGAGAACTGGCGCGTGAAGATCGACAGCTCCTTCGCCTTGACCTTCCCGCGCTTGCCCAGCTTCGGCACGGCGATCTCGCGCCCCTTCTCCTTGACGGAGGTGAGCATCACCTGCTCGCGGCGCAGAATCTGGCGCAGCATCTCGCGGCTCTCCGCCGCGCGCTCGCCGACCATCATCTCGCCGACTCGGTTGCGTCCTTTGAAAACGTATGTAGGCATCTGGAACTCCTCGTGACGGGTGACGGGTGACGGGTGACAGGTAAGAACGGGTTTTAACTTGTCACCTGTCACCCGTCGCCTGTCGCGGCTTTATCTCGTCGGTCGCGAGCCGATGGGGCGCGCCTGCGCGTAAGGGGAGGGGTGCGTGCCGGGTTTCGCGCCGCCGTTCGCGCCGTTGCCGCCGCCGGCGGTGTTGATGCCGGAGCCGTGCTCGATCAGGTCGCGCAGCTCTTCCGGGTTCGACGAGCGCTGCATCGCCACATCGTGCGTGATGAGCCGCTTGTGGTAGAGCGTGGCGAGCGACTGGTTGAAGGTCTGCATCCCGTACTTGTCCTGACCCGTCTGCATCATCGAGTAAATCTGGTGCACCTTGTCCTCGCGGATGAGGTTGCGGATGGCGTTGTTGGGGACGAGGATTTCGAGCGCGGCGGCGCGGCCCCGGCCGTCGGCGCGCGGCAAGAGCGACTGGCACATGATGCCCTCAAGGACGAGCGAGAGCTGCGCGCGAATTTGCGCCTGCTGCGTCGAGGGGAACACGTCGATGATGCGGTTGATGGTCGAAGCCGCCGAGTTGGTGTGCAGGGTCGCGAACGTCAGGTGACCGGTCTCCGCGATGCGCAGCGCGGACTCGATGGTTTCGAGGTCGCGCATCTCGCCGACGAGCACCACGTCCGGGTCCTGACGCAGGGCCGTGCGCAACGCCTCGGCGAAGCCCTTCGTGTCGGAGCCGACTTCGCGCTGGTTGACGATGCAGGACTTGTGGTTGTGCAGGAACTCGATGGGGTCTTCGATGGTGACGATGTGCTCGTGCCGCTCGCGGTTGACCTTGTCGAGCATCGCGGCGAGCGTCGTCGATTTGCCGGAGCCGGTCGGGCCGGTGACGAGGATCAGGCCGCGCGGCTTGTCGCAGAGCTTCGAGACGACCGCCGGGAGGCCGAGCGTCTCGAACGACTTGATCTCGTAAGGGATCGCGCGGAAGACCGCGCCGACCGCGCCGCGCTGGTTAAAGAGGTTGGCGCGGAAGCGCGAGAGCCCGCGGACGCCGAAGGAGAAGTCGAGTTCGAGCGACTCCTCGAAGCGGTGCTTCTGCGCGTCGGTCAGGACGCTGTAGGCGAGCTGCTTGGTGTCGGCGGAGGTGAGCGCCTTGTAGCCTTCGAGCGGGCGCAGCTCGCCGTGGACTCTCACCTGCGGCGGCGTGTTCGTCGTCAGGTGGAGGTCGGAGCCGCCCATCTCGATCAGCTTCTTCAGCAGGTCGGAGAGCGAGAGCTGGTGCTCGTAGGTCGCTTCGTTATTTGACATGGCAAGTGTCCAACGGGGTCGTGAGAGGCGTGGGGTATGTGATGCGTCAGTCCTGCGCCCCCGCGGCGGCCGGGCGCGGGCGCGAGGCGATGGCGGCGAGCGTCTGTTCGGCGTCGGAGGCGACCGAGTCGGCGAACTCGGAGGGCGCGGTCGTGGCGAGGCTGAAGAGCTGACCGTTGACCTCGACGAAGTAGTAAGCCCAGGAGCGGCGCGCGCCGCCCTGTTCGCTCTGCGCGACGACGACGAAGACCTTCTGCCCCGCGATCTCGCGCTCGAAGTCGTTGACGACCCACCCGCCTTCGACGAGCATCCGGTCGATCACGGTGCGGCGCAGAGAGGCGTGCGGGACGCCGGCCAGCGCGCGGTTGCGGCGGTCGACGCTGGCGGCGGCGGGGAGGTTGAGGCGCGACCAGACGGCGACGCCCGAAGGGCGACCGTCCGAGGCGCGCAGGGAGAACTTGAACTCGCCGCCGAGCGACGAAGAGGCGCTACGCCAGTTCTGGGGCACGGGCAGCGGGGAGAACTTGCGCGGGTCGCGCACGGCGGGCGCCGGGGCGGTCGCGCCGGTCATGGCCGCAGTCGCTTTCGCTCGCGGCAGGGTTGTCGGTGCGGGTGCGGGCGGGCGGGTGAAGGAGAGCGGCGGCGCGGGCGCGGCGGGCCGTTGCCGGGTCGGGTCGGCTTGCGGCGCGGGCTGCGGCGCGTGCGCGAGCTGCGGGGTGGAGGCGGCCTGCGCCTGCGGCGGCGCGGCGGCTGTCAGGGCGAGCGGCGCGATCTTGATCGGCGCGATGAGCTGCGGCGGCGCGGAAACTTCCTCGGCGATGACGGACGCGGAGTCGAGGCTCGAAGGCGACGCGCTCGACAGCTCCATCTGCTTGAGCATCTCCGGCAGCGTGACGCGCGGCGAAGTGCGGCGGCGCAGCGCGACCGTGCGGCTGCGGATCGCCCAGCGCCGTCGCCGCCTCTCGGCGGCGAGCACGCGCTGCCGGCGCAGGCGGGCGCGCTGCCGGCGGCGCCAGGCGCGAGTGTGTCGGCGGTGGCGGCGCGCTTCATGACGGCGCGTCGCGGCCGAGCGGCGCGCGGCCTCGACCAGCGCGTCGCCGACCGGCAGCGACGCCGCGACGGTCGAGAGAATGATCAGCGTTAAGACCAGGGCGCGCTTCATAAATGGTTCCTTCTAGGCGACCGTCTCGCGCACGACCTCTTCGATGGTCGTGATGCCGCCCTTGATCTTAATGAGCCCCGACTGGCGCAGCGTCAACATCCCCTGCTCGACGGCGCGCTTGCGCAGTTCGAGGGCCGACGCGCCGATCAGGATCAGCTCGCGGATGTCGTCCGTGATCTCCATCACCTCGTAGAGGCCGACGCGCCCCTTGTAGCCCGTGTTGTTGCACTTGGCGCAGCCCTTGCCCTTGTAGATCTTCATCGACTTGGCTTCGTCGGGCGTGAAGCCGACTTCGACCAGAGCCTCGGCGGGCGTCGGGTGCTCCGCCTTGCACTCGGAGCAGACGCGGCGGATGAGCCGCTGCGCCTGGATGAGGTTGACTGAAGTTGCGACGAGGAAGGGCTCGATGCCCATGTTCATCAGGCGGGAGATGGTGGAGGGCGCGTCGTTGGTGTGGAGGGTCGAGAGAACCATGTGCCCGGTGAGCGCGGCCTTGATGGCGATCTCGGCGGTCTCGAAGTCGCGGATCTCGCCGACGAGGATGATGTTCGGGTCCTGGCGCAGGAAAGAGCGCAGCGCGGCGGCGAAGTTCAGACCGATCTGCTCCTTCATCTGCACCTGGTTGACGCCGACGAGGTTGAACTCCACGGGGTCTTCCGCCGTCATGATGTTCGTCTCGATCGTGTTCAGGGCTTGCAGCGCCGAGTAGAGCGTGTTCGTCTTACCCGACCCGGTGGGGCCGGTGACCAAGACCATGCCGTAGGGCTTCGCGATGTTGCGCTTGAACTTCTCCAGCGACTCCGGCTCGAAGCCGAGCTTCGTCATGTCGAGCATCAGCTTCTCTTTGTCGAGCAGGCGCATGACGACCTTCTCGCCGAAGAGCGTCGGCAGAGTCGAGACGCGGAAGTCCAGCTCGCGCGACTTGCCGTCCGCCTTCAACTTGATCTTGATGCGACCGTCCTGCGGCAGGCGCTTCTCGGAGATGTCGAGCTTCGACATGATCTTGATGCGCGAGATGAGGGCGTCCCGGAGGCGCATCGGCGGGTGCATCACGTCGTAGAGCACGCCGTCGATGCGGAAGCGGATGCGGAGGTCTTTCTCGTAGGGCTCGATGTGGATGTCGGAAGCCCCGCGCCCCAAGGCGTCGACGAGCAGCACGTTGACGAGGCGGACGACAGGCGCGTCCTCGCTCATGCGGGCGAGGCTCGTCACGTCGATCTCGTCGTCCTCGTCGATGACCTGGACGCCTTCGGCCGCGTCCTCGTCGAAGTCGAGTTGGTCGAGCGAGAGGGAGTCGACCGACATGCTGAAGCCGTTGCCGTTGCCGTTGCCGTTGCCGTTCCCGTTCGAGCCCGCGAGCGCGGCGTCGACCGCCGTCGCCAGCTCGATCTCGCGCGACTGCACGTAGTAGTGGTCGATGGCCTCCTGCACGCCCGCCTCGGAGACGACCACCGGCTCGATGTTCAAGCCCGTCATGAACTTGATGTCGTCCATCGCGAAGACGTTCGTCGGATCGACCATCGCGAGCGTCAGGGTCGCGCCGACGCGCGAGAGCGGGAGCACCGAATACTTCTCGGCCACCTCGCGCGGGATCAGGCGGAGCACCAGCGGGTCGACCTCGAAGAGATCGAGGTTGACCGAAGGGACGCCGTACTGACGCGAGAGGACTGCGGTCACCATGTCGTCCGAGACGAGCCCCAACTTAACCAGGTTGAAGCCGAGACGCCCGCCGTGCTCGCGCTGATAGTCGAGCGCCTCGCGCAACTGCTGCGTCGTCAGAAGATTCTCGCGGACGAGGATTTCGCCTAGTTTTGCCGACATGCTGCGGGTTGTCTCACGGGTCAGGATGCTTAGGAAGAGACTGGCGGGGCGGGCGAGCGTTCCCGCGTTGGGGAACGAGCCGGGAGCTACCGACTGTTGAGCCAATGCCAATGATGCTAAACACCGTTGGCAGAAAGGATGTTACTGTTTCCGCCGTGGGGCTGTCAAGATGATTATGAGGCGGGCTTTTTGACTGAAAACAAGAGAGCCGCGCCCATCGAGGGGGGCGCGGCTCTGTGGCTGGTCAAGCGTCCTGACTGTTACGGCTTGCGGCGCGTGGTCTTATTGCCCTTCGTCTCAGCTTCCTTGCTCGCCGCCATCCCCTTCACCGTCTCGTCGAGGTAGGTGACCATCCCGGCGGCCTCCTGCTTGCGCGGGTTAGTGTCGGGCGCTTTGGCGACAAACTGCTTGAGGGCGTCGCGCGCCTCCGTGACGAGTGCCGGATCGCTATCGCCCGCGCCGGACTTCGAGGCGAGGGCGATGCCGAGACCGAAGATCGCGTCGAGGTTGTTCGGGTTCTTCGCCAGCGCCTCGCGGAATTTGGCAATCGCCTCGTCGTACTTGCCCGCGAAGCGCAGCGCGTCGCCGAGGCTCGCCTGCGTCGCGTCCTTCTTCGCCTGGTCGGGTTCGGCGTTGATGTAAGCCTCGATCGCCTTCGCCGCGGCGTCGTTGTCGATGGTCGTACTGGTCGTCAGGGCAAGGCGGTACGCCTCGGCGCGCGTGCTCAGGAGGTCGAGCGCCTTGTTCGGCTGCGAGGGATCGGGCGCGGGGGCGGCGCCACCGCTGCCCTTGGACTCCAGCGCGCCGACGGCCTTCTCGGCCGCTTCGGTCGCGCCCTTCATGTCCTCCCGCGCGGCGGTGATGCCCGCCTGATCGTTCGGCTTAACCCTCACGGCGGCGTTGTACTTGTCGCGCCCGCGCGAGAAGAGGGCCACGGCTTTGTTCCTGTAGAAGACGGGGTCGTCGGGCAGCAGCGCGATGCCCTCGTCGTACTTGGTGATGGCGAGGTCCCAGTTCTTCGCGCCGAACGCCTCGTTGCCCGCCTTGAGGATTTCGGGGGCCTTGGCGTTGATCTCGGTCGCCTTGGCGTTCTCCGCCTCGACGCGCTTGCGCTCGGCGGCGATCTCGTCAGCCTTCTTCTTCGCCTCCGCCGCGTTGACGCCTTCCACCGGTTTCCCCGATTTCCCCTTCATCGCCTCGAGCGTCCCGATGTCGGCGAGCGTGATCGAGCGCCCGTCGCCCGGTTCGAGCGTCACGTCGTTCTCCGGGTTGTTGGCGGCTCTGAATCCGATCCTGTAGGTCGGCGCCGCGCCGGGGCCGCTGACGACGACGGTGAAGGTCCCGACGAAGGGGAGCCCCGCGTAGACGTAGCGGCCGCTCTTGTCGGTCTTAGCCTCGAACTCCTGTTTGATGTCGGTACGGTAGAACTTAACCGTCGCGCCCGGCAGCGGGGCGGCGGTGCCGTCGGCCTTTTTGAGGAAGACTTTGCCGGAGACACTAGCCACTTGGGCTGAGGCGGCGGCGGCGAACGCGCAGACGAGCAGCGCGGCGGCGGCGAAACTGATCAGATTTTTCGGGCGGTTCATCCGGGGTCTCCTCTTAAAACTTTTTGTCTGAATGCGTGGGAGAGTCTAATCTCGTCGGGGGATACGATCAAGCGTGTAGCCCTGTCTAAGATGCGGCGGGGAATGACCCGGTTGTCGCCGAAAGGGGCGGCTCTCGGGCGCGGGCGTTGCCCGCGCTTCAGGCGTAAGGGATTGGGTCGGTCAAGCCCGCCTCGCGGAAGGCCCGCAGGCGCAGGGCGCACGAGTCGCATGAGCCGCAGGCGCGCTCCTCCGCCCGGTAGCAAGACCAGGTGAGTTCGAGCGGCGCGCCCAGCCCCACGCCGCGCCGGACGATCTCGGACTTGCTGAGGGCGATGACCGGCGTCCTGATCTCGACGCGCGTCTCCGGCTTCGTCCCCGCGTCGATGGCGCGACCGAAAGCCTCGTAAAATTCGGGGCGGCAGTCGGGGTAGCCCGAAGAGTCTTCCGTGACCGCGCCGATGTAGACGCGGCCCGCGCCCAAAACTTCCGCCCAGCTCGCCGCAATCGCCAGCAGGTGCGCGTTGCGGAACGGGACGTAGCTCGAAGGGATCGCGCGCGACGAGAGATCGGCTTCGGCGACCGTAATCCCCCTGTCGGTCAGGGACGATCCGCCGATGCGCGCGAGGTAGTCGAGCGACGCGACGAAGCGTCTCTCGACGCCGTAGGCGTCCGCGATCTCCTCGAACGCACGCCGCTCCCGCGACTCGGTGCGCTGCCCGTAGGAGACGTGCAGGAAAGCCAGCTCGTCGTTCTCCTCACGCGCCATCGCCGCCGTGACGCACGAGTCCATGCCGCCGGACACGAGGCAGATCGCGAGGGACGAGGGATGAAGGATGAGGGATGAATCGAATTCATCCTCCGACACGTCAAAAGCCTTCTCGTCGAAACCGCCCATAGGATCGAGGGATGAGGGGTGACGGATGAAAGAAAGGCTGACGCCGGATCAGCTCTCCTTTCACCCCTCACCCCTCATCCCTTCCTTTCACACTCCGCGCGCCTCCGCGCCCCAGATCTGTTTGTGCATCTGCAACTGCATCCGCACGTCGAGCCCGCTCGCGGCGACGAGATCGGCGAGTCGTCGTAAATCTATCTCGCCCCACACCGGCGAGACGAGGACGGCGTGCGCGCGACGTTCGAGATCGTAACGTTCGATCACCCCGCGCGCGTACTCCCAGTCGCCCTCGTCCGCGACGACGAATTTAACTTCGTCCCTGTCGGCTCGTATCCGGTCGAGGTTCGGCCAGTGGTTGCGCCCGGCCTCGCCGGACGCCGGGCACTTCACGTCGAGGATGATCTTCGCGCGCTCGTCCACGTTTGCGGTCGAGACGTAGCCGCCCGTCTCGACGAGGACTTCGTAACCCTCGTCGCACAGCCTCACGATCAACTCGAAAGCCCCCCTTTGCGCGAGCGGCTCGCCGCCCGTCACCTCGACCAGACGGCAGCCGAACGCGCGAACCTGTGCGAGCACCCCTTCGAGCGTCATCGAAGCGCCGCCCGTGAAGGTGTACTCGCTGTCGCACCACGTGCAGCGCATCGGGCAGCCCGTCAGGCGCACGAACGCGCAGGGCCGCCCGGCGTGCGTGGACTCGCCCTGGATGGAGCGGAAGATTTCGGTGACGCGAAGCATGACGAAGGGATGAGGGATGAGGGATGAGGGATGAAAGCGCGCCCGCGCCGCGCCAGCTTTCAGACCGCAACCGCCGTCCTCCATCGAGTCTATTTTAATCACAGCCCGCGGGCGAACGCGAACATGGGCGCGCGGCGACGCGCCGGGCGTCGGTGAAAACCTCACGCCTCATCCTTCATCCTTCATCCCTTATCTCTCATGCCTCATCCCTCCCCCCTGTGCTAGCATACCGCCGCGTTGCCAACGGGCATCATACTTCGACGATGGGCTTGACGGCTGAAGAGCTGGGGCGGACGGTGCGCGACGGCGCGGCGCGCCTCGTCGCGCGCGCCTCGGACGCGCGCGGGCTCGACGCCGCGGCGCTTGAGCCGCGCGTCGGCAAAGTCGTCGGGAAGTACGTGCTGCGCGACGAGCCCGAAGCCTCGGCCGCGCGCGTCTCGAAGTTCATCGACGGCCTGCGCGCCGACGACCTCTGCCTCGTCGTCGCCTGCGAGCGCGCGGACGAGCGCGCGTGGGACGATCTCATCAACAGCTTCCGCGCGACCGTCCTCTCGGCGGCGCGCGGGGCGAGCGCGAACGAGGACGCGGCCGAGGAGCTGGCCCAGTCGATCTGGGCGGAACTCTACGGCCTGCGCGCGACGAGCGGCGGCGGGGCGGCGGGCAAGCTCGCCTACTATTCAGGGTGCGGGAGCCTGGGCGGGTGGCTGCGCGCCGTCGTCTCGCAGCTCGCGGTTGATCGGCACCGGAAGAGTTCGCGCCTCGTGCAGACCGAGGAGGACGCGGACTTCGACCGGCTCGCGCACGAGCCCGCGGCGGGCGACGACGGGTTTCAGGTCGCGGCGACGCCCGACCCGGAACGCGCGCTCGCGCACGCGGAGTCGACGGGCGCGCTGCACGAAGCGCTCGCGCGCGTCGTCGCCGGGCTCTCGGCCGAGGACAGGCTTCTGATCAAGCTCTACTATTTCGACGGCCTGCGCCTGCGTGAAGCGGGCGCTGTGCTGGGCGTCCACGAGGCGACGGCGAGCCGGCGTCTGACGCGACTGCACGCGGAGGTGCGCGAGCGCGTAGAGAAGATTCTCACGGCGGAGCGCGGCTGGACGCGCGAGGAGGCGCGGCGCGCGCTCGCCGAATCAGCCGAGCGCACCGACGCGGACCTCGCCCCGCTGCTCGCGACCGAGCCCGCGGCGGAGCAGCGCGAGGAGCTTTACGAGTGAGACGCGCGCCGGGAGGTGCTGTCGGGAGCGCGCCGCGACGCGGCGCAAGATCGCGCGCCGCCGGGCGTTCTAACAACGGCGCGAGAGCGTGCCCAAGAGTGACGAAAAAGTTTTACTAATGAAGCCTGAGTTCGACAGAGAGACGGACGCCCTGCTGCGCGATCACGCGCGGCGCGGCGGGGCGCGCGCGGGCGACGGCGCGGCGGCGTTAGCGCGCGGCGGTCTTGCGCCGGATCGCGGCGTCGCCTCTGCACAGCACCTGGACGCCGACGAGTTGAACGCCTTCGCGGAGAACGCCGCGCCCGAGGCGGCGCGCTCGCGCTACCTCTCTCACCTCGCGGACTGCGACGACTGCCGCCGCGCGGCGACCGGCCTCGCACTCGCCGCGAACCTCGGGCCCGCGCGCGCCGAGCCGGGAGTCTCGAAGGATGAGGCCGTCGCCGCGCCGTGGCGCGTGTGGCTGGCGGCGCTCGTTGCGCCGGGCGCGTGGCGCTACGCGATGCCGGTCGTCGCGCTCCTCGGCGTCGGCGTCGTCGCGCTCGTCCTGATGAAGCAAGTCCCGCGAGGCAACCAGGGGGCGGCGCGACAGGACGAAGCGCAGCTCGCCAGGACGACGCCCGCCGAGCAGGAGCAGCGCGCGACGGGGGCCGCCATCGATCAGCAGGCGCAATCCCCGGCGCAAACGCAAGCTCACGACGCGCCCGCCACGACGACGAGGAGCGAAGCTGCGCGGCGCTACGACGACGGGGTTGCGGAGCGGAAAGAGGCGCAGGCCGGCGGCGTGATCGCGCCCGTGAGTCCGGGCGCGGCGACGGCGAGCGAAGGAGTCCCTGTGACATCGGCCGCGCCGCAGCCGGAAGTGGCGCAGAGGCGCGTGGAAGATCTGCCGTCGCCGCCCGCGGCGGCGGGCGCGGGCGCGCTCGCCGCGACGCCAGCGCCCCAGCCCAAGCCGCAGGACGAGGTGTCGTCGATGGCGAGAGACGCGGCGAAGTCCGTGAAGGACGTAGAAGCCGCGGATAAGAAGGAGGCGCTGAAGTCGCGTCGAGCCGCGGCGCGGCGCGGAGAGGCGTCCGAGAGCGTAGCGCCCGCGCCGCGCGCCTTGAACAACCGCGCGGCGCTCAACTCGGACGACGCTTCGTCAGCCGACCGCTCCGGCGGGTCGCGCGGTCGTCAGTCGGAGTCGCGCGCGCGAGAAGACAGGGGCAGGCGCGATTCCGAATCCGACGACAACTCGCCCGCCGAGACGCGCCAGGTCGCCGGCCGCAAGTTCCGCCGGCAGGGCGACTCGTGGATCGACACCGCTTACAACTCTTCGCAGGCGACGACGGTCGTGCGCCGCAACTCCGAGCAGTACCGCGCCCTCGTCGCCGACGAGCCGGAGATCGGCCGCGTCGCCGGCGCGCTCGGCGGCGAGGTCGTCGTCGTCTGGAAGGGTCGCGCCTACAGGATCAAGCCGTGAACGGCCGTGACAGGTAAACCGTGACGGGTGACAAGATTTAGTTGTTGCTTGCATAACGAGTTCGTATAGAATCGCCGCGCTCGACCCGGTCTCGATTTCACCCGTCACCTGTCACGGTTCACGGTTTACGGTTTTCCTCTTCACCCGTCACGGCGTTTATGATCTTCCGCGGCCCCTACCCCGAAGTCACCATCCCCGACACCGCGCTCACGCCTTTCGTCTTCGGGCGCGCGGGCGAGTTGAAAGACAAGCCCGCCCTGATCGACGGCGCGACGGGGCGCGCGACGAGCTACGCGGAGCTTGACGAGTGGGTGCGCCGCGTCGCGGCGGGCCTCGCCGCGCGCGGGCTCGCGAAGGGCGACGTGTTCGCGATCCTGAGCCCGAACGCGGTCGAGTACGCGATCGCCTTCCACGCCGTCGCGCTCGCCGGCGGCGTCGTCACCACGCTCAACCCGCTCTGCACCGCCGAAGAGATCGCCAAGCAACTCGCAGATTCGCGCGCGAAGTATCTGCTCGCCGCGCCCGCGCTACTCGATAAGGCGAGGGAAGCGTCGGCGCGGTCGCCCCTGCGCGAGTCGTTCGTCCTCGGCGAGTGCGGCGATGCGGCGACGCCGTTCGCGGAGCTAGCGGGGTCGGGCGACGCCGCGCCGGAAGTCGCCATCGATCCGCGCGAGGATTTGGTCGCGCTGCCGTATTCGAGCGGGACTACGGGCGCGTCGAAGGGCGTGATGCTGACGCACCGCAACCTCGTCGCGAACCTGCGGCAGATCGAGGGGACGGAGCACGCCGCGGGGGGCGACACGCTCGTCTGCGTGCTGCCGATGTTCCACATCTACGGCTTGACCGTGATCATGAACTTCAGCCTCTACGCGGGCGCGACGACGGTCGTGCTGCCGCGCTTCGACCTCGAAGAATTTCTCGGCGTGGTGGAGAAGCATAGGGTGACGATGGCGCACGTCGTCCCGCCGATCATGCTCGCGCTCGCGAAGCACCCGGCGGTCGCGCGCTACGATCTGACGAGCCTGCACACCGTCTTCTCGGCGGCCGCGCCGCTCGGCGCGCAGACCGCGCGCGAGGTCTCGGCGCGACTCGGCTGCCACGTCAAGCAGGGCTACGGCATGACCGAGGCGTCGCCCGCCACGCACATGGCCCCGCACGACCCGGCGCGCGGCAGGCCCGGCTCGGTGGGCTCGCCCGTGCCGAACACCGAATGCAAGATCGTCGACGTGGAGACGGGCGCGGAGCTGGGCGCGGGCGGCGAGGGTGAGATCTGCGTGCGCGGGCCTCAGGTGATGAAAGGTTATTTGAACCGCCCGGAAGCGACCGCCGAGACGGTTGACTCAGAAGGCTGGCTGCACACGGGCGACATCGGCTACGCCGACCCGGAGGGCCACTTCTTCATCGTGGATCGCAAGAAGGAGCTGATCAAGTACAAAGGCTTTCAGGTCGCGCCCGCCGAACTCGAAGCGTTGCTCGTCACGCACGCGGCGGTCGCCGACGCCGCCGTGATACCTTCGCCGGACGAGGAGGCCGGCGAGGTGCCGAAGGCCTTCGTCGTGCTCAAACCGGATCGCGCGGCGGACGCCGACGAGTTGATCGCGTTCGTCGCCGCGCGCGTCTCGCCCTACAAGAAGATTCGGCTCGTCGAGTTCGTCGAACAGATTCCGAAGTCGCCTTCGGGCAAAATCCTGCGCCGCCTGCTCGTCGCGCGCGAGCGCGCCGGGCGTTGAAGGGCGCGCGTGCGGCAGCGTGGGTAAGACGGACGGGGAAGGGTCGTCGGTGGGCTAACGCTTGAGGTCGGCCGCCCAGTTGAGCACGACGGTCATCGGCGCGGGGTCGTTCGTCTC
>DATLMC010000118.1:0-29006 GCA_035537435.1 Pyrinomonadaceae bacterium | reverse complement strand
CAGCCGGTGCACGGCGATCAGCCCCTCGGCGAGGATGCCCTCCTGGAACGGCTGCGTCGTGCCCTTGATGTCGTCGAGGTCGAAGTAGAAGCCGCCGTCCGGCCCCTGCAGCCGCGCGTAGTAGCGCACGGCCCCGTCCAGAGCCTTGGCCCGGAACTCGGCCCTGACTGCCGGGTCGGGGTGCACCCGCGCCAAGTTCGCCGCGTGCAGCAGCATGTAGCCCCCGTCACGGATGCCGTAATAAAACCCCGCATAGTCGGCGCGGAGCGAGACCCAGAGGTGCAACTGCTGGCGGACGTAGTCGGTGATCCAGGGCCACATCTCCGGCCTACCGTCGAGGGCGCGCAGCATCAGCCCCGCCAGGGACGAGGTGCGCGGGCTGAAACTGTTGTCGATGGGCGTGCGGCCTTCACTCACGTACGTGGACTTCCACCAAGAGTCGTTGATCTTGCGCGCGTAAGAGAGGAAGCGGGCGTCCCCGGTGCGGTAGTAGTTCGTGTACTGGACGAGGCCCTGATCGTAGTAGTTGAGGTTCGTGAAGCTGTCCAACTCGTCGGCGCTCATGCCGCCGTACTTGAGGCCCGCCGACGACCGCCCCGGCCACGGCGCGGTGACCGCCATGTGGGTGTCGTCCGTCACAGAGCCGCGGATGAACGGGTGCGCGCCGCCCGCGTCGTGGATGACGAAGTAAGCGTTCGGGCCGGTGGCGAAATCCTGTACGAAGTGCGTGCCCGCGCCCGTGATCTGGTTACTGTTCTGGGTGACGGAGATCGTGCCGGGGAGCAGCACGCTCCCCGGCGGGTTGGCGGGGAAGGCCTCGCCCAACTCGAGGCCCCGGCTGAGCGCGTTCTGGTCGTACCACGGCACCGGGTTCAGCGCGCTGCCGCTCTTGAGTTGCGGCCCGATGATGAACTCCACTTCCGCCGAGGGGAAGCGCACCAGGTCGCCGACCGCTGCTTCCCAAGACTCTGCACCGGTCGTACCCGCGGACGTTGCGGCTTCGGGTCGTGTGGCGCCCGTCGTTCGCGGGCGCTGAGCGTAGGTACAGCCGAGGGACAGGTGAGCGAAGCAGATGTAGAGACACGCGGCCGACGACAGACGGAAGCGGCGCGGCAGGCGTCCGCGCGCCCGCCTCGGACGACGCGTCAACTGCGCCGACGTGCTCAACATTTTCGTCTTCGCTGCCACGGACATGTCTACCTCCTCGGCCCGACCGGTAAAACGAAAAGCCGTATGCCCTGCGGCGTCAGGTAATGACTCGGTGCCCGCCACGCTCGTGCGATCAACTTAAAACGTCAGCGAGATCAATCGTGCACGGGCTCAGCGTCCTGGCAGATTCGAGCATCCGCAGGCAGGCGACGGTCGCGCGCGCGCCGTCGCGCACCGTCACGTCGGGCTGCCGTCCCGCGCGGATGCCCTCGATGAACGCTTCGAGTTGCGCCGCGTAGCCCTTCTCGCCCCACAGCCGCTTGCGCCCGCGCTTGATCCCCGCCTTGATCGTCAGGCGCTTGAAGTCTTCCGTGCTGACGCCGACGCCCTGCGCGAACACTTCGACGTGCTCCCCGCCCGAAGTCTTACTGCCGACGGTACAGTAAGTCAGGTTGCCGACCGAGCCGTCGGCGAAGCGGAAGCTGGCGACCATGTTGTTCTCGCCGATAGGGTCCTGCTTGCCCGTGGGCAGGCAGTAGGCGGAGACGTTGACGGGCTCGGAATCCAGCAGCCAGTACATCAGATCGACGAAGTGGCAGCCCTCGCCGAGGATGGCCCCGCCGTAGGTCGGGTCGGCGGCCCAGAAGGAGCCCACGAGCCCCGGCGAATTCATGCGGCAGTTGATGACGGCCGGACTCGTGCGGCGGGCGAGTAGTTTTTTCTGCTCCACGTAAAACGGGGCGAAGCGGCGGTTGAAGCCGACCGTCAACTGCTTGCCCGTCTCGCGGACGGCGTGGGAGAGCTGCCGGCACTCGTCGTCCGTGAGCGCCATCGGCTTCTCGATGAAGACGTGCTTGCCCGCGCGCAGCGCCGAGAGCGCCTGCGCGAAGTGGTGCTCGTGGCGCGTGACGATGAGCACCACGTCGACCTCCGGGTCGCGCAGAATCTCCTCGTAATCGGAGCTACTGTACGCGGCGCCGAAGCGCTCGGCGTAGCTCTTGCCGCGCGCGCCGCTCGCCGAATGGACGGCGCGCAGCGAGACGCCGGAAATCTTCTTCAGGTTCGGCAGATGCACCCAGCGGGCCAGATTCCCCGCCCCTGACAGCGCGACGCGCAACCCCCCGCCTCCCGACGACGCGCCCGCGCCCCGCGGCACGGACACCTTCCGCGACGGCTCGAAACTGATCGCCCCCTCGGGCGCGGAGTCGGCCGGGTAGCGCAGCAGCACCGCCAGGCTGTTCGCCGCCGGGTTCATGATCGTCTGGTAAGCCTCCGCCGCGTCAGCCAGCGGGAACTGGTGCGAGACGAGCGGCTGCAACTCGACGCGCCCGAGCGCCACCTGACGCAGGAACTCCTCCATGTTGCGGTTCTCGGTCCAGCGGACGTAGGCGTAAGGGTAGTCCTGCCCCTTCTTCTCGTAGACGGGGTCGTAGCTGCCCGGGCCGTAGGCGCGCGACATCATGAGTTGCAGCTCCTTGATGTACATCTCGTCGCGCGGCAGGTCGAGCGGCATCGCGCCGACGACGACGACGCGCCCGCGGTCGCGGCAAAACTTGATGGCCTGCTGCACGGGCGCGGCCGACTTCGAGGCGGCGGCCACGATGACGCAGTCCACGCCGCGCCCCCCGGTCAGGGCTCCCACCTCCTGCGCCGTCCCGGAGCCGCCCATCAGCGCGTGATCCGCGCCGAGCTGGCGGGCCAGTTCGATCCGGTCGGCCTTGATGTCGACGGCGATGACCCGGCCGCCCTGCGCGCGGGCCAGTTGCGCGACCAGTTGCCCGACGAGCCCGAGCCCGATCACCGCCACCGTGTCGCCCAGGCTGATGTCGGCGATCCTGACGGAATTCATCGCGATGCTGCCGAGCGTCGTGAAGCAGGCGTGCTCGAAGGGCACCGCGTCGGGCACTTTCACCACGAGGTTGCGCCCGGCGACGACGGTCTCGCCGTGCCCCGTGCCCTCGCCGCCGTAGGCGACGCGGTCGCCGATCTCCAGATCGGTCACGGTCGGGTGTTTGTCGACGACGACGCCCGCGCCGGAGTAGCCGAGCGCCGCGTACTCGCTGAACTTGGCGCGCACCTCGGTCGCCGTGCGGATGGGGCCTTGCTGCTTGACCACCTCCCAGACCTTGCGCAGGTGCGAAGGGTTCTCGGCCACCTCTTTGACGATGCCATCCTGGTGGATGTCCGCCGTCTCGGTGCCGCTGCTGATGAGCGAGTAGAGGGGCTTGACGAGGACGTGGTGCGGCAGCGCGACGGGGTCGGGCACCTCGCCGACGACGATCTCCTTGAGCCCTTTACGCAGAACCTGTTTCATACGGGTGACTTCTGAGATGATTCCTTTGTTGGCTGTAGAATTGATTGAGGCACGTGCGGGCGGTAGTGGCGGCGTCAGTCAATCAGGTGACCTTCCTTTCGGCTCTCGACCGGGAAGGCACGCCGATCCAATATGGCTCGGGCGCGGAGATTCTGTCAAACATACGCGCCGCCTGGCAGTGTCTTAAATCTGTGTTGCTAGGCTCTGTGGGTATGTTTGGGCTTGGCGGGCAGTTTGACGGGTAGGTCTAGCTTGTCGTTAGCCAGCACATCTAAGCAGACGCCCGCCGCTTCAGCGTACCTCAACAGCACGGGCAAAGGCGGCTCTCGCTCGCCGGACTCATAGCCTGATACGTTGCTTTGGTAAATCTCATCCGCCAGCCCTAAATGCCGGATCAGCTCATTCTGCGACAGCCCCAACGCCTCGCGGACTTGCCGCAACTTCACGGCTAGCCGCTTCGACCGCAGACGCGCTGCCCTGCCCATTAGAAGCTGTCTCCTAACGGGCGGGGCGCGGCTGCCTTGCCTCCTATCCAAAATAGGATTAGGATGCTTTTGCGCTCAACGGTCGCCGTGAGTATGAACCTCTCATGCTCAACGGCGATGCCCATCACTCAGTTTGTGAGTTGAGGTTGAGCTACGCATGTGCCGTCGCTGGTTTCTGAAAAGACCGCGGCGCAGAAGATAGCAGAGTCCGTCGCAGAACTGTAGGGGCAGGGCTCGCCCCTGCCCGCATGAGCGCGTAGGCGCGAACATTTTGATGACGCACGCCGCGGGCAGGGACGAGCCCTGCCCCTACAAATATAAATGTCTAGTCGCCGCCCTCGCGTCGTGGTGGGCGGCGATGAGGCGGGGGCGCGTCGCGGCTCGCCCGCGTGGGTGAGGAGGCGGGCGCTTCGCCCCCTCGCTCCCCTCACCGCGCCAGAGGTCTCACGCCGATGCCCCTCACGATCCTCTTAGTTGAAGATAACCGCTTAGTCTCGGAAGCCGTGCGCGATCTGCTCGAAGCCGAGGGCTGGAGAGTCGAATCGTGCGCCGATGGCAACGCGGCGATGAACCGCATCGCGGGCGGCTTCTCGTACGGCCTGCTGCTCTTCGACAACGAGTTGCCGGGCGCGAGCGGGCTGGAACTCACACGCTACGCGCGCAGCCTTCCGAGATACCGCACGACGCCGATCATCATGGTCTCGGCGACCGACTGCCGCGCCGACGCGCTAAGCGCGGGCGTGGACTTGTTCCTCAGCAAGCCGGACGACATTCACGCGCTGACAGAAGCCGTCAGAAGGCTGATAGAATAATCTTGAGCCCCTAATTTGAAATTAGGACACTACCCGCCGCCCGGAGAGCGATGTTGCGCCGCCTGTGATCCCCGCCCCCGTTCGCACGGATGATATTTTACTGGAACCCGACGCGGATTATTGGTATCTTTCTCAGGACGCAGCCGATCAGGCGAGAGTCAACACCACCCCCTACCGTGTAATTAAGGGAGCAATCAACCCACCGCCACGGTAACCCCCCAATACAGACTGAAACGGGAATAGTGAGTTCGATCACGTCATGCTTAAATCTACCAGACTAATCACCGCGCTCGTCGCCCTGTTCGCCATCTGCCTGCTGACGTCTCCGGCGCGCGCTGACAACGTGACGCTGACCGGCGGGACCGCCTCGACGCTGGCCGGCGTCGGCACGGCCCACCTCTCCGGCGGCAACTTCAACCTCAACTACACCGGCGAACTCCCGCCCGGCGCGACGACGACCGTCGGCATGAACAGCGTCATCTCCGGCTTCGGTCTCACCAACGTGACTTATGCCGGGGTGACATCAAATTTCTTCACCGGAACCTTCTCCTTCGACAACGCGTTCCTGTCCGGCGTCCTCACGGCTTACGGGTCGATGGACGACATGTTCTTGAAAGTGAACCCGCTGTTCGTCGTCAATTTCGGCGGGACGGGTTTCCTGACGGCGAGTAACGTGGGCGGCTCCACGCAGCGGCAGTTCACGGTCACGACGCCCGAGCCCGTCACTCTGCTCCTGCTCGGCTCGGGGCTGGCCGGGGGCGCGGCGCTCCGCCGCCGGGGTCGCCGGAACGGCCAGAGTGAATAGCCGAGGCGGAGCCCCGTCGGGCTCGCCGCGCGCCGCGATTACATACTGCTCATGACTTTCCTGGCATTCATGCTGGTCGGCGGTTCACTGGTTGCCGCCATCTACTTCAACTCCCTGCTCGACAAGCGAGCCGAGAAGCGACGCGCGTCGAAACGGCCTCGCCCCTGAAGCGGCGCGCGGGCGGCGAGATCAATCGACCGCGTAGAGCTGCTCGGCCATGTGGCGGCGGACTTCGTCGAGCTTGGCCGACCAACTCTCGTGGCGGATGGCGTCGCTCCTCGCCGCGCTCGGTCCCGGATCGACCAGCGCGGCGTCCACCTCGCGCAGGAAAGATTCCCTGTCCCGCCCGATCCGGCACTGACCTAAAATTTCCACCTCCGGGATCGCGGTCGAGACGACGGGCAGCCCCGCCGCGAGGTACTCGCGCACCTTCAGGGGGTTGGCGTTCAGCGTCAGTTCGTTGATGCGAAACGGCATCAGCGCCACGTCGAATCCTTTGCAGTAGGCGGGCAGGCTTTCGTAAGTCTTGCGCCCGAGCAGGTGCGCGTTCGGGAGGCGTTCGAGCACGGAGGTGTCGGTCGTCGACTTGCCGAGCAGAACCAGCGAGCCCTGCGGGTATCGCTCCGCGACGTGCGCCATCAACTCCAGATCTACCCAGTCGGCGATGAGTCCGAAGAAGCCGATCACGGGCCGGGGCAGGTCGGCGATCTCGGCGGGCACCACCGTCGCGGGCTCGACCGCCCGGCGGAAGTGTTCGAAGTCGACGCCGTGGCGGACGACGACCGTCTTCGGGTTGAAGGGCGACTTGGAGCGGTAGAGCAGGTCGGCGGAGACGATGACCATGTCCGCGCGCCGCAGCAGTTGTTCTTCGAGGTCGGCGAGCGCGCCCGAAGAGACGCCGGAGAACGCCGTGTACTCGTCCACGCAGTAGTAGATTACTTTGTCCTCGCCGAGCGCGCCGGCGACGACCGCCGCGGCCGGGTTGAAGACCCAGTTGAGCGGCTGCTTGAAACCGAGCTTACGCATCGCGCGCCGGACCTGGAAGCGCAGGAGGTGGCGGTTGATCTCGCGGACGCGCGGGCTGCCGTACGCCGGGACGGCGAGCGGGTTGAGCACGAAGATGTTCGGCTCCGGCTCGCTCAAAGGCGTGGCGGCGGCCGCCAGCTTCTTGAATGCGCGCGTCACGTCGGCCTTCGACGCGGTGGGCGTGCGGTAGCCGATGGAGTTGACCCAGAGCACGCGGTTGTCGCGCGCGAGCAGGCGCATCAGGTGCGTCTTGGAAAGCGGGTCGCCGCTCCAGTCGTGGCTGAAGCAGATGATGTCGCGCCCGCGCAGCAGCGTGGACGGATCGACCGCCGCGCGCCCGACGCCCGTGTCCGTCGCCGTCGTCATTTCCATAAGAAGCTTTTTAGAAGTCCCGCGTCGCCTCGGCGCGCACGCACGGCCCCGGCGCGCCGCGCCCTTAGGACACGCCGACCGTCTCGGTTACGTCCGAGTGCGGCGGGGCGGCGCTCATCTCGCCGTCGATGAACTGCCGCTGCCACATCTCGAAGTTGACGAGCATCCACAGACGCTCGGCGTGATCCTCCGCGCCCGACTGGTGGCGCGCGGCCAGGTCGCGCACGAAGTCGGGCGCGAACAGGCCCCGGCTGAGTGTGCGCTCGCCGAGCACGTAGTCGTCCACGAGCCGGCGGAAAGGCCCGCGGAACCAGGCGCCCAGGGGGACGGGGAAGCCCATCTTGCTGCGCGTCAGGATCGGCTCCGGCAGGACGCCCTTCATCGACTCGCGCAGCACGTGCTTGGTGGTCATGCCGCGCAGCTTCATCCGCTCCGGCAGCCGCGCCGTCAGCTCCACCAGCTTGTGATCGAGGAACGGCACGCGGCTCTCGATGGACGCCGCCATGCTCATCTGATCCTGCTTCATCAGCAGCTCGTGCAGGTAGGTCTTGGTGTCGGCGTAGAGCAGCCGGTTGAGCAGCGTCTCGGCGTCCGTCTGCGCGAGCAGGGTGCGCACGCCCGCGTAAGGATCGAGCGCGCCGACGCGCTCCCGCGCCGCAGGCGTCAGCAGCTCCCGCTGCCGGCGGAGGTTGAAGACGCCGAAGTTGTCGAAGTAGAGGCTCTCGATGTCCGGCGGCAGGCAGAGGAAGGTGCGCGTCAGCTTGCGCCTGACGGGGGAGGCGGCGGGGAGGTTCTCGATGCTGCGCCCGATCAGCCCGCGCAAGTTGGCGGGCATCAGGCGGTGGTAGCGCGCGCCGAGCGAGAGGTTGTAGACCGTCTTGCGGTAGCGGTAGTAGCCGGCGAGCATCTCGTCGCTGCCCTCGCCGGTGAGCACCACCTTGACGTGCGCGGCGGCGAGGCGCGAGACGAAGTAGAGCGGCACGCTCGCCGGGTGCGCCAGCGGCTCGTCCTCGTGCCAGATGAGCTTGGGGAGGGCGGCGAAGAACTCTTCGGGGCTGACGATGATCTCGTGGTGGTCGGTCTTGAACTTCTCCGACACCATCCGCGCGTAGTGCAGCTCGTTGGCCTCGCGCTCGGCGAAGGCGACCGAGAAGGTCTTGATCGGCTCCGAGACCATCCCGCTCATCACGGCGGCGATGGCCGACGAGTCGATGCCGCCCGACAGGAACATGCCGAGCGGCACGTCGGCCATCAGCCGCAGCCGCACCGAGGTGCGGAACATCTCTGACCACTGCGCCACGTAGTCTCTGTCGCCGCGCGGCGCGGCGTCGCCGCCATCGCCCGCGACGGCGGAGTACTGGAGGTCCCAGTACTTTTCGATCCGCACTTCGCCGTCGCGCCACAGCAAGGTGTGGCCGGGGAGCAGCCGCTTGACGCCGCTAAACAGCGTCTCCTCGCCCGAGGTGGCGTGGTTCGCCAGGTAGTCTGGCAGCGCCGGGTAGTTAAGCTCCGGCGCGACGGCGCGCGCGGCCAGCAGCGCCTTGATCTCCGAGGCGAAGAAGAGCGAGCCGTCGCCGGCGTGGACGTAGTAGAGGGGCTTGACGCCGAGCCGGTCGCGGGCGATGAAGAGCTCCCGCCGGCGCTCGTCCCAGATGGCGAAGGCGAACATCCCGCGCAGGCGCTCGACCGCGCGCGCGCCTTCCTCCTCGTAGAGGTGCAGGATCGTCTCGGTGTCGCAGTGCGTGCGGTACTGGTGGCCGCGCGCTTCGAGCCCGGCGCGGAAGTCCGCGTGGTTGTAGATCTCGCCGTTGTAGACGATGCGCAGCGTGCCGTCCTCGTTCGACATCGGCTGGTGGCCCGCCGCCACGTCGACGATGCTCAGGCGGCGGTGGCCGAGCCCGACCGGCCCGTCGATGTAGTAGCCGCTGTCGTCAGGGCCGCGGTGCGTCAGGCAGTCGCGCATGCGCACGAGCGCGTCCGCCTCGACGCGCCGCCCCGACCGGCTGGAAAATGCGATGCCGTTGATGCCACACATAAACTTACTTCACGCTCTCCAACTCCGCGCGCGCGACGCGCCCGCCCGCGCCCCGCAAGGCGACGCGCCTCGACTCGCCCGCGCCTTCTTCAACCCGCCACGCGCCGCCGTCGCGCCGGATGACGGCGTGCGCGACGCGCCCCGCGTCGTTAATGATCTCTTGCCCGCCGAGCGACAGCCGCCGACCCCCGACGAGCACCAACTCCGCGGGCAACTCTTCGCCCGGCGGATAGCGTAACCACGCCCAATCGAAATCCGTCTCGATGTTAACAGACTCGCCCGCGCGAGCACCCCCGACGAGCAGCAGATCGCGTCCGCCTCCCGCCCCTCCCCTGACTTCGAACGAACGCCCGCCCGCCGACCCGAGGGCGCGCACGACGCGCAACTCCCCCTCCCGGCGCGCGCCGTGCGGGAAGATGAAGGTGATGAACTCCTGCGGCCCCGTGCCTTCGCCGGCAAAGGTGAGGACGGTCGCGGGCGCGCGCTCGGCGTAACAGGACGAGACCCAGCCCGCCTCTTCGCGCCACGCGCCGCCGCCGAAAGTACAGAGCGAGAGTCCGGCCTCGCCCCGTGGCCGCTCGCGCACCACCTCAGCCGCCCCGTCGCCTTCGTGCTCGGTGGCGGGCGAAGCGTCGGGGGTGAAGTGGAAGCGCAGGTCGTATCTGTGAGCGCCGACGGTCGCGACGCTGTCACGAACGATCCAGTAATCGCCTTTGACGAAGAGCACGGCGCGGGCGTGCCGCGCGGGCGCGCTCAGGCGCATGTAGCCGTCGTGCTCCCCGCTGAAGTAGTCGAAGCGTGCGTGACTGATCCAGTCGCCGGCGGAAGCGCGCGCGACGTGCCGCCAGGTGAAAGGCCCGGCGGGCACGGATGACGGCTCGCCGTCCACGGTGAGCGTGTTGTGCGCCGCGGTGCCGCGGAAGTGGTCTCTGAGTTCGGGCGAGGTGGTGTAGGCGTGCGTGCCGGGGTCAACGAGCAGCGTCCGCCCGCGGGCCGCCAGATCGAAGGAGAGCGCGTCGGCGTGGGCGTGCCCGCAGTTCATCGTGCCGTGCGGCCCGCAGTCGAGCAGCAGGTAGTTGGAGTCGCGCGCCCAGCCGTCGCGCATCACGTAGTAGCCGCCGTCGGGGAAGGCGCGCGACGTTTCGGCGGGCGCGCGTGCGGGCGTCTGGTCGAAGGCTTCGAGCCCGTCCGCGCCGAGCAGCCACAGCGTCTCTTCCGCCGCCCCGCCACTCCCGCCGCCGTCGCCGCCTCCCGCCACGTACTTGTAGTCACCGCGCGCGAACAGCGCCGCCCCGTTCGAGAGCGCGGCGCGGAAATCATTCGGGCGACGCTCCTCAAACTTCAGTAGCTTCCCGCCGTCGTCGTCGCCGAACAGGGGGGTCGTGCCGTCGGGGCGCGTGATGTACATCAGGTGATCGAGGAGCAGTTGAAGCCTCCCCGCGATCTCGCCGCCTAAGCCTGAACCGTTGGCACCCGAAAGGACGTAGAGGTGCGTGTAGAAGTCGGTCGTGTAGCGGTGGTAGTAACTCGACTGCTCGAAGTAGACCCCGTCGGGCCTGACGTGGCGCGGCAGCTCGCCGAGCAGAATCCGCTCGGCCGCGGCGCGCCACCGACCGGCGGCGCGAAACTCCGGCAGCAGCAGCCCGAGGTAGTAGAGTCCGAGCGCCTCGCCCGTCAGGTGCGTGTTGGGGCTCGAATAGGTCGAGAGGTAGGTCTCCAGGTGGCGGGCGTGCAGGTAGAGGTATTTCAGCAGCCGCAGGTAGAGGTCGGGGCGCAGGCGCGGCGAGTCTTTGAAGAAGTGGAGAGCCCACATCCAGGAGACGGCGCGGAAGGCGACTTCGAGCGAGCTGAGCCAGTTGATGCCGAGCTTCGGCGGGTTCTGCTCCATCCAGGAGGTGACGTGCGCGACGAAAGTTTGCGCGTAACGCTCGTCGCCGGTGACCCAGTAGGCGCGCCCCAGCGTGACGAAGTGCTGATGCCGGTTCAACTCCCAGACGATCTTCTTGTCGCCGGTCGCGGCGGCGTCGAGTTCGCCGATCCGGCTCCAGTGGACGAGCGGCGAGCGCTTGCCCGACAGCGGCTCAAGGTGCCAGTCCACGGGCGAGCCGAAGGAGAGCCCGCGCAAGCCCAGCAGGTCGAAGACGCCCGCCTCGGCGCGGTCTGCCCGCGCGACCAGAGCGCCGACGTTGCCGGGCCAACGCCGCTTGAGCGCCCGGACGGCGCCCTCGCGGTCGGAGAAGGAGGCGAAGAATTTGGGCGACGTGCGCGCGCGGAAACGGGCGAGCAGGCCCGCGGCTATTTCCGCGCTGTCGGGGGCGGGCGCGGCGAGCAGCCGGGAGAAACTCTGATCGCCGGGCAGCCGCGACTGCCCCGACCAGCCGCGCCGCTCCGCGCCGGCGGCGAGCCGCTGCGCGCCGCGCACGCGCAACTCGTCGAGACTGCGGCCTCTCAGTTTCTTCAGCTTCTCCGAGATTGGACTCATCCGGGGCGCTCGCTACTTCTTCTCAGGCGGCGGGCTGTGAGGGGCGACACTCGGCGGAGCCCCCCTCGCCGTACTGCCGGTCGCGCCCGTCGGCGGGGCTCGCGATTTCGTGGTAGAGCTTCAGCCACTCGCGCTGCACGGCGGGCCAACTGAACTTGCGGCAGTGCTCGCGGGCGTTGCGCGCGATGCGCGCGGCGAGTTCCTCGTCCGCCAGCAGGCGCAGCGCGCTGTCGGCCATCGCCTCGTGATCGTCGCGCGCGATCATCAGGCACGTCTCCTCGTGCGAGACGATGTAGGGGATGCCGCCCGCGTCGGTCGTCACGACGGGCAGCCCGGCGGCGAGGCACTCGACGATGGAGCTGGGCATGTTGTCGAGATCGGTCGCCGTCAGGTAGATGTCCGCGCCGTCGTACATGGCGGGCATCTCCTCGAACGGCACGCCGCCGATGAACTCCGTGTGGCGCAAGCCCAGCTCGCGCGCGAGCTGTTCGAGCTCGCCGCGCATCCAGCCCTCGCCCGCCACCGTCAGGCTCGCCTCCGGCACCTGCCGTTGAATCAGCGCGAACGCGCGCAGCACGCAGCCGACGTTGTAGAGCGGTTCGAGCAGGCGGCTCGTCAGGAACACCGGGCGCAGCGGGCGGCGCTCGCGGAAGCTGAACCGATCCAGCTCGACGATGTTGTGGATGGCGCGCGCCTTCAGGCCGAAGCGCGCGAACACGTCGACGAGGTAGCCCGAAGGGACGACGACCACGTCGGCCATGCGGATGGTCGGGATCGCGGTGCGCCAGTTGCGCAGGTGGTCTTCGGCCTCGCCGCTGCGGTAGTTGAGGATCACCTTCTTGCCGTAGAGACGGCCGACGAGGACGGCCGGCATCGCGGAGAGCATGTACGAATAGTAGGAGGCGGAGAAGACGTGCAGGATGTCGCAGCGCCACGCGCGCGCGGCGAGCTGCGCCCAGTAGAGCAGGGTCGTCAGGATGGTGCGCACGTACTTGATCGACTGGAGACTCCTGAACGGCCCCGGCAGCCGCGGGTTGACGGGCTGGAACGACACGTCGAGCGACGACTCCTGCTCCAACTGCCCGCGCAGCCGCGCGCACTGGCGCGACTGCCCCCCGAGCATGTCGAGCGACGGCGCGACGAGCAGCACGCGGAGTTGCGGGGCGTGAGACATCTGGACGTTTTCTGGCATCGACTCGACCTTTGTCAGCTACCGCGTAACCACGGCTGATGCGCGCGCAATCGGGGCCGCCGCCCTCAACCCTTCCGCCTGCGAGCAGGGCCGGCTACCGGCCCTCGATCGCGGCCCCGTCAGCCGCCTTATGTTAACGGGCGCGCGACAGGACGCACTCCCGCGCCTGCGTGTTCACCGCCCGCCCTGCGTCCGGGACTTCCTGGCGGCCAGCGCCGATCCTTCGGAGTATTCGCCGCCCCGCCCGATCCAGGCCAGCGCCGACTGCCAGAAGAGGTTGTGCAGGGCGCTCGGTTTTTTGTAGGGCGGGGTGGCGGACTTCACCGACGGCAGTTTACAAGCCAGCTCGACGACCCGCTTGTTGTTGCCGTCGTGGAGCGGGAAGCGATCCGCGATCTCGCCGCGGTACTGGATGTAGCCCAGCGCGTCGCGCAGCCTGAGCGGCGGGAAGCTGCCCCAGTATTCCAGCCCGAACTGATTGAACCACTTCAGCGTCTCCCCGTAGGTGTGATCGCTTTTGTGGGGGTGGCAGTACTTGTCGTAAAAGTACGCGATCTCGGCGGGCGTCATCTCCTCGACCGGCTTCGTGCCGTACAGTCTGTGGGCTACTTCAAATCGCTTCTCGTAGTCCGGCCCGGCGAGCCGGCTGACCTTGTCCTTCTGCATGTTGTGCCGCCAGTGGTTCCACTTGTTGTAGAGGTAGATGGCGACGAACCCGCCGGGCTTGCACAGCCTGAGCATCTCCTTGAAGCCGCCGAGCGGGTCGTGCGTGTGGTGGAGCACGCCGTAGGAGACGACGATGTCGAAGGTCTCGTCCGGGTAGGGGATGTTGAAGAGGTCGCCCTCGACTGGGGTGAAGCGGTCGAACTCCTCCTCCCGCGCCACGCGCGCCGCGTAGTCGAGCGAAGCGCGGGAGTGGTCGAAGCCGACGAACTCTTTCACGCCGAAGTGTTGCGCCGCGAGCATGCTCCGCATCCCGGTGCCGCACCCGACCTCGATGAAGCGCGCGCCCTTCATGTGCTCCGCCAGGCCCAGGAACTTATAGCGGCAGACCTCGACCGACATGCGCCCGCGCCGCTCCTCCTTAGACCACTGGGGGAACGGGTGGTTCATGTACATGTCTAAAACATCACGTTTGATCTCGTGCCTTTTACTCTCAACCGCGACAGACATACTGCTCATTCTCCTTGAGGGGGGCTTGTGTGATCAATGTGGAACGTGCGCCGTGAGCCGCCTCACGGTGGCTGCGAAGCCTCAGGCGGCCGGCCGAGATTTACGGGGCACACACCCCGGCGAAGCTCGACGACCGGGGGCGGGAGCGTCCTCGCGTCGCCGGGGTCAGTTTACCTTTTCTCCCCTAACACGCCTTCGCCGACGCGCACGCGCTCCGCACCGGGCCGCGCCACGGGCGACCCCGAGCCCAGCAGGCGGTCGTACAGAGACCGCGCGCCCTCGAACTGCGCCTCGCAGGAAAACTTCTCGACGACGACCTGCCGCCCGCGCGCGCCCATCTCTCGCGCGCGCTCCGGCTCGCGCAGCAGGGAGATGATGCGGGCCGCCATCAGCTCGTCGTCGCCGGCGCGGACCAGGTAGCCCGTCTCGCCCTCGGCGACGGCCTCGCGCGCGCCCCCGACGTCCGTGACGACGACGGGCCGCGCGGCGGCCATGTATTCGAGGATCGAGTTGGAGAAGCCCTCGGACTGCGAACTCAACACGCACACGTCCGAGATCGCCAGCAGGTCGGCCACGCGGCTGCACCGGCCCACGAAGAAAGTGTCCTCGGCGATGCCGAGTTGCGCGGCCAGCGCCTGCGTCTCGCCGAGCAGCTCACCCTCGCCGGCGATGACGAAGGCTGCCTCCGGCACGGCCTCGCGCACGCGCCGCGCCGCGCGCAGGAAGGTCGGGTGATCTTTCAGGGAGACGGGTTTCGGATTCCAGAAGTGCGGGCGCAGGTTGGCGACGATGGTCACGAAGCGCCGGCGCCCCGGCGGAAGATTGAGCGCCGCCAGCACGTCTTCGCGTTGCAGCTCGGCGGCGGGCGTCACGCGCGTCATGTCGAGGCCGTTGTAAAGCGTGACGGCCTTCGCCGCGCCCACTCCTTCTTTGAGGAGCTGCCGCCTTATCTCCTCGCAGTTAGCCACGACGGCGTGGGACAGGCGGAACGCGCCGTGCTCGACCAGCTTCTGCTTCGGGGGGCGGACCGAGGACTCGCGGCGCGAGGCGATGCGGGCGGGGACGCGCGCCAGCGACGCGGCGGCCATGCCGAAGATGTTGGTGTAGAAGTCGTGGGCGTGAACGACGTCGATCCGCCGCTCCCTCAGGTGGCGCGCGAAGCGGCGCAGTTGCGCGACGAAGTTGCGGTCGTAGAAGCTGGTCAGCCGGTACTCGGGCGGCTCATCAATCCCCAGGCTTTCGATGTCGCCGCGCAGCGGGCCGCCGGCGTCCAGCGTGGCGACGAAGACGTTGTAGCGCCCACGCTCGCACAGCAGGCGAGTTAGCTGCACGGCCTGGCGTTCGGAGCCTCCCTGGTGGAAGCTGGGTATCAGTTCTAAAATGTTGCGTCTCAATTCCCTCAATCCCCTTTGCGCTCGCGCCCACGCGCGCCGCCGACTAAGCCGCGACCACCCTGCCGGTCGCCGCGCCCGGCAGCCGCCGGCTCTGCACGCGCGCTCCCAGGAAGGTTTCGCCCCAGGAGTCGAGCGCGACGAGCGACCACAGCATGTTCGTGTGGTCGGCCGCGCCCGCGTCGTGCTCCGCGATCATTCTTTCGAGGGCGGGGCGCTCGGCGAGTTCCCCGGCCAGCGAGCCGCGGTCGCGTAGTGCCTGGACCCTGTGTGAGAGCGGCCCGCCGCGCCGCAGCCACGCGCCGAGCGGCATCTCGAAGCCGACCTTGCGGCGGTGGACTATCTCATCAGGCAGCCACCGCGCGGCCAACTGCTTCAGCAGCGCCTTGCGCACGCCGCCGGCCAGTTTGACGGCGGCGGGCAGCGCGTTGGCCCACTCCGCCAAGTGGTGATCGAGGAACGGCTCGCGCGCCTCCAGCCCTGCCGCCATGCTCATGCGATCCTGACGCTGTAGGAGCGGTGCCAGGTAGGTACGTTGATCATAAACGAACAATCCGTCCGCATTTTCAAGGCCGGCGGGCCAGAGGGCGGCACGCCTTTGCAGATAATCGCGACCGCCCGCCACCAGGCCGGAGACGGCGGCGTGATCGGAGACGGCATTGGCGGCGACGAGGTAGTCGCGGCGCATCACCTTCTTGAGCGTCGCGAGCTTGCCGAGCGCGGGGGCGGCGGCGGCGGCCAGAGAGAGGGCAGGCACGCGGCGCAGCGCGTCGCGGCGGTGGGCGACCGCGTACCACTCGTAGCCGCCGAACACCTCGTCGGCCCCCTCGCCCGAGAGCAGCACGGTGACGCCCACGCGCTCCTTGGCGTCGCGGAAGATGAGGTGCATGGGGATCGAGTTCGGGTGCGTGAGCGGCTCGTCGTGCGCCCACGTCAGCCGATCCAGCTCGCGCTCGATCTCCGCGGGGGCGACCTCAATGGTGTGGTGCTTCGACCCGATCCGATCGGCGACGACGCGCGCGAACGGGCGCTCGTCGTAGGCCGCATCGCCGAAGCCGACGCAGAAGGTGTCGATGGGGCCGGCCGTGTGCTCGGCGGCGATGGCGCTCACCAGGCTCGAATCCAGCCCGCCGCTCGTGATCGTGCCGAGGGGCACGTCGCTGACCAGGCGCGCACGGATCGAGTCGGACAACAGTTCCCGACCGCGCTCTAGTAACTCTCCGGCGTGTCCGTTCTTGACGGGCGGCACTTCGGGCGACCAGTAGCGGCGCTCGGCGCGCCGCCCCGCTTCGTAAACCTGCACCGTGCCCGGGGCCACTTCCCGCACGCCCTCGAACAACGTCTCTTCGCCGGCAACGCTGCGGAACGCCAGGTACTCCGCCAGCCGCGCGTGGTTCAGGCGGCGCGGCACTTCCGCGTCGGCGAACAGCGCCTTGATCTCGGAGGCGAACAGCAGGCGGTCTTTCGTCTCGGCGTAGTAGAGCGGCTTGACGCCGAAGCGGTCGCGCCCCAGCAGGAAGCGGCGGCGCGGCTCGTCCCAGACGGCGAAGGCGAACATCCCGCGCAGGCGGGAGACGAAGTCGTCGCCCCACTCCTCGTAGCCGTGGACGATGACCTCCGTGTCGCTCGCGGTCGCGAAGCGGTGGCCCGCGTCGCTCAGCTCGCGCCGCAGCTCGCGGTAGTTGTAGATCTCGCCGTTGAGGATGACGCCGACATCGCCCGTCTCGTTGAAGAGCGGCTGGCGCCCGCCCGCCAGGTCGATGATGGCTAAGCGACGGTGGCCGAGCACGGCCTGGCTGCCGGCCCACGAGCCGTCGCCGTCGGGGCCGCGGTGTTCGAGCCGCTCCATCATGCGCCCGACGAGCGCATGATCTTCGGGGCCGACGCCCGCGGGGTTATAGGTGCCACAGATGCCGCACATAAATTTTTTCAGACGCCCGCCGTCGCCGGCGCCGCCGCCGAGGCGACAACATCGGAGCGGGTGAAGCGGTGCTTGCCGGCGGAAGAGAGCGGGATGGAGTCGGTCTCGCGCACCTCGACGGTGACGGGCTCGGTCGTGAGCGCCTTGATCTGCGCCGCCGCCGATTCGAGCGTGCGCGCCCTCGCCTCCCGCGCGCCCTCGCCTGAGGGCACGACCCAGAGCGTGATGTGATCGGGCGCGGTCTGGTGAAACTGGAAGGTGGTGATCCCTTCACTGCCGTACATCAGGTGCGTGAAGAACTCTCCGTGCACGACCCGCCCGTCCGGCATGACGAAGTTGTCGCTGACGCGCGCCACGTTGAGCCGCATCAGCGGGAAGTTGTTGCCGCAGTCGCACGCGCCGTCGATCAACTCGCCGCAGTCCTCGTTGCGGTAGCGGATGAAGGGCATCGCGTAGTTCCACAGGGAGGTCACGAGCAGCGGGCGGGAAGCGCCGGGCGCGCCGTCCGCCTCCAGAACCACGTAGTCGGCGTTGACGTGCATCCGCCCGCGCGGGCACTCGGCGGCGATGTTCTGCACCTCGCTGCTGCCGTAGCAGTCGTAGGCGTGGCAGCCGAAGACGCGCTCGATCACCTCGCGCTGCGGCGCGTACAGTTTCTCGGCGGTGGTGAAGACGCCCCGCAGCGGCTCGGCGCGGCCACCCGTCGACTCGATGAACTCGGCGAAGCGCGCGATGGTCGAGGCGTAGCCGTGGGCGACCGTCGCGCCGAGCGTCGGCCAGCGGCGCAGCCACCGCCCCATCTCCGCGGGGCCGGAGTGGAAGGGGTCGAACTGGTACATGCGCCTGACGCGCTGGCGCAGCTCGAACTCGGCGCGCGACATGCGCTGCATGCGCTCGCTGCTGCCCCAGAAGAAGGCGACCATCTCGCCCGGCCGCCACCCGCACTGTCGGAAGTTGCGAAACGTCCCCGCCTCGGAGGCGTCCATGTAGGCGCGCTCGCGGTAGAAGGTGAGCGGCACGCCGGTCGAGCCGCCGCTGTGGTGGCGCGAGAGGCCGTCGAGCGGCGCGTCCTCGCGCACCAGCTCGCGCCAGCGCTCGCGGATGATGTCTTTGGTCAGGACGGGCAGCCGCGCGAAGTCTTCGAGGCTGCGGATGTCGAGGCTGCGGACGCCGAGTGAGCGGAACAGTTCGCGGTAGTAAGGGACGCGCGACTCGGCGTGCGCCAGCAGCGCGGCGAGGCGGCGAAACTGGCCGGCGCGCACCTCGGCCGGGGCGGCGTAGGGCGCGCGTTCGATCTCGGCCAGTATGCTGAGGCTCTGTGAGCCGCGCAGCTTATGCATGCCCGCCAGCAGCAGGTAACCGGGCGGCCGCGGCTGAGCGCCGCGCGCGACCGCTCGCCCGGCTTCACTCGGAGGCATTGTTTGGGGGTTAACACTCATCGCGTCGGCTCTCGCGTCGTGCGCCCTCGGGCAGCCCGCGGGGCTCTTGAAGAGATTACCATTTCTCGGCCGCCGGGGCGCGTCCGTCAGGTGGCGACCGGCACGAGCATTTCGTCCGCGCGCCGGGCGGCGGGCGGGGGCTGGTGGTCGCCGTCCATGAACGTGCGGTGCCAGAGTTCGAGCATGAAGAGCGACCACAGCTGCGCCGAGTGATCGCGCCGCCCGCGCTCGTGCTCGTCGAGCATCAGTCGGAGGTATCGGGGCTCGAAGTAGCCGCGAGCGCGCGCCCGCGCGTCGGTCAGCGTCTCGCGGATGCGCCCGCGCAGTTGCGCGTTGATCCACTGCGGGATGGGCACGCCGAAGCCCTGCTTGGGCCGGTCGAGGATTTCGTCGGGAACGAGCCCGCGCACGGCGCGCTTGAAGACGTGCTTGGTCTCAGCCCCTTTCATCTTGAGCGACGCGGGTATGCGCGTGACGAACTCGATCAGCTTGTGGTCTAAGAGCGGCACGCGCGCCTCAAGGCTGGCGGCCATGCTCATCCGGTCGACCTTGGTCAGTATGTCGCCGGGGAGGTAAGTCTTGCTATCGATGTAGAGCAGCGTGTCGAGCGGGTCGGGGGAGGCGACGCGCGCGGCGTGCCCGCGGAAGACGGCCTCGGCCCGAGACGCGCCGCCGAGGCGGGCGCGCATCCCCTCGGTGTAGAGCGAGAGCTTGTTGAGGCCGGTGATGAAGGAGACGCTGTCGAGGTAGCGCGCGACGGGGTCGAGCGAGACGTTGTGCAGGTAGTTGCGCCCCCACGCGCCGTGCGGGAGGCTCCGGCTGAAGGGCAGCATGACGCCCTCGCGCACGGCGCGCGGGAGGCGCGCGAAGCCGCGGCGGCCGCGGTCTGTGAGGTAGCGCGTGTAGCCTGCGAAGAGCTCGTCGCCGCCGTCGCCCGAGAGCACCACCTTGACGTGCTCGCGCGCCATCTTCGAGACGGCGTAGGTCGGTATGGCCGAAGAGTCCGCGGAGGGCTCGTCCAGGTGCCACGCCAATTCGTCTACGACCTGACAGACTTCGGGCGTGACGATTAGCTCGTGGTGCTCGGTCTCGAAAGCCTTCGCGGCGACGCGCGCGTAGGCCAACTCGTCGTAGCTGTCCTCGCGGAAGCCTATGGAGAAGGTCTTGACGGGGCCGCTCGCGTGGCGCGACATCAGCCCCACGACCGTGCTCGAATCGACGCCGCCCGAGAGGAACGCGCCCAGCGGCACGTCCGCGACGAGGCGCATCCGCACCGACTCGTCCAGGAGCGCGCGTAGCTCTTCGAGGTAGTCGTCCACGTCGCGCCGCGCCTCGGCGGCGGACGGCTCGGCGTACTCGAAGTCCCAATAGCTCTGGACGTTGACGCGCCCGTCTTTGAAAGTCAGGTGGCAGCCCGGCGGGAGTTTCCGCACGCCGCGGAGGATGCAGAGCGGGTCGGGCACGTAGCCGAGCGAGAGGTAGGCGTCGAGCGCCTCGGGGTCGACCTCGCGCCCGAGCTCTGGGTGTTCGAGCAGGGACTTAAGCTCCGAGCCGAAGACGAGCGTGCCGCGCGGCGTGACGGCGTAGAAGAGGGGCTTCTTGCCGACGCGGTCGCGCGCTATGAACAGCTCGCGCGAGCGCGAGTCCCAGACCGCGAACGCGAACATGCCGCGCAGCCGCTCGACGCACCCGGCGCCGAACTCCTCGTAGGCGTGGACGATCGTCTCCGTGTCGGAGTTCGTGACGAAGCGGTGGCCTTTGCGTTCGAGCTCCGGCTTCAGCTCGCGGTAGTTGTAAATCTCGCCGTTGAAGACGAGCGCGACACGGCCGTCCTCGCCCGCCATCGGCTGGTGCCCGCCCGCGAGGTCTATGATGGAGAGGCGGCGCATCCCTATCGCCGCGCCGTCGGTGACGAGCGTGCCCTGGTCGTCGGGGCCGCGGTGTCTTATCACGCGGCACATGCGCTCCAACACGCCGGCGCGCTCTTCCCGCGAAAGCCCCTCGTTGTCACCGGCGAAGCCGGCGATGCCGCACATAGCGTCTCTCCTTTAAGTAAGCTGGTCGGCCGCGCGCGCCGAGCCCGCGCTAGAACGGCGCAGGCGCGCGAGCCTCGCGCGCACCATCCCGAACTCTTCCTCGTTGACGACCCTCAACAGCAGCACGGCCGCGAGGTAACTGACGGCGAACGCGACGCCGCACGCCGCGAGCACGAAGAACGGCCTGAAGCCGGTCATCAGAGCGCGCGCGGCCAGCGCCGCGCACGCGGCCGCGAGCGACGCGGCGGCGAGCTTCGCAACGTCTGTGAACTCCGGAAGGTCGCGGCGCGAGACCTTGAGCACGCGCGCGAACTTCTGCAAGAGCGCCAGCCGCTCGATGACGCTTATCGCCACCACCGTGCCGACCGCGCCCAGCAGCCCGTAGCGCGCCACGCCGAACCAGAGCCCGCCGACGAGCACGAAGAACATCAGCGCGCGCAGCTTCAGGAGGTAGTAGCGGTGCTCGGCGTAGGCGCGCGCCAGCGGGTCGAGCACGAGGACGAAGAACGGGAGCAGCGTCAGGTTGACGGCGAGTATCGGCCAGCTCGCGAGGTACGCGGGCGTGAAAAGGAACTCTATGAAATCGCGCCCGACGACCATCATGAGCGCGTAAGTAGGGAAGAAGACGGCCGCGAGCTTCCGCATCACGCGCGCGATGAGGCGGATTATCTCGCGCGTCTCGCCCTCCTTCTGCAAGAAACTCACGCGCGGAATCATCACGGAGTTCACCGAGTCGCGCAGCAGAGTTATGAGCGGAATCTCAAGGCAGCCGACCGAGTAGACGGCGAAGTCCGCGGGGCTGAAGCGGTGCGAGACGAAGTAGTTGTGCAAGTCCGTCTGCACGGTGTAGAGCAGGCCCGCGAAGCCGAGCGGCATCGCGTAGGCCAACTGCGCGCGCAGCATCCCCCAGTCGAACGTGCGCCAGAAGCGCGGGAAGCGCGACTGCAAGTACCAGAGCAGCACGGCCGTCTGCAAGACGCCCTGCGCGAGCGACGCGTAGGCGAGCGCGCGCAGGGAGCCGAAGGCGAGCGCCGCTCCGAGCATGAAGAGCGCCTTCGTCAGGTTCGCGCAGATGATGACGGCGGTCGAGAGGCGGGTCTCCTGGTTCGCTACCGCGACGGTCTCAAGGAACGAGGAGACGACCCAGAAGAAGACGAGCGCGCCCGTCAGGTGCGCGTAGTCGGCGAAGGCCGCGTCGTTGAAGAGGCCCACGAGCATCGAGGGCCAGAGCGCGATGGCGAGCGCGCCCAGCGCGCCGACCGCCGTGCTGAAGAGCAGGACGTTCAGGACGACCTGCGCGCGCCCGCGCCCCTGCTCGCGCGGCAGGAAGTAGTAGGCGCTCATGCCGAAGCCGAGCGGCAGCACCGTCATGGCCGTGTTGACGACGAGGAAAATCTGCTTGAAGAGTCCGTAGTCCGTCTGCGACAGGCGTCGCACGAGCAGCGGCGGCAGCAGGAACGTGAAGGCGAAGCCGAGCGTCTTGGCGAACATCAGCCAGAACGCGCGCGCCGTCAGCGAAGTCTCTTTTTTAAGTTCCTCTGCCATCTCTTCGTTAGGTTTCAAGTTCGAGTTCAAAGTTCAAAGTCGAAGGCGCGAAGCTCTCAACTTGGGACTCGGAACTTGGAACTTGGAACTATCTGTTCCTCCCTCACCGTCTCCCAGCGCGCGTAGCGCTCGCCGCGCGCGAACTGCCAGAAGGCGAGCACGGAGGCGAGGTTCGCGAGCACGAAGTACTGCGGGAGCGCGAGCAGGCGGACGCGCGAGCCCGCCCTCTCGACGAGCCAGCCCGCGAGCGCGGCCGCGTAGAAGCCAACCTGCGCGGCGGCCGCCAGCGCGTAGAACCACGAGCCGCGCGCGAGCGCGAGCGACGAGGCGAGCGTGACGAGTAGGAAGACGGGCACGGCGTAGCGCATGACCTTGTGCGAGAAGAGCTCCACGGAGTAGAAGCCCCCGCGCAGGGGGTTCATGAGCGAGCGGTGGCGCCAGAGGTCTGTGTAGGTCTGCGCGATGACGCGGACTCGCATCCGCAGCTCGCGGTCGGGGCGGCGGTTCGTCTCTTCGGTGCAGACCGCGAGCGGCTCGTAGACGGTTCGCATGCCCTGCTCGTAAACCTTCGTCGCGATGAGGAAGTCGCTGCAAGCCTCGTGGTACATCGGCACGTAGGCCGAGCGGCGCACGGCGTAGAGGCAGCCCGAGACGCCTATGAGCGAGCACGCGCGGCTCTCGCGCTCCTTGATGAAAGTCTCGTAGCCCCAGTAGGACTTCGCGCCCGCGCCCGTCGCCGTCTCGGCCGGGTCGACGTAAACGAGCCGGCCCGCGACGCAGCCGACCGACGCGTCCGCGAAGCAGGGCATCATCACCCGCAAAACGTCCGGGCTGTAAAGGGTCGTCGCGTCGGAGAAAAGAATTATCTCGCCGCCCGCCAGCTCGACGGCCGCGTTCTGCGCGGCGGTCTTCCCCAGCCGCTCGGGCTGTCGGTGCAGGCGCACGCCGCGCGCGGCGAACTCCCGCGCGATCTCGTCCGTGCGGTCTGACGAACAATCGGAGGCGACGAGGATTTCGAGTTTGTCCGCCGGGTAGTCGAGCGCGAGCGTGTTCTCAAGCTTCGCGCGCAGGTCTCTCTCCTCGTTGTAGGCCGTGATGACGACCGTGACCACCGGCTCCCACTCCGCGCGACGCACGCCGCGCGGCCGCGCGCGCGCCACCAGCGCGACGAGCACGGGATACCCGACGTAAGCGTACGCGACGGCGCCCACGCCCGCCCAGAAGAAGACCTGCATGAAGGTGCGCGTGTCCATCTCCCCTAAAGCCCCCGCCCCGCGGCCGCGCGCGTAAAGGCGGCGGCGTTCAAGTCCGCGCCGGCCGCGTCCGGGGCCGGAGTTTCCGGCGCGGCCGAGCGCGTCGCGCGCGAGAAGACCGCGAGCCCTTCGGCCTCGTAGAGCCTGTGCAGGCAGAGCGCGTAGCCGACGAGGTAGTAGACGTACCAGAGGTACGCCACCGACGCGAAGAAGCTACAGACCATGTAGCCGACGAGGCTCGCCTGCAAGGCGACGGCCATGTAGTGGACGCGCGCCTCTTTCTTGCGCCCGGCGGTCTCGACCTCTATGCGGCGCATGCGCCTCAGCGACGCCCACATGAACAGGACGTAGAGCGCGAGCGCGGCCGCGCCCATCTCGGCGCTGACCTGCGTGTAGGCGTTGTGGCTCACCTTCTCGCCGAGCGAGAGTATGTGAAAGTTGTCCATCCCGACTCCCAGAACCGGGTGGAAAATGCTCACGACTATCGAGCGTATGAGCAGCGCCTGCCTCATGTCGGCCGAGCCGCCGTCCTCGCCGCCGAAGCGCGAGGCCACGCCCGACGGCGCGAGCAGGACGAAGACCAGCGCCGCGAGGACGAAGCCGACGACTACGAGCGCGCGGTTGCGCCGCTTCAGCTTCCACGTCAGCACGAACGACGCGCACCCGAGCCCGAGCAGCCCGCCGCGCGAGTAAGTGACGACGGTAGCCATCAGCATCAGGCACGCCACGCCCGCGTAGAGGGCCTTCTTCAGAAGCCCGCGCGAGACGAAGAGCAGCCCGAGCGCGAGCGGTATCATCGTCACGAGGTGCAGCGCGAGGTCGTTAGGGTTCTCGAAGATGCCGCCGACGATCGCGCCCTCGATGCGGTCGCGGCCGGGGTTGAGCCGGCCCGAGGTGTAGTCCCAGAGCGCCCTCACGCTCAGCACGACGCTCACGAAGAACGCGAGCCAGAACATCGCGCGCAGCCGCGCAGCCGTCCTGACGACGTTGACCATCACGACGAACATCGTGACGACCTTAGCGAAGTCGGCGAACGCGCCCCAAGCTTCGGCGGGCTCCAGCGCGAGCGGCACGGAGAGGAGTCCGGCGGCGAGCAGCAGTAGGACTAAGTTGACCTCGCGCGGCCGGGCCGTGAGCGTCCCTTCGAGGCCGAGCTGAGTGGGCAGGAAGACCGCGAGCGTCAGGGTCGCGATCCAGAAGGCGATCGAGCGGAAGCCCGTGAGGCCGGGAATCCACTCCTGCGGGCGGAAGTAAACGACCGCCGTGAAGAGCAGCAGCCCCGCGAAACTGAGCGCGTGCGCGCGCCTGAGCGGCGGCCACTCGCGCGCGGGCTTCGGCGAGTCGGCGGCCTCGTCACTCCCCTCGCCCTCCGCGCGCGAATCTTCGTCTCGGGGTGAACTGCCGGGGGCCACGCTCTCGTCAGCCGGGGGGGCGAAGCCCCCGCCCGCGCCCGCGTCGAAACGCGAAGCGCGCGCCGCTTCGACCTCGTCGAAGGCGCGCGCCAGCGGCTTCACCGGCTCGTAGTCGGAGGCTGTGTGCTCGTACTGCTTCATCTGCCACGCGCCGAGTCGGGCAAAGAACTCCGCCGTGCGGCCGCCGCGGCCGTCCGCCCAAACCGTGCGGCCGCATACCCCTTTGATTAAATCGCTCAAAAACATTTTGAGCGCGAATCGCGCCCAAAAGTACGGCCCACGCGGCCGTGACGCTTAAGTAGTCGCGCCCCCGCGTGCGCGCGTCGAAAGTTTCAGACCGCCACGCCCTCCTCGTTGCCCGCGGCCACGAGCGCCCACACGCGATCGCGGAGGGCCGTCTCGAACCGGCGCGCCTGCTCTATCTCCGTGAAGTTGAGCGCGCGGAGCTGCTGCTCGATGCGCCGCCTGTAGTCCGAGACGAGCGAGTCGGAGACGCTCAAACGCGCGGCCGCTTCGAGCTGCGTGATGTGAGCCGGGCTCAGGTAACAATACCACAGGACGCCGAGCATCCGGTCGTACTGCTTAGACTTGCCGCGCACGGCCGCGTGCAGACCTTTGAGGAACTCGTCCACGAACCCGGCCGCGCCGTCCTCTGACTCTCGCCGCAGGAGCGACTGCTCGGGGTTCTCGCGCCCGTCCACGGGCTCGAACGAGCGGCCCTCGTCCGAGTCGTCGCCGCCGATGGGCACGAGGTATATGTCCATCACGGGCAGGCGCGACATGACGAGACTTCGGAGCGTGCGAACGTCCACGGGCGAGTCGCAGGCTTCGAGTACCGAGACTATCAGGTCTTCGAGGTCGGAGTTGCTGATGATTATCTGCGCGTCGCCCGTGCAGCCGACCATGCGCGTGTCGCGCTGGCGGACGGGTATGAGCTGCACGCGCTGCTCCAGCTCGGCCTGCGCGCGCCGCTGCTTGTCCTCGCGCCACTCTCGCAGCCCGTAGACGCGGTCTACCAGACGCCTGTGCGGCTCGTCCTCGCCGGCCTCGACGCCCGCCGAGTCCACGCGCCGGAAGTTGGCGGAGGACTGGATGATGGTCGAGATGCGCCGCGCGAGGCGGTAACTCTCGGGGTGGCGCTTGCGCAGCTCGGCCGTCAGCAGGTTCGTCAGCTCTATCTGGCTTATCTCGCACTCGATCTCCGAGTCGGTCATCGAGGTGTCGAGGTAGTGCTGGAAGCGCGACTTGGCGAGGAGCGTGACGAATAGCTCCTGCGTCATGTCGAGGTACGCGCTCCCGCGGTCGCCCTCCTCGACTAAGAGGCCGGCGCTGTAGGAGGCGCGCACGAGCGGGTGGTTGACGACGATGCGCTGTAGCTCGGACCAGAGGCGCGACACGTCCGAGTGCCGGAGCGATTCGACCCAAGCGCCCGCGTGCCTCTGCGGTCGTTCGCCCGAGCCGGAGGCGCGCTCCGGCGTCGCGTGGGATGTCTCTTCGGTTGCGCTCGTCATTGGGTCGCTCGGGCGTCGGTCTTGATCGGCGGATGTGGCAGCCATGTTACTGGTAGTAGTCCGTTAGGAGCAAGGTCGGAGGTGCGCGTGTCGAGTCCGCTGAGGAGTGGGGTTTAGGGGCGCGCGCGTCTGCCGCATCGGGCGTCTTTGGTTCGTCGGGAATCCGGGCCCGATTTTAGGCCGAAGGGGCGAGACTTGGCAATACGGAAGGTGGCACTCGCGCTCCGCAAGCTCTCTGTTCGAATTAATTGATGACCTTGCAGGGAAACCCGCGCCGGTCTGCCGCAAAGGGGAACGGGCGCGGCTACCGTGAAGGGGTGTCGGGCACTTGCGACGCCACAGCCGGCGTCCCCGAACACATCCAGATGGTAACAGAGTGTCGGGCGTTTGAGCAACATCTTTTTACACGCGGGGCAAGGCGTTGAAAAAAATGAGGAAAAGGGCGGCCGCCCCCCCTTAGTTGCGCGCCGAAACTTTGGAAGAATGTCGTGATTGGTACTTTAGCTTCGATGCACGAGCGGAACGCCCGAAACAGCAGTTTCGGAAGACGGCGCGGCCTCGACCCGACCTTATACGCGCCGGGCCTTCCAGAATTGAGCGCTTCCGCGCGCGGGTCGCCCTCCCCGCACGGGCCGAGAATAAGACGACCAGGAGCAAACATGCGTTCTTCGAGCAAAGTCGGGTTCAGAAAGCTTCTGACCTGCCCACAGACTGAGGCTCTCCTAACGTTCTGCCGTGGCGGGGCCGAAACCAGAGACTCGATAGCCGCGCACGTACGTTCGTGCGACTTTTGCGGCGCGGAGACGCAGCTACTCTCCCGCTTCCCGCCGCCGGCGAACGCTCTCCCCTTCGCCGTCTTCTCCATCCCGGCGCCGCTGCGCCTGCTCGCCGAGGAAATATTCAGCGAGCCATCCTTCAACCGCGCGCGCTTCGCCGACTCCATCATGGAGATCGAGCGCCTGACGCTGACCGACGCGTAAGCCGTTCACGAAAAAATTTAACCACAGAGACACAGAGGCACAGCCTAATCTTCTGGCTGTGCCTCTGTGTCTCTGTGGTTAATACTCTCGGCCTACCCCGCTCCGTTGTAAATCTCGTCGATGAGGCCGCTGTACTTCTCGTCTATGACGCGGCGCTTGACCTTGAGCGTGGGCGTTAGCTCGCCGCCGTCGATGGAGAAGTCTTCCGGCAGGAGCGCTACGCGGCGCACGCGCTCGTAGTCGGCGAGAGTCTTGGTCAACTCGGACACGTCGCGCTGCACGAGCTTGACGGCCTCCGGGCTTCGGCTCCAGGCGACGCGCTGCGTGTGCTCTTCGGCCTGCGGCGTGGGGAGCGCGGACGAGAGGGCCTCCCAGTCGGGCACGATGAGCGCGGCGGGCTGCTTGCGCCCCGCGCCCACGACCACGACCTGACTCACGTACTGGCTCTGCTTTATCAAACTCTCGACCAACTGCGGCGCGACGTACTTCCCGTTCGACAGCTTGAACAACTCCTTCTTGCGGTCGGTGATGTAGAGGTGCCCGCGGTCGTCCATACGGCCCACGTCGCCCGTCTTGAACCAGCCGTCTTCGGTGAACACGGCGGCGGTCTCGGCGGGGTGGTTGTAGTAGCCGCTCATCACGTTCGGCCCGCGCACGAGTATCTCGCCGTCGGCGTCGACCCTAACTTCGACGCCGGGGAAAGGCAGGCCGACCGAGCCGACGCGGTTGTCTTCCGGCCGGTTCGCCGAGACGACGCAAGTCTCCGTCATCCCGTAGCCCTGAAGAATCTTCACGCCCGCGCCGAGGAACGAGTAAGACAGCACGGGCGAGAGCGCCGCGCCGCCCGAGACGAAGAAGCGCAGGCGGCCACCGACGCCCTCGCGCCACTTCGAGAAGACGAGGCGCGACGCGACCTCCTGCTGAATCTCAAGGAGCGGCGGCACGGCCTCGCCCTTATCGGCCAGCTCCGCGTAGCGCTGCCCGACGCCGAGCGCCCAGTTGAAGACTTTTGAGCGCCAGCCGCCCTCGCCCGTGCCCTTCTTTACGATCTTGTGGAAGACCTTCTCGAAGAGTCTCGGGACGGCCGTCATGATCGTCGGGCGCACTTCGCGCAGGTACTCGCCGACCACGTCGAACGACGGCGCGTACGCGACCGACACGCCGTTCCAGCAGAAGACGTAGAAGACGGTGCGCTCGAATATGTGCGAGAGCGGCAGCACGGAGAGCGCGATGTCGGTCGGGCGGATGGGCAGCGCGCCCGTTATCGAGACCACGTTCGACGCGAAAGCCTCGTGCGTGAGCATGACGCCTTTGGGCTCGCCCGTCGTGCCCGACGTGTAAATGATCGTGGCGAGGTCTTCGCGCCCGACCGCGTTGAGGACGCGGCCGAAGACTTCGGGCTCCGCGCGGTCGAGTTCCGCGCCGCGCTGCTCAAGCTCGAAGAGCGTGAGCGAGCCCTCGCGCGAGGAGGCGGCGTCCGTGTCGAAGAAGACGACGTTCTCCAACTCGACGGGGTCTATGCCGGGCCGCGCGTGCCGGAAGACCTTCCGCCCCGAGACGAAGAGCAGGCGCGCGCCGGAGTCTTCGAGGATGAAGCGAACCTGGTCGGGGGCCTGCGTCGTGTAGATAGGCACGTTGACCGCGCCGAGGCTCAAGATAGCGAGGTCTACGAC